>CAZPCA010000007.1:24095-44984 GCA_964584995.1 uncultured Bifidobacterium sp.
AGCCATTGAATACGCCCAAGTCGGAAATATTGTACATCTCGTATGATGGAATGACGGATCCTCTCGGCCAGTCACAAGTACTCCCCTACCTTTGCGGCCTGGCTGATCGGGGTTTCGGTATCACACTTATCAGTGCCGAAAAGCCATACTTGTTCGACAAACTCCAGGATGTCATTCGAAATATCTGCTCTTCCAAAAACATCGACTGGCACCCCGTCAACTACCATAGAAGTCCACCCATAGCAGGTACACTTTACGATATCCACCGCATATCGAAAATTGCAAAGCGTCTTCACAAGTCAAAACATTTTCAACTGGTACATTGCAGAAGCTACATACCCGCAATAGTGGGGAAGCTATTGAAAAAAGAGTACGATATCCCATTCCTTTTCGACATGCGTGGTTTTTGGGCAGACGAAAAGATAGACGGAAAAATCTGGGACATGCGTAATCCAATGTTCAGAATGGTTTTTTCTTTCATGAAAAAACAAGAAAAGTATTTTTTCTCGTGTGCCGACGGCATCATCTCACTGACAGAAAAGGCTATCCCAGAGATCATGAACATTGGAGGAGGGGCATCTATAAAAGAAAAAACGACGGTGATACCGTGCTGTGTAGACACCGAACACTTCGACAGGAGATCAATAAACGAAAATGCCCTTGACAATCTTGCAGCCCAATTGAACATTCATAAAAACAATTTTGTACTCAGTTATTCCGGAAGTATCAGCACGTGGTATCTACCCAGGCAAATGCTTGATTTTTTCCGTGTTTTCTGCCAAAGGGTGCCTCATGCGATTTTTTTAATCATCACACAGGAAGACCCATCCCCCTTCATCAAAATGGCCGAAGAGACCGGAGTCGATCCTACGAAGCTCCGATTCCGCTCAGCGAGCAGGCAGGAAATGCCCTCCCTACTTTCACTTTCCCAATTGAGTATATTCTTCATTAAACCTGCATTCTCCAAGATAGCAAGTTCACCGACCAAACTGGGCGAAATCCTAAGCATGGGTATCCCTGTAGTGTGCAATGCCGGTATTGGAGATACAGATCAAATCATAGAGCGTTCAGGAACCGGATTGATTTGTAAAAAAATGAATACCGATGAGTACGAGGAGATTATTTCTGAAATAATGCACTTACAAAGAACCGTGAGCAGCGACGCCATCAGAATGGAAGCCATCCATCATTTCAGCTTAACAAAAGGCGTAGATACATACGAAAGGGTATACCGCAAGCTCATCCGATCATGAATGATGGTAGGGCTCATTTCGCAAAATTGTCATCGCCCGGTAGAGTTGCTCCACCAAAATGATACGAACCATCTGGTGGGTGAAAGTAAGTTTGGACAATGAGATTTTTTCAGCTGCCCTATCGATGATCTCATCCGAAAAACCGTAGGCGCCACCTACGAGCATGACCAGATCTCCGTTCATCGCCACCATCTTCTTATTCAACCATACCGATAACTGCACCGAGTTCATTTCAGAACCTGATTCGTCCAGGAGCACCAACTTGTCCGTCGACTTCAGCAAGGAGAGTACTTTGTCTCCCTCTTCTTTTACCACATTGTCTTTGGATTTACCGCTTCGCATGGGCGAATTGACCTCTCGAATTTCAAGCGGCAAATACCTTTTCAATCGACCGACATACTCTTCCAATCCGTCCCCGATCCAGCCCGATTGGGTTTGATTAATAAACAACAATTTGATTTTCATAGATTTAACATATTGTTCAGGTTGAATACATGTTGAAAAAAGCTGTATGATTATATACCCGCCGAATTTATTAAAGGAGTTTATTTTCGTAAAATTGAAGAAAATAGATTGAAAAAAGCAGTTTGGCAGAGTATTTGTTTGCCAGGGTGACAGATTATGAAAAAAATACTATTTCTTCTGTTATTGGTCTTGACCAATGCTATTGAAGCCAGATCGCAAGCCGATGGATTGGATGCAGTTGCCAATGCGCTCAGGTCAGGGGATGCCAAATCAGTAGCTAAGTTCTTCGGAAGTACGATAGACCTGACAATCGTTGCAAAAGAAGAAGTTTACAGCAAAATACAAGCAGAACAGGTCTTGAAAGAATTCTTCGTAAAAAACCACCCCAGATCTTTCAAAATCATCCACAAAGGCGCCTCCAAAGAAGGTGCCCAATATGGAATAGGATCATTGAGTACGAACCAGGGACAAACATTCCGAACTTATATTTACATCAAACAAAGCGGAAAAAGCATACAAGTTCAAGAACTTCGTTTTATGAAAGAATAGAATAATTGATGTTGAACAAGAGCCGGAAAATTACCCGGCTCTTTTTTTATCTTTCAATTTCAATCCGTTTGCGCAATTTTGCACCCAATGAACACACCGGACTTCATACGATTGGCACTTGAAGAGGATATTGGTCCCGCAGACCACACCTCGCTCGCGACTATACCCTTAAATAAAAAGGGGAAAGCTCTTCTATTGGTGAAGGAAGACGGTGTCTTGAGTGGACTGACCTTGGCCGAAGAAATATTCCGACAAGTAGATCAAGAAATCGTACTTAAAGTAAACGATGGGTTTAAAGATGGCAGTAATATAGTCAAAGGAGATGTGCTTTTTGAGGTCACCGGCACTATCCAAAGCATCTTAAAAGCGGAACGACTGGTCTTGAATTGCCTTCAACGGCTCTCGGGTATTGCCAGTGTTACAAACCGCTATGTACGTGCATTGGAAGGCACTCGTGCAGTGGTACTTGACACGAGGAAAACTACTCCCCTACTCAGAAAATTCGAAAAAGAAGCCGTTGTACATGGAGGCGGAAGAAATCATCGTACCGGACTTTACGACATGATTCTCATAAAAGACAATCATGTAGATGCCGCAGGCGGGATAGAAAAAGCGTTGACGCTGGCCAAAGATTATTGCGAAAAAAACAAATTAAGGCTTCCAATAGAAATAGAAACCCGAAACACACATGAAATAGAGTCCGCAGTCAAAACAGGTATTGCGCATCGTATCATGTTTGATAATTTTTCACCGGAAGAAGTGAAAGCAGCCGTCTCCATTGTTAATGGTCGAGCAGAAACGGAAGCCTCCGGAGGTATAACCATCGAAAATATAAGGCGATACGGTGAAAGTGGCATCGACTTCATTTCGGTAGGAGCACTCACCCATTCGGTAAAAAGTATTGATTTGAGCCTTAAACTATCGCATTGAAATCATCACGACTGTACAATAAAGTACTTCGCTCAGTTTTTGTAAAAAAGGTCAACACAACGCTGAGAAAAATCAGCCTGCCCGGCTTCGAAGGAATGTACCTCTATGAAGTCGGCGACTTCTTCCTTCAGCGCCTTAAAGAGGGGGAACTGCAAACGCGGGCGCGTGCCATAGCCTTCAGTTTCTTTCTTGCGCTATTCCCAACAATCATTTTCATCTTCACGCTCATTCCCTATATTCCCATTCCTGCATTCCCAGAAAAGCTATTATTGCTCATCAAAGAATTCTTACCATCCAGCACCTACGAAGCGGCAAAGGGGACCATTGAAGATATCGTACTGCATCAAAGAGGAGGATTGTTGTCCTTCGGCTTCATTTTTGCCATTTTCGTTTCTTCCGACGGAGTACTTGCCTTGATGAGCTGGTTCAACCGGAGTTATCACGGAAAGGATCAACGCAGAGGATGGAAAAAACGCATCATGGCCATTGGACTGACGTTGACGCTTTCGTTATTTGTGTTTACAGCAATTGGATTGCTCATCACCAGCGAAATAATTTTTTCTTACCTCGAAAAAAAGGAAATCTTAGTCCACCTAGCACAAGTCATCCTTCTCCTGCTCGGTAAGTGGACTGTACTCTTATTATTGTGCTTTTCAGCCATTTCGCTGCTTTACTATTTCGGCCCATCGAAGCATGAAAAAGTGAAATTCATTTCAGCGGGTTCTTCACTCGCAACCATGCTGATAATTTTCACCACTTTAGGGTTCAACTATTTTATCAACAACTTCGGACAATACAATAAAATTTATGGATCAATCGGAACCCTTATTGTGATTTTGATCTGGCTTTATATAAATCTGCTTGTTATCCTGGTTGGCTATGAATTGAACGTCTCCATCCGAAAAGCACGAAAAATCACTTCTCTTCCCATTGGGTGACACTGCCAGGCAATCGCTGCATTTCTACCCAATTTCCATATTCATCTAATTTCTCGATAACATAAAAATCAACTCCTGTACTCCAATCCGAATACCTAGACCACTTGAGAAGATTCTGCAATCCAGTCTCTTCTTTTTGTAAATGGATGGATGAGCCGATCAAACCTACTCGTGTATCCGTGTCACAAGCATTTCGCACCATTATTTTATAATAGTAATGCTGATGATCTACAGCTGCCTGATAATCGGAGTAAGCAAGCTGATTCGACGTTACGGTACCCAACAAATAATAGTCAATTGAGTCGTTTGAACGGTAAATATCGTAGCGGTCCACAGCATCTGGCATGATGACCGGTGGCAACCATTCAATCAACACGAATTGATCTTCCACCACCGTAGCCCTGGTAATATCGACCTGCTGATCGGCTATTGGACTTACCGGCGTAGCCTCATCATCATTGCTCCTGGAATCAAATACTGTATTTCCACAAATGTCTTTTGCAACTATCCGGTAGCTATATTCATAAGGACACCATGCTGTAGTATCCGTAAATTCATTTACCGATGCATAAACAGACCCTATCCATGCATAGGACCCAGCATTATGATCCTTTCGATGAATTTCATAAGAAGCAACAACACAGCCACCATAACCTGTCCAGTCAAGCTGCACAACAGCTCCATTGGCTTGGGCATTGAGCCATACCGACTCGTGTGCAACGAGTGAATCCAAATGCATACGATAACCGCACTTGTCAACCGCCTCCACCTTATATTTATAAGAAGAAACACGTGTCAATACTGTTGAATCCACAAATGAGATTACTTGTGTTCCCGGAACTATACTCAAGGTGGAAACAGAATAGACACTATCGTAAACACCCGACAACGGATTATAGCGGTATACATTGTAATGATCCATGTCCTGACTATTCACCGGTGACCAATCGACCTCTATGGATTGATGGTTCAAAACAGTCACCCTGTTCATAAAGGGTGCTGGAGGTGGAAGATCATCGAAAACCGTTATCCTATCTGGCGTTACCAAAGTATCCGAACAACCATTGGCATTCGTCACAATGAGTGAAATGGTAAATAAACCCTGTTCTGTAAAGGTAGCCGTTGGCCACTGTGCAGTAGATGTCTGTCCATTACCGAAATCCCAAGCATACACAGGGTTATCTAATCCGGAAGATGAGTCAATGAATGCCACAGAAAGCGGCATACATCCTTCAGATTGTGTCACGGAAAAACCTGCTTGCGGTTGCGCAAAAACATGAATCGTATCCGGATACAGCAGTGTATCCGTGCATCCTTCTAAATTATATGCAATCAATTTGATTACATAGTTACCAGAAACGCTGTATGTATGAGAAGAGAGCAACCCGGTTGAAATAGTACCATCGCCGAAATCCCACAAAAGACTATCTGCATCCGTTCCCGTAAGATCCAATTGTGCGGTAAACGGAGCACAACCACTCGTTTGAGGGATGGAGAGTACGGTCGTAGGACTAGAAGAAACGGACACAGGAACAGGATAAGTGTAAATCGCAGAACAGCCAGTTGAATCAAATGCAAATAAACTTACCGAATAAGTTCCCGGATTATCGAAAACATGGACAGGATTGCTTAAAGTGGAGGAGTTACCGTCTCCGAAATGCCATTCATAATTGATAGCTCCCGATGCCGTATTCGTGAATACAGCCGCATGCGGAGCACAACCATTCAGGCCTGAAATGGTGAAGGATGGTAGTGGTCCACGCACAATTACCATGCTATCGACCCGAAGAGAATCCCTACATCCATACATATTCTCCACGGTCAAATTGACTCCATACACTCCCGGGGAAGTGAATAGTAATGAAGGAAACTGATTGCCAGAAGTTTTCCCATTATCAAATTTCCAATCCCATGCCACCGCATTGATACTGTTATCATCGAATGTTATGAGCCAGGGCGCACAGCCTTCCAGACTATCTGCACTGAATGCCGCCACCGGTGTGTTGACATGCACCAGTGAATCATAAAATACAGTTGAAGTACAGCCAGTAGGTGCAGTAACTGTCAAACCAACATTGTAAAAACCATCATTCGTATAGACATGCTGAGGAGCCATGTTGTTCGAATAATTGCCGTCACCAAAGCTCCATGACCATGCAGCCGCATTCGAGCTTGAATCCGAAAAGGTCACCATAAAGGGAGAACAACCACCACCATCATCTACTGTGAATGATGCCGCTGTAAGGCGTGGGGCAGCTTTGGAAACTGATCTGGAACAGCCATTGATATCCTTCACCGTGAGTGTAATTGAATCACGAGGATTCATCAAAAATGTATGGGCTGGATGTTGTAATGTGGATGTATCTCCGTCACCAAAGTCCCATAACCAGGAAACGGCATCCTGACTGAGATCTGTAAAAGAAGTAATTGAAGGTACACAATCTCCACCCGTTACAAATGTAAAATCAGGAACAAGGTCACTTACATAAACTGCAGACGGAATCACCATTGTATCTCTGCAAATATTCTTGCTCGCCACTAAAGTTATATCGTGATAACCTGTATCTGAAAAGGTATGATACGGACTGAATTGCGTTGAATACGTACCATCTCCAAAATCCCAAAACCAGGTATTACTTCCTGTTGAAAGGTTATTGGTCATGATGTACACGGTAGTGCAATTGGTGAGCGGTGGCGTAAAATTGAAATTTGCAATCGGATCAAAAACTTCAACCACATAATTCATGGAGAAGGTCTGAACACAACCATTAATATCCGTCACCAGGAGTTGAACCTGAAATAATCCGGAATCCTGATACGCATGAGCAGGAGCCCTGTCCAAAGAAAACTGATTATCACCAAAATTCCATTGGTACTGTGAATAATTGACATTCCCCGGATCGAAATAAAGGGAGTCTCCGGCACAGGCGCGTCGTGAAGAAACCGATAAGGGGCTTACAGCATTCACAGCAAAGGATTTCGCCACGAACGATTCACATCCGTTTGAATCCGTCACATTCACACTGATCATATAACTGGCATTCACGTTGGGATACGTAAATGACGCAGAAGCTGTTGTCTGTGTAGCACCTCCTCCAAAATCCCATAATACCGACTGGACCGATGGATCCACGGATACATCCACCACCACTCCCGTACAAAGATTTGTGGTGGTGATACCGAAATCCGTAAATGGCTTTACCACGTAAATGGTATCCGAATAATAAATCGTATCCACTACCCCTGAGGCCTGATACAGATAAACACTAACAAGGAAGGCTCCGCTATCTGTATACATGTGCTCAGGCGAAGGCAATGTAGAAGTTGTTCCATCACCAAAATTCCATTGGTATGCTATGGCGTAAGGATCCGGATTATTGAAATTCACTGTGTGCGGCGCACAGTGGTATACGCGCGGGGGAATATAGGGGTCTGGTCCACCCAAGCCTCCACCATTACCGGTTGCCGAACCGAATGAAAGAGGAGGATAGGTATAAACAGCCTGACAACTATCATTGCCAACAGTCAAAGAAATGCTGTGCGGCCCAGGTGTGGTGAAAACATGATTCGGGTTTTGCAAGGATGAAGTACTACCATCTCCAAAATCCCATAACCACCATGTAGCGCCGGTAGAATTTGCATAAAATTGTGCATTGAATGGGGCAGCTGTATCCGTACAGACAACTGTAGCATTGGCGCCCAAACCGGTTATGACTACTCCTCCGGCCGCCTGCAAAACACTGGTACATCCATTCGGAGTGGTCACAGCAAGGGAAATATTGTAAATACCTGGTCCAGGATAAATATGCTGAGGATCCTGAAGCGTTGAACTACCCCCGTCACCGAAAGTCCATTGCCATGCAGCAGCATTGTTGGTGGTATCATTGAAAAAAACAGTGTATGGAGGACATGGGCTTACGGTATAGGTAAATCCCGGATCTGTACCGTCTATGACGAACGTCTGAAAGTTAGGGATATGCTGTTCACAGCCACCGTTGGGCATAGTGGTCGTCAACGACACAGTATAGGTACCGGGCTCGTTGAAAACATGATATGGATTGGAAGCAGTAGAAGTGGAACCATCACCGAAATCCCATAAAAAGCTCGCCGCCCCTGATGCATCGGAAAAATTAAGCGCGTAGGGGGCGCAAGCATTCACCACCGGAGGAACAGTATAATTGACGGCATACTGCGTCACGGAGATATTTGTTGGGAACACAAGCGTATCCGCACATCCTGTGACATCGGTAGCAATGAGGGTCACCTGATAGGATCCGATAGCGGCATAGATATGGGATGGATGCTGCTGGGTGGAGGTTGTTCCATCACCGAAGTCCCAGAAATAGCTCACAGCGCCCGAAGAACTATTGTTGAAATTTACCGTTAGCGGAGGACAGCCAGATGTCACGTCCGGAGAAAAATCTGCCTTAGCGGAAAATACGTGTATACGTTGATTCAATGCATAGCCGTATGAACATCCCTGCGCATTTGTAGCAGTAAGGCTTACCTGATAGGAACCTGGACTTGTATAGGTATGAGAGGGCGCTTTTAGAATAGATGTATCCCCATCGCCAAACTGCCAGAGCCAAGTGTACGGCTGTGTTGTGGTATTCAAAAACTGCACATTAAGCGGAGCACATCCTGTATAATTACTCATGAAGTAATTGAAGAAAGGTCTTGGATGCACAACAACAGGCCCGACATTGACTTGTTGGGAGCATCCGTTGGCATAGGTCACTGAAAGTTGGACAGGATAAATTCCACTATCAGGATACGTGTAGTATACAGCAAAAATATTCCTAGTTACCCCATTGCCAAGATTCCACTGGTAATTAGCATTTGAATAATGGGTAGCAAGCATGGCAAGGTAATGAGGCATACAACCCGTATCATCACTCACTGTTACAGCGGGCACAGGATTCCATTTAATATGTACTGGATTATCTGTGAAAATGGTGTCACTGCACCCGTTTCCACTGGTCAGATAAATAGCAGGATGAAAATATCCGGTATCTCCGTAGGCATGCATTGTATTGATGGTGCCTGAAGCCGTTCCATCACCGAACAACCAATTCCAGCTGATAGCGTTCGCAGTGGTAGCTGAGAATTGAAAATTGAACGAAGGATCACATGAAACAGAATCATTCATTGTGACGACGGCAGTTGGCGAAGGGAAAACAGTGATGTATGCAGACTTCACCTGCATGTCGCTGCAAACCAAGGCGCTATTGTATACGACTAAAGAAACAGTGAATGTACCTGCAATTGAATATATATGCTGAGGATTGGTGGCGTTGCTGGTAGTGCCATCACCGAAGTCCCATAAACAGGAGTCAAATAAACTGGATGTATTCTGAAAATCGAAGATTTGACTTCCCTGACATCCGGTAGTCGTCTGAACAGAAAAAGCCGCCTGAGGTCGCGGACTAATGGTTATCTGACTGCTGAACACATCCGTGGCACCATTGTTTCCTGTAGCAGTAAGTGTTATGGTATATACACCAGAATTCGTATAGACATTTGAGGGATTCGCAAGCGTAGAAGTATTACCGTTTCCGAAATCCCATTGATAAGAAGAAGCAAATTGTGAGGTGTTATTGAATGCGATGTTAAGCGGAGCACAACCCTGTGAGGTATTCATTACAAAGGATGCAACCGGTGATTGTGCAAACGAAAATTGCACCATAAACAAGCATAACATTACCAGTATTTCAGCCGGTAACTTACCACCACCCCTCATCCATTCAGTAGGCTTTCTGTTCGGTTCCATGCACCTTCTTACGAAACAATTCCCCGTAAGGTTCCCTCCACGCCCGTAAATTATCCTGCGTAGGTGGGAAAAGCGGAAAATGAAAGCAATACCTTACAAAAGACAACAAAAACCATTGACTATCAATGCATACAGATTGTTTATCAGCATGTTAATCACGCATACCTTGAACTGAGTACATTTGTGAAAACCGCCTTAGGCCGGGACATTTTATGAAACTATCCGAAGAAGAATGGGTGGAGGTTTACGGCGCCCGTGAACACAATCTTCAAAACATAGACCTTGTTTTCCCTCGAAACAAACTGGTAGTACTTACCGGCCTCAGTGGCAGCGGAAAAAGCTCTCTTGCCTTTGATACCTTGTATGCTGAAGGTCAGCGTCGATATATGGAAACTTTTTCGGCATATGCGCGACAATTTTTAGGGTCCATGGAACGACCGGATGTCGATAAGGTGAAAGGATTGAGTCCGGTCATATCCATCGAGCAGAAAACCACCAATACCAACCCAAGGTCAACGGTAGGAACGGTGACCGAGATTTACGATTTTCTACGCTTACTTTTTGCGCGGACTGCTGACGCCTATTCCTATATGACCGGAGAAAAGATGATTCGTATGAGTGATGAACAGATCCACTCGGTCATTTTGGAACAGTACGATGGCCAATCCATCCAAATACTTGCTCCCGTGGTTAAAGGAAGAAAGGGGCATTACCGGGAGTTGTTCCAGCAAATAGCTCAGCAGGGCTTTGTCAGGGTCCGTATAGACGGAGAAATCACTGAAATAAAAAAAGGACTGCAAGCGGATCGTTACAAAACACACGATATTGAAATCGTCATCGATCGGTTAAGAGTGGGCTCTGAAAACGACCAGCGGCTATCAGAGAGTTTAAAAACCGCTATGAAACAGGGAAAGGGCGCATTGATGGTGCTCCCGGAATCCGGTAAAAAAGTCAGACACTTCAGCCAACATCTAATGTGCCCCGCATCTGGAATATCCTATGATGAACCGGCACCGAATACATTTTCGTTCAATTCGCCTTATGGTGCCTGCAGTAAATGCGGCGGACTGGGAACGCTTCCGGAAATCGACCTGCAAGCAGTCATACCTGATGCTTCGAAAAGCCTTCGTAAGGGCGGCATCGCTCCTTTAGGAGAATACAAAGACAACTGGATATTCCAGCAGTTGCAGATGATCGGTAAAAGATTCGGATTCACGCTCAATACACCCATCGAAGATATCCCTGAGGAGGCGATGAATGTCATCTTGTACGGTAGTAATGAGATTTATTCAACAGAGAAGGAAAATCATTCCACCATCAGTTTCGAAGGAATCGCCAATTTCATCGCTGCACAGATCGACGATGAAAACAACTCAGGCAGAATGAAAAAATGGGCCATGGGATATATGGCACATCTTGAATGCCCTGAATGTCATGGCAGCAGGCTTAAAAAAGAAGCGCTCTACTTTAAATTGGATGAGAAGAATATAGCTGAGCTAGCGCAGATGGATATTTCCGCGCTTTATGAGTGGAGTCTTCACATTGAAAAGAAGTTGAGCAGCAAACAACTGACCATCGGAAGGGAAATCCTTAAAGAAATCACAAAAAGGATACGATTTTTGCTGGATGTCGGGCTGGATTATTTAACACTGAACCGCAGCTCTCGATCACTTTCCGGAGGTGAATCGCAACGAATTCGACTGGCATCTCAAATAGGATCCCAGCTGGTGGGAGTGATGTATATCCTGGACGAGCCAAGCATTGGACTACACCAACGGGACAATCAACTCCTGATACAGTCGCTTCGCCAACTACGCGACCTGGGTAATTCCGTGATTGTTGTAGAACACGACAGGGAAACAATTATGGCAGCCGACCATGTCATAGACCTTGGTCCCGGTGCAGGAATTCACGGAGGAAAGATTGTCGTGAGCGGTACTGCAGACCAAGTAGCCAAAGGTGATTCCTTAACTGCCAAGTACCTTTCAGGCTCTCTCTTTATTCCTCCAGGAAAGAACAGAAAGAGCAATGGGAAATCAATAGTACTGAAAGGTGCACGAGGTAATAATCTTAAAAACACAGAAGCTGAATTCCCATTGGGTATCTTGATTTGCGTTACAGGTGTATCAGGTAGTGGGAAATCCACCCTGATCAATGAAACCCTCTACCCTATTCTCAATCAGCATTTCTATCAATCCAATAAAAAGCCACTGCCCTTTGCTTCCATCTCTGGCCTGGAGCATGTAGACAAAGTCATTGAAATTGATCAAAGTCCGATTGGACGCACACCCCGTTCAAACCCAGCCACCTACACCGGAGTTTTCAGCGACATACGCAACCTTTTTTCCCAATTAACAGAAGCTAAAGTAAGAGGATACCCCCCGGGATGGTTCTCCTTCAATGTCAAAGGCGGTCGTTGTGAGACATGCCAGGGAGCCGGGATGCGAACCATCGAAATGAATTTCCTGCCAGACGTGTATGTACATTGTGAAAGCTGTAACGGCAAGCGCTATAACCGTGAAATACTGGATGTACGCTACAGGGGGAAATCCATCAGTGATGTATTGTACATGAGTATAGAGCAAGCCGTGGATTTTTTCGACAACATCCCTTCCATTTTGCATAAGATAAAGACCCTGCAGGAAGTGGGTCTCGGCTATCTTACGCTTGGCCAACAGAGCACTACACTTTCCGGAGGAGAAGCACAAAGGGTGAAGCTTGCGGCTGAGCTATCCAAAAAAGACACTGGAAACACCTTTTACATCTTGGACGAGCCCACCACAGGACTGCATTTTGAAGATGTAAGGGTTCTCCTGGAAGTCTTGAATAAATTAGTAGACAAAGGGAATACCGTATTGGTGATTGAACACAATATGGATGTCATTCGGGTAGCAGACCATATCATAGACCTTGGACCGGAGGGAGGGGCCAGAGGAGGAAATATCGTTTGCACAGGGACGCCAGAACAGATTATCAAGCATAAAAAGTCCGTCACTGCCGCATATCTAAAGCAGGAAATGCAACTTTTCAAACCTTTGAAAGGACCTAAACGTACAACGTAACACTATGATGAGCAAACCGGACGATGCCAAAATACGAAGGGCATTTACAGAAAAAGACTGGCAGGAAATTAAAGCACAAGACACCTGGCAGATTTTCAAAATAATGGCTGAATTCGTAGAAGGATTCGAAAAGATGAGTAAAATCGGACCCTGTGTATCCATATTTGGATCAGCCCGTACAGAACCAGGCTCTGTCTATTATTCGCTCGCAGAAGAAATCGCTTTCAAACTAACGAATGAGGGCTATGGCATCATAACCGGTGGAGGTCCCGGAATCATGGAAGCCGCCAACAAAGGCGCCCAGAAAGCAAAAGGAAAATCCGTTGGCTTGAATATTAAATTGCCCTTTGAACAGGCGCCTAACCCGTATATTGATCACGACAAGAGCATCACTTTTGATTATTTCTTTGTTCGCAAACTTATGTTCATCAAATACGCTCAGGGATTCATCGTATTACCGGGTGGATTCGGCACCATGGATGAGTTGTTCGAATCGCTGACCTTGATTCAAACCCAAAAAATCGGAAAATTCCCTATCGTCCTAGTTGGTATAAATTATTGGAAAGGCTTGCTTCAGTGGATCCAGGAGGTTCTCCTTACTGAAAAATACATCAATGCCGACGACCTAAACCTTTTCAAAGTGGTCGACACCGCAGACGAAGCAGTAAAAGTCATAGACGAATTCTATTCGCGCTATTTACTAAAACCCAACTTTTAACTCTGATTAACAAATAGTTAAATATAATTTATACCCGTGAAGGCGCCTTGATGCGCCTTTCGTTTTTTACTAAAAATCTGTAACCATAGATGGGTCTAATAAGTATAATATTAAACCTAAAACTCCCCGTTATGCAAATAGAACAATTAAAATGGACACCCGAAAAAACCTGGGAAAGCGTACGAAGTGACTCAAAAAACGCCCAGGACTATCAATTGGTCATCGTTTTTGGCAGTACAACATTGCTATCGTCCAATGGATTTTACGAAGAAATCCGGAATAAATATCCAACGGCCGAAATTATGATGAATTCTACATCGGGAGAAATCATTGACACACAAGTGAACGATGAAACAATTTCCCTGACAGCGATTCGCTTTGACAAAACTAAAATCCAATCCAACAGCATATTAATTAATGATTGTTTAAATAGCAGGGAGGCGGGCAATAAAATCGCTGAAAAATTCGAAAAGCAGAATCTCAGCAATATTCTTATCATATCCGACGGACAACTGGTCAATGGTAGTGATCTCGTTATAGGCTTGCAGGAAAAACTGGGAAATAACGTAGTCATCACAGGGGGACTTGCGGGTGACGGTAGCAGGTTTCAGAAAACACTGGTTGGGTTGAATGAACAACCCGCTGAAGGTAAAATTGTGGCCGTAGGTTTCTACGGAAATCATCTTAAAGTTTCTCATGGAAGTATGGGTGGCTGGGATCCATTCGGACCTGAACGGCTTGTCACAAAATCAAAAGACAATGTTTTGTATGAAATCGATAATAAACCAGCGCTGGAGATATACAAGAAATACCTTGGCGAATACTCCGATGAATTGCCCGGCAGTGCTTTGTTATTCCCTTTAAGTATCAAAAATCAGGATAACAATCAATCCATTGTACGCACAATTTTATCAATCAACGAAGATGAACAAAGCTTGACATTTGCCGGCAATATTCCACAAGGTAGTCTGGCTCAATTAATGAAGGCAAATTTCGATCGACTTATAGAGGGTGCTTCCAACGCTGCCACAACCACCCTTGATAAATTAAACAACCCTGACCTCGCAATCCTCATAAGCTGTGTAGGCAGGAAACTTGTATTGAATCAGCGGATAGAAGAAGAAGTGGAAGTGATAAAAGACATTTTTGGAAAAGACACGGCCATTACAGGGTTTTACTCCTACGGTGAAATATCTCCGGTAAAGGGATTTTCCAATTGCGAACTACACAATCAAACCATGACGATTACCACTATGAGCGAACTTGCTTAAAATGTCTCACAAACTACTTCAACGACAACTGAACAAACACCTCGGAGAATTTCAACATGACCCGAGGCTGGCAGCTTTTCTAAAAGCAGTAGGAGAAAGTTACGAGCACTTTGACCGCGACCGCCAATTGCTGGAAAGGTCCATGAATATAAGCTCTGAAGAACTAAGGGAAGCCAACGAATCCATCAGCAATGAAATAAATAAGCAACAACTAGCTATACTTCAGCTGATAGAATCCTTAGAAAATTTAAATATCGATCTTGAAAACAACACGGACATAAGTTCCAACCTTTTGGCTATAGCCGAAAAGGTGAAAGAGGAAACGCAGATAAAAAAGGAAATTGAAAAGAAATTACAGGATAATATAAACCATCTAAAAAAGATAAACCACGACCTGGATCAATTTGCCTATGTTGTTTCTCACGACCTGAAGGCCCCTTTACGCGCCATCAGTAGTCTTGCTGAATGGATTGAAGAAGATACCGGAGACAAGCTCAGTGAAGACAGTCGTAAAAACCTGCAACTCTTAAAAGGCCGTGTACTGCGGATGGAAAACCTCATTCACGGGATTTTGGCATATGCCAAAGCAGGAAAAATAAAAGGTGACAACAAATTAATCGATAGCGCTGCCTTTGTCCATGAAGTGGTCGAAATATTATCCACAAACAATAGTTTCCATTGCACTTTCAGTGGCGAATGGCCGGTATTCGAAACGGATACCATACGATTGCACCAGGTACTTCTGAATATCATCAGCAACGCCATCAAGCACAACAATAAACAGGATCCTCGTATACAAATAAATTGCCTGACTCATCCGACACATTGCCAAATATCGATAACGGATAACGGTCCAGGAATTGAGACTGAATACCATCAAAAGATTTTTGTTCTCTTCCAGACATTGACCACCCGTGACCAATTTGAAAGTACTGGCATTGGACTATCCATCGTTAAGAAAATAATCGAAGAACAAGGCGGAGAAATCCATGTGCAATCCAAAATGGGAGAAGGCACAACTTTCTCCTTCACCTGGCCGTTCGAACCAAATCAGCCCATTAAAACCACAACACTATGACGCATAACGAAGACCGAACAATGAACATCCTACTCATTGAGGATGACAGTGTTGACGTAATGAATGTCCAACGCGCATTTAAAAAGAACAACATGACCAACCCACTACATATCGCCTTCAACGGTGTGGAAGCCTTGAATATGCTGCGGGGACAAAACGGAAAAGCGAAACTAAATCCATGTCCGAGAATCATTCTGCTCGATATCAATATGCCCAAAATGAACGGACTTGAATTCTTAAAAGAACTGCGGAAAGATCCTGAATTGAGCTCTCTGTCCGTATTTGTGATGACTACATCCAACGATGACCAGGATAAAATCGAAGCCTATAGATTGAATGTGGCGGGATATATCCTGAAGCCTCTTTCATTTGAAAAATTTGTTCAGGCAGTTTCAATACTTAATAGCTACTGGAAATTATGTGAACTACCAGAACCTGTCAGTATATCACAATAGATATTCATGTTGAACATACATATTATTGAAGATTGTCAGCAGGATAGCAGCATCCTTGCAGGAATGCTTGAACGATGCGGAACACCTGTGCAGATCAGTTTCAGCAAGAGTCTGCATACCGCCATCGAAATGTGCAACCAAAAAGATTTTCATTGTACATTTCTGGATTACCAATTGCCGGACAACACCGGCGAAGCTTTTCTTCATTACACCAATAAAACCAATAATCGGAGTTTTGTAATCGTTGTAACCAGCCATGAAGACCTGCAAACAGCTGTAGACTGCATGAAACTGGGAGCGGTTGACTATATACCAAAAAAGGATTTGAGCGTAACAACCCTCATCAAAAGCCTAAACTATATACAACTTTTGCTGCAAGCAAGAAAAGATGTCATTGAAGCCGAAACGGCGCTGCAAGCTACCGAATCCAAGCTCAACCAAATCATCGCTCAGTCGCCAGTAGTAGTCTATGACATAGACGCAAAAGGGACTATCACCTTATGTCGTGGAGAGCATGCCAACCTTACGACTTACGAACACAAGCGAATGATTGGTAAAAGCCTGAGCGAAACAGGAAATGAATTACCTGTAAGGTATATTGATTTTATAAAAGCCAAGGAGAAAGGTCACCTGAGGTGCCAAACATCTATTGAAGACCACTTCTTCGATGTGAACTACATGCCTGTTTATAATGAGGCCACAGGGGAAATAAAAGGTATGACGGTAGTTGCTGTCGACAATACCACCTTCATGCAGCAAAACAAAAACCTTCAGCATCAGCTTGAACACAAAGACATAACTGCCAAACTCAAGGAACAATTCCTTGCCACCGTAAGTCATGAAATAAGGACACCGATACATGGAATCATCAGCCTGGCACAATTCCTCTACAATACTGAACTGAGCGAAGACCAAGAAAACTTCCT
The DNA here is from genome assembly GCA_964584995.1 of uncultured Bifidobacterium sp. GTDB lineage: Bacteria > Bacteroidota > Bacteroidia > AKYH767-A > OLB10 > JAJTFW01. Next base: position 41,511 of record CAZPCA010000007.1, read on the forward strand.
ACGACTGATCAGAAAATCAGCAGACAATCTATTAGTGATCGTGAACGACATTCTTGATTTATCCAAATTGAACGCTGATAAAATGGTATTTGAAGAAATTCCGTTCAGTATCAAGGACACAATCAACACCTCCCTCTCATCCTTCTTACCCAAAACAATTGAAAAGAATATTGAAATATCGTTTATATCCAGCAATGAATTACCCGATGCGCTCGTAGGCGACCCCGTACGATTGACACAGATCCTGAACAACCTTATCGGGAATGCTGTAAAATTCACCGAAAAAGGACAAATCAGCATCCGCACCCAATTGAAAGAAAGCAACAACCGCTCGGTCATTGTTCAAATTGAGATTCAAGACACCGGCATTGGTATTCCAGCGAATAAATTGGACAGTATTTTCGACTCCTTTTATCAAGCAGGAAGTGATACCAGCAGAATATACGGTGGAACCGGTCTTGGACTCAGCATAACAAAGCAACTCGTAGACCGTCTTGGAGGCAATATTCATGTAAGAAGCAAACTTAAATCAGGTACAACCTTTACAGTCAGCCTTCCGTATACCATTTGTACTGACATTTATCAGTGCAACAAAGTAGAAAAGAAAATGGCTGAAAATCTGGATACTAAAATCACCGTTTTGGTTGCGGAGGACCATGATATAAACAGATTCATCATCGCAAAAATGATGAAAGACTGGCAAATGAAATGCGATTTCGCTGTAAACGGTCGTGAGGCTGTTGATTTCGCTTGCAAAAAACCTTACGATGTTATACTAATGGACGTAGAAATGCCTGACATGAATGGATACCAGGCTACTGACAAAATCAGGAAAGCAAAAAACTCCATCAATCAGCAAACACCGATTATAGCCATGACGGGCCATGCCCTACAGGGTGAAAAGGAAAAATGCCTGGCTGTCGGAATGAACGAGTACCTATCAAAACCATTCAAATCTGACGAGCTTAAAATGAAAATCATAGAAAAAGCAGAGCAATACAAGAGCAGTCGTGCTACAACAAATAAAAAACACGAGAAAAACCCACTTGAACACCGTAATGACACCACTAAAATAACTCATCTCGATTTCCTGAAAGAGATTTCAGATAATAATGAAGTTTTTTATTTTGAGTTCATTCAGATGTTCCTTCGCAACTGCCCAGAATCACTGCAAGACATAAAAGATGGAATAGCATCCTATGACTGGGAAAAAATAAGGCAAGCGGCCCACAAAGCCAAACCCTCCTTCAATTATGTTGGAATGAAAGAATGTTCCTTACGGGCCGCAAAAATGGAGGAATGCGCCCGGAATAAAGGACAAATGGAAGCAATAAAGGAACATTACATCTTCATTGAAAGACAAAGCATGATGGCTTTTGCTGAATTAAGTTACGAACTGAAAAGCGCTAAACACCCTCAATAAAACAGCATGAACGCAGGAAAGATATTCATCATTGAAGATGACGAGATGGTAGCCGCTGTCATCCGCCAAACTTTAGTCAAATTTGACAGGTTTGAGACGCAAGTATTCCAAACAGCAGAGGATTGCATTGCCCATCTTCATGAACAACCTGATATCATATTGATTGATTACAATCTGCCTGGGATGGACGGGCTTAGCTTACTGAAAAAGGTCAAGTCGGCTTGTCCTTCCGTTCTTGTCATTGTTTGTTCCGGACAGGAAGACGTCCAGGTGGTTGTGTCCTGCTATCAGCAAGGCGCTAATGATTATATCCTTAAAAACGACCAGATGCTTGCAGCGATTGAAAACTCTGTAAGAAATCTATCCATGAACGTCACCCTACGGAAAGAAGTCGAGTTTCTGAAGGACCAGATCATTGACCGAAATAAATACTCCAACATCATTGGAAACAGCCATGCCGTACTCCGTGTATTGCGACTCATACAGAAAGTTGAGAAGAATAACATGATGGTCCTGGTCACCGGACAAAGTGGAACCGGCAAGGAACTCGTAGCCAAGGCACTGCACTACAACTCTGCGCGATCAAGAAAACCATTTGTTATCGTCAACATGGGAGCTATTCCAACAGAACTGGTAGAGAGCGAACTTTTCGGACATGAAAAAGGAGCATTCACGGATGCGCGTGAAAGACGCATCGGTAAGTTTGAAGAGGCAGATGGTGGGACGATATTCCTGGACGAAATCGGCGAAATGGACCTTTCGCTTCAATCCAAGCTGCTGAGGGTGCTACAAGAAAAAGAAGTCACACGCATAGGAAGCAATAAAACCATCAAGCTTGACTTCCGGTTGATTGCTGCAACCAATAAAAACCTAATCCAGGAAGTCAAAGATGGAAAATTCCGTGAGGATTTATTCTATAGAATTCAGGGATTCCTTATACACCTACCTCCATTAAAAGAGCGCGGCGATGACATACTTCTGCTTGCCAAATCCTTCCTTCAGGATTTTTGCCAATTGAACAAGCTTCCTACCATCCAAATTTCCAAAGAGGCATCCAAATTCATGCTCGACTATGACTGGCCGGGAAATGTGCGAGAACTGAAAGCTGTCATCGAGCGGGCAGCTTTAATGTCTGAAAACAATAACATAACTGTAGAGGACCTCACCTTCGTAACTGCGTGAATGAGCAACCCTTTCAACGTGCGGGAGAACGTGTATGAAGCAAAAAATAAGACTTAACCACAGCCAAAAAGTCCGGCTTTCACAAAAAATGTTGATTGGCCTCTCCGTGAGTTCAATTAGCGGACTATGCCTATACCTGACATTTTTGTTTTTCCATGCAGACCGAGAAAGTAGTTTAGCGAGGATCAACCTGATTGATTCAGACCCTGTTCATAACGGCGAAGTCATTTGTGCGTATACCTGGGAACAAGATATACCAACAACAGCTGAGATAGGACCACAAGGAATAACGGTCAGCAATTATGCGCATTGCGTACAAGGCGGGACAAACAATTCAATAGCTCTTTCGACTCAAAGCTCTACGGAAGGAATAAATCTTGCACTGCCGTCCACCGGTCTGCTGGAAGATGGCATTGACGTCTCTTTGGACTATACGGGGAGTACACAAGATGGAGATTTCCTGTCCCAGGGAAAAAACACAAAATTCGGCATCAGAGATGGCAAACTTTTCATCCAATACCGGACAAAAAAGCCAGACGGAAAGATAGATCAGGTACGCGCATACACCGATTTCGAAATACCCAAAGACAAACAGATTCGAAATTATCGTTTTATCTACAACCCTACTACCGGCAAAGGGACTTTACTGGTTGACCAAACAACCATTTGGCAGCATGCAGGTCAAGCACAAAGCATTCTCGTCAACAGTAGCGATGCAATAATCATCGGCAAGAACATTCACATTACGGAAAACACAAAACCTGTCATTGACAATCTCATCATACGTAAATGCGGCATAAAACGACTTGCCCCAATCGAACTACTTGCATTTAGCGCCGAGCGAAAAGACGACATGGTCATGATCAGTT
>CAZPCA010000008.1:0-32576 GCA_964584995.1 uncultured Bifidobacterium sp.
GCTGAGTATGCCCCTTACCGCACAGAAGAAAACCAGCACCACAGCTGCACCGAAAGAGGGCCCCCTCAGTTCCGCGACCTTCAGCGGCCTGAGCTTCCGCTCCATCGGTCCGGCATTGACTTCCGGTCGCGTGGCCGACATCAAAGTGAACCCCTCTAACCCCTCGGAATACTACGTGGCAGCCGCCTCGGGCGGGGTATGGAAAACCACCAACGCGGGGACCACTTATGAACCCGTGTTCCAGAACGAGGGCAGCTATTCGATCGGCTGTGTCAGCATCGACCCCTCCAACCCGCACACGGTTTGGGTCGGTACGGGCGAGAATAACAACCAGCGGAGCGTGGCCTATGGCGACGGGGTGTACCGCTCCGACGACGGTGGCAAAAGCTGGAAAAACATGGGACTGAAGAATTCCGAACACATCGGAATGATTGCCATTGACCCTTCCAATTCCGATATTGTTTATGTGGCCGCGTATGGTCCCTTGTGGTCGCCGGGTGGTGACAGGGGCATCTACAAAACCACCGACGGAGGCAAGACCTGGAAAGCGGTGCTGACCGTGAGCGAAAACACCGGCTTTAATGAGGTACACATCGACCCCCGCAACAGCCAGGTCCTGTATGCCTGCGCACATCAGCGCCGCCGTCATGTATTCACCTATATCAGCGGAGGGCCCGAGTCCGCCCTCTACAAGAGTACCGATGGGGGAGCGACCTGGAACAAGATACACAACGGACTACCGGACACCGACATGGGCAGGATCGGTATGGCCATTTCCCCTGTCAACCCCGATGTACTCTATTGCATCGTGGAAGCCTCCGACCGTAAAGGAGGTGTGTTTCGCTCCACCGACCGTGGCGCAAGCTGGGAGAAGCGCAGCGACAACAGTACCGCCGGCAACTATTACCAGGAGATCTTCGCTGACCCGCGTGATGAAAACAAGGTGTTCTACGTGGATTTCTGGATCAACGTGTCCACCGACGGGGGCAAGAGTTTCCGCAATATCGGAGAACGCTACAAGCACGTCGACAACCATGCGCTCTGGATCGATCCCGCCAATACACGCCACCTCCTGGCAGGCTGCGACGGAGGTGTGTACGAAACCTTCGATTACGGCGCCAACTGGGAGTACAAGGCCAATCTCCCCATCACCCAGTTCTACAAGGTCGCTGTTGACAATGCAGAGCCCTTCTATAACGTGTACGGAGGTACGCAGGATAATAACACCCTCGGAGGACCATCGCGGACCAAGAGTGCCAACGGCATCCACAACATGGATTGGTACATCACCGTCGGGGGAGATGGCTTCGAGACCGTGGTGGATCCCAAAGATCCGAATATCGTGTATTCCCAGTGGCAGTACGGCGGCCTCGTCCGTTTCGACAAACGCAGTGGCGAAAACCTCGACATAAAGCCCGTGGAAGGGGAGAGCGATGCGGCCTACCGCTGGAACTGGGACGCCCCATTCATCATTTCCTCCTTCGACAATAAAAGGCTGTACTTCGGTGCCAATAAGTTATTCCGCAGCGACGATCGCGGCAACAGCTGGAAAGTCATCAGCGGCGACATGAGCCGGGGAATAGACCGCAACAAATTGCCCGTGATGGGGAAGGTGTGGAGCATGGATGCCGTGGCCAAGAATTCCTCCACCGATTTTTACGGACAGCTGGTCTGCATCGCCGAGTCGCCTTTCGACGAAAAACACCTGGTGCTCGGCACCGACGACGGCCTCATTCACGTCACTACCGACGGCGGTCAGAACTGGTCGCGCATCGACAATATACCCGGAGTACCGGAGCGCACCTACGTCAATCAGATCATCGCTTCGCGCCACGACAGGAATGTCTTTTACGCCACCTTCAACCACCACCGCTACGGTGACTTCAAACCCTATCTCTTCAAAAGCAGCGATGGCGGAAAAACATGGACCTCGATCACTGCCAACCTGCCTGTCCGCGGAAGTACGTACACCGTGGCGGAAGATCACGTGAACAAGAACCTGCTCTTCGTAGGTACGGAATTCGGGGTTCACTTCAGCATCGACGGTGGTGCGAAATGGATACAGCTCAAAGGCGGACTTCCGACCATCGCCGTACGTGATATCGCCATACAGGAGCGGGAGAGCGATCTGGTGCTGGCGACCTTCGGGCGTGGCTTCTACATCCTTGACGATTACAGTCCCCTGAGAGGGCTCAGCCCCGAAGACCTGGAAAAGCCTGCCTTACTCTTTCCGATCAGGGAGGGACTGCAATACCTCGAAGTGCAGGACCACGGGCATCCGCTCAAAGGATTTCTGGGCGAGAGCTTCTACACGGCCCCCAATCCGAAGTTCGGAGCGGTGTTCACCTATTACCTTAAAGATGATGTGCTGTCGATCAAGGAAAAGCGGCAGGCCGCAGAGAAGGAGAAAATCAAGAAAGGAGAGCCCGTCTATTATCCGTCCGCCGACAGCATACGCCTGGAAGACAATCAGCAGGAGTCCTACCTGCTGTTCACCATCACGGATGCTAACGGTACGCCAGTACGAAAGATGAAAACCGGTGCCAAAAAAGGGCTTAAACGTATTCACTGGGACCTGCGCTACAACAGTACGGCCCCAGTCAGTTTTTATACACCGGATCCCAACAACCCCTGGGACCAGCTGGAGACCGGCGCTCTGGCGCTGCCCGGAACGTACAAGGTCTCTTTGAGCAAGGTGGAGGATGGTGTAGTGACCGAGTTGGTAGCAGCCCGGGAGTTCCGTGTGCGTCCCCTCAACCTCAACACCCTCTCAGCGGAGGAGAAAAAGGCTTACGACGCCTTCTGCAAAGAGGTGGCGGAGCTGCGACGTAACTCGGGTATGGCCAATGAATTCAAAAACGAATTGTCCAACCGCTTGCGTTATATACGCCCGGCCCTGCAGGAGACACCCTCTGCGCCGGCCTCACTCGTGAAAAAGGTCCACGACCTGCAGGCGCGTCTTAACAACATCTCCCTCACCCTCAGTGGTGATGGCTCCATGGCCCGCCGGGAATTCGAAACCAGGCCCTCTGTGAACGACCGCATCAGCACCATCGAGTCAGGAATGTGGAACACCACCTGTGCTCCAACGGACACCTATAAAAAGTCCTTGCAGGTGGCGGCCAGCCAGCTCGGCCAGGTGATCACCGACCTCAAGTCGGTACAGGCTGAACTCCAGCAGACCGAACAGGAGCTTGACTCCTTGGGCGCACCCTGGACTCCCGGCAGGACGCCCTGGAAAAAGTAAGCACCGGCTTCCATGAAAATAGCGGGGAAAATCATCACGAAATTTTCCCCGCTATTCTTTTTGGTGCCCGCAAAGGTTAAATTTGCACTGCTTTGAAACGTATGCTGAAGAACTGCATTTTATCGGTAATGGCCTTCCTCGTGACGACCTCCTCGCTGCTGGCGCAGGACAAAGAGGGGAGTCTGGTGAAGTGGATGACCGTCAAGGAAATGATGACGGCAGTGAAGGAGCAACCACGGCCCGTCATCCTGGATTTCTACACCGACTGGTGCGGTTGGTGCAAGCGGATGATGGCGACGACCTACGCTGATCCAGCCTTGTCGGCCTATATCAACCAGAATTTTTATCCGGTGAAGTTCGATGCGGAGGGCAAGGATACTGTCGAATTCCAGGGGAAGACCTATGCGCCTACATCCATGGCGCCACGCACTCCGCATCCCCTTGCGGTGGAGCTCTTGCAGGGCAAGCTGATGTATCCGACTACTCTTTTCCTCAATGCCTATGACAAGGCCAAGAATGAATTTCAGGTCAAGATGCTGGCGCCCGGATTTCTGGAAAAGAAAAACATCGAGCCCATTCTGGTCTTCATGCTTGAAAATGTTTTCCGTAACTCCGGAATAGACCCTTTTACCCAGGCCTTCAATACAGCATTTTACGATACAACGGTTACCGCACGGATCGCGAAAACGCCCTGGAAGCAACCTGCCGCCTGGTTCGATGGCAATGAGCACGAAAAGAAAAAGACCCTGGTTTTTCTCGGTACCGACTGGTGCAACTCCTGCCGGGTGATGGAGAGGGCGGTATTCACCGATAGCCTGATGCAGGTGCCCCTGGAGAAGTTCGCACTGGTGAAGCTCAATCCGGAAGAGCAGGCGCCGCTTTTCTGGAACGGGAAGCTCTACCAGAAAATGCCGGAGGATAAATTTCCGTTCCATCCGCTCACGCTGGATCTTACCCGTGGTAACTTCGTCTTGCCGACCTGTGCCGTCCTCGATGAGAGCGGGAAATTGCTCGATGCAATACCCTTTTTCCTGAACGCCGAAACCCTTGCACAGATACTGACCTTTTACGGTACGGATGTGTATCTAAAAAAATCCTGGGCCGAATTTCAGCAAGCGCCCGGTGACCCCACTCCTGCACAGAAGAAGTAGTGCTCAGGATAAATGTCAGGAGTCCCTCTGCGCATCCGTATTTTCTTAATTTTGCCTGCCTCCGCTCACCCGCGGCGCAACAGCATCTATGTGGAAGGCCTTCGCTTCTAAATTACTCCGAAACCGTCTGGTTTTTCTGTTCCTCCTGCTGGCGCTTACCGTGGTGATGGGTATTCTCGGAACCGGCATCCATCTCAGCTATGAATTCGTCAAGGTGCTGCCTTCCAACGACAGTGCGCTGATCCATTACGAGCAGTTCAAGAAGACTTTTGGTGAGGATGGCAGTGTGATGGTGTTCGGCTTCACCGACGAGCGCCTCTTTGAACAGGAGCGCTTCAACGATTTCTACCGGCTGGGCAGGTCACTCCGTGACATTGATGGAGTGAAGCAAGTGATGTCGCTCGGCAGCGTTTATAACCTGCGCCGCAACGACAGCCTGATGCGCTTCGACCTGATGCCGCTGATCAATGGTCCTCTGCCCGATCAGGCGACCGTGGACAGTATACGGACGGAAATCAGCAATCTCCCTTTTTACCGCGAGATGCTATATAACGAGGACTCGCACGCCTGCCTGATGGCGATCACCTTCAACGATCGTGAACTCAACAGTGCACGCCGCATAGAAATCGTAAAGGAGATACAGGACCGCTGCGGGGAATTTGCGGGGAAGTATTCCCTGAAGATGCATTATTCCGGCATGCCCTACATACGCACGGCAGTGATGAAGAAGGTCTCTTCCGAGATGACGCTCTTCATGGTACTGGCGATCGTGGTGATGGCCATCACCTTATGGGCGTTTTTCCGTTCCCTCAATTCGGTCATCATGAGTCTGATTGTGGTGGCGGTGGGCGTTGTATGGTCGCTCGGCCTCATTGCCATCTTCGATTACCGCATCACGCTGCTTTCGGGACTGATTCCCCCGCTGGTGATGGTGATAGGGGTACCCAATTGCGTGTTTCTGATCAACAAGTACCATGCGGAATATGCACGTCACCGCAACAAGATGAAAGCGCTTTCGCGCATGATCCAGACCATCGGTATCACGCTCTTTCTCGCGAATGTCACCACCGCCATCGGCTTTGGAGTATTGTATTTCACCCACAGTTCTTTGCTCGTCGAGTTCGGTATCGTGGCATCAATCGGGGTCATGGTCACGTACATCATCACCCTTATTCTCATTCCGATCATCCTCAGTTTCCTGCCCGGTCCACGGGAGAAGCATACCTTGCACCTTGAAGCGAAAAGGGTGAACGCCCTGCTCAAGGTCATCGATCACCTGGTGCACCATCGCCGCAATGCCATTTATGTCATCATCGCCGTCCTCAGCGCTGTATCAGTCGTCGGCATGTTCAACATCCGCATTCTTGGATATGTGGTGGACGATCTTCCCCAGAGCGATCCTGTTTACGAGGACCTGAAGTTTTTCGAAAAGCATTTTCATGGAGTGCTACCCTTCGAGATTCTGATCGACACCCGCGAGGAGAAGGGGGTCACGGCTGACCAGGGCACCGTTCTTTACAAGATCAACCGCATGCAGAAGCTGTTTGCGGAATATCCCGAGTTTTCGCGTCCTATCTCGCTGGTAGAGGCGGTGAAGTTCACCAACCAGGCGTATAACGACGGGGATAGCCGTAAATACATCCTGCCGGGCGCTGCCGACCTGAACCGTCTGTCCGATTACAGCGGCACCGTGACGGGCAAGAAAGGGATGCTCAGTTCCTTCATCGATTCCAGCATGCGTTATACACGCGTCACCGTGCAGATGGCCGATGTGGGCTCGGCCCGCATGAAGCAGATCATCACGGAGTTGCGGCCAAGGGTCGATTCGATCTTCGATCCCGGCAAATACACGGTGGAGTTTACCGGGCACAGCCTGATGTTCACCAAGAGTAACGATTACCTGCTGTACAACCTGCTCGAAAGCCTGCTCATCGAGATCGTACTCATCACCATTGTGGGCTTCGCCCTCTTCCGTTCCATCCGGATCATCCTGCTGTCCAAGCTGCCGGTGCTTATTCCCCTGGTCATCACGGCGGGCATCATGGGATTTCTGGAAATCAGTTTCCGCCCCTCCACTATCCTGATCTTCTCCATCGCCTTCGGCATCTCGAGTGATGGCACCATCTATTTCCTCACCCGCTACAAGCAGGAGTTGCGCAATGCCGGCACCAGTGTCAGCGAGGCCATTTCCATCACCATCCGCGAAACAGGCCTCAGCATGGTCTACACTACCATCATCCTGTTCTTCGGCTTCGCCATCTTTGCCGCTTCCGGTTTCGGTGGAACGGTGGCCCTGGGTATTCTGCTCAGTATCACCTTGCTTATGGCGATGGTGACCAACCTTGTATTGTTGCCTTCCATCCTGCTGACCATCGATAAACGCAGGAGCCGTAAGGAACTGTTACAGCCGGCACTGATTGAAATCGAGGAAGACGACACCGAGGATTAGTGTCGGAAGCTTGTTTTTTGTACCTTTAATTCGTGGAGCAAGGTGTTCCCATAGCATATCTCCTCTCCTCTCCTCTCAATTTTTACATCGTTCACCAACTATTCCTTTTCCGATCGTATGACCAAGGACAACGTATTGACAAGAGCGGAGGCTTTTTTACGGCAGGCTTACCAGGAGCTTTCACTTCAGGATCGCCTGGAGGAGCGTTTGCAGCAAGTAAGCCAGCAGATCGCTGAGACCGGTACCTGGCTGCATACAGCGGAAGAACTCACCTACGGCGCAAAAATGGCCTGGCGGAACAGCAACCGCTGCATAGGACGATTATACTGGAAGAGCCTGCACGTCATCGATGCGCGGCAGATGGATACTCCATCCGATATCTTCGGGGCACTTGAAAAGCATATCGATTTCGCTTACAACGGCGGAAACATAAAATCCACCATCACGGTGTTTCGCCAGCGCATGCCGCACGAAGAAAGCGGTCCCCGTATCCTCAATCACCAGTTGTTGCGCTTTGCAGGCTACGAAAATGCCGATGGGAGTATTACCGGCGACTCTGCGGAACTGGATGTCACAGCGCATGCGCGTAAGTTGGGATGGGCATCCGGAAATACTTCCTTCGACCTCCTGCCGCACATGATCCGCTGGCCCGGCAGACCTGATGAAATCAGGATGCCCGAATCCCTTCAGCGGTACGTATTGCCTGTCACCCATCCCGAGTATGCATGGTTTGCCGAGCTGGGACTGCGGTGGTATGCGGTACCGATCATCTCTGACATGCTGCTTGAAATCGGTGGCGTAGAATATACGGCTGCCCCCTTCAACGGATGGTATATGGGTACGGAAATCGGCAGCCGTAATTATGGTGATGCCACCCGTTATAACCTTCTGCCGGTGGTGGCACAAAAACTCGGTCTCGATACTTCCCGCAGTGCTACTCTTTGGAAAGACAGGGCGCTTGTGGAACTGAACAGAGCAGTGCTGCATTCATTCGACCTTGCCGGAGTCACCATCTCCGATCACCACGAGGCTTCCGAACAGTTTCTGCAATTCGAGGAAACGGAACAAAAGCATGGCCGGGCCACCACAGCCGACTGGACATGGATCGTTCCTCCCCTCAGCGGTTCTGCTACTCCGGTGTTTTTCAAAGAGTATATCAACGAGGTACGCGGTCCTAATTTCTATTACCAGGACTCACTGTTGCGTACAGCAGCTCCCCCTACACCGTCAGGATGTCCTTTCCATGCCGGCGCCCTGCGTGGCCAAAAACCGTAGCCTTCAGCAGCCGATCTTTTCCACCCTTTTCTGATGGCGCCCACCCTCGAACAGGGTGCTTAAAAAGACGCGTACCATTTCGCGGGCTACCGTAGCCGTTACAAAACGTGCGGGGATGCAGAGCACATTGGCGTCATTGTGCTGCCGTGCGAGAGCGGCGATTTCGGGTGTCCAGCAAAGTGCTGCCCTGATGCCTGCATGTTTGTTGGCCGTCATGCTCACCCCGTTGGCGCTTCCGCAGAGAAGAATTCCCATGGAGCCCTCCTGCTGCTCCACAGCAAGGGCCACCGCATGTGCATAATCGGGGTAATCGGTGCTTTCCGCCGAGTGGGTGCCGTGGTCTTCCACCGTATGTCCCAGCTCCAGCAGGGTTTCTTTCACGAGGTTTTTCATCTCGAAACCGGCATGGTCAGCACCTATATGTATCATCATGGTAATCTGGAATTGTATCTTCAAAAGTACAAATTCCCCCTCAAGCACCCTTCAGGGCTTGGCATAGGGCAAGCGTACGATACGTTGCGTACGGAAATATCCGTCTATTCCCAACGAGGATAGACTCCCGGCTTTGTCCAGGGCGATGAAACCATCTTCTTCGACCGCATCCTCCGGAATAATAGCATGGCGAAGTGCTCCGATGACCATAAAAGTGCCATTGTGTCTGATGGGTACCACCTCCACCAGTTCAAGTGCATATTTCACTACACTCTCCTTCACATATGGAACAGGAACAGCGTCTACGAATTCCATCTCCAGCCCACAGGCCTCGAACTCGTTGACACCGTCAGGGTATTTTGCACTGGTCTGGTGGGCTTTTTCCACAAAGGACTCCTGCACATGGTTCACGGTGTACCATTTCGTTTGTTCGATGTTGCGCAGGGTATGCGGTGCGGCTTCGCGGGGACGGTTGATGAAAGCGATCAGGGCAGGGTCGGCTCCGAGGTGCACGATATTGCTGAAAGCCGCGAGGTTATGCTTGCCTTGGGCATCTGTTGTGGCGATGAGGCTGAAGCTCTTGAATCCACTGAGGCTGTTGACCAGATGGGCCCTGGTAAAACGGTCCATCGCCGATAAATCCGAGGGGGTGATGCTTCGGGTCATACAAGAGACAACAACTGCCAGGGTGCTTTGTTAATTTCAATCGACCACGAAGCGCTCGGCGGTGAACGTCGTTCCGTGGCGCAACTCCACTATGTACACGCCTGCTGCGAGACCATTCAATGGAAGTGCTACGCGATGATGAGCGGCGGCATCGAATTGTTCCTGTACCATTACCTGACCTGTCAGCTGGCGGATAATCACCTCCAGCGCTGCGCTTTCGTTTCCGTTCACCTCGAGCTGTAAACGGTCTTTTGCCGGGTTAGGATAGATGGCAATGAGTGGCTCTGCCGGCACCAGGGTGGAGCCGGTACCGGTAGTGCTACCGGTTTCAAAAGTGTAGCGTGCCGAATAAAAACCGGCTACGCTGCCGTTGTAACTACGCACTCTCCAGTAATAACGCGTATTGGCATTGAGAGAGGGAACAGCCTGCTGACTGCCCGTAATACCGTTTTGGCTGTAGGCGAGACTGAAAGAGCTGAAGGTGATGGCGGTCGCCACTTGCAGCTGGTAATTATCGGCACCGGCGATGGGCTGCCATTCAAAAACAGGATTCAAGAAAACATTGGTAGAGGAGTCGGGCGGATTTACCAGGGTGACAGCCCCAGTGAGCATAGTGAAGCTCCACACCGGCGAGTTCACGCTTTCGTGTCCTCCGTTGTTGGCCCGCACACGCCAGTAATAGGTGGCGGATCCGGGAAGCGTGTTCGCGATGGTCTGGTTGGTTCCTGCTTTTTTGGTCAGTACGATATTGTTGAAGAGTGAGTCGGTGGCGTACTCGATGGTATACAGCACGGCTCCTGGTACAGTCGACCAGCGGAAGACCTGTGATGCGCCGATATTCACCGCCTGGTTGGCGGGATCGGTGAGCACTACCGGATCAGGTACCGTGTCGTTCACGCCGATATAGTTCACAAACATGCTGATCTTCTGTAGCGGCACATCGTTCGCATCGCGTGGGGAGAGCACGATGGTATCCACTACGGACATACCGGTCGTTACTTTTCCGTAAACTGTATAGTTTCCATCCAGAAAAGTTGCGGGAGCCACGCAGACATAGAATTGTGAATTCGCGCTGTTGATGTTTGTATCGCGGGCAGCACCGAGGATTCCCCGCAGGTGACGCACCGCGCTGAATTCGGCGGGTACGGTAGGCTGCCAGGGTTGTCCCTGACCCCAGGTGCTGATCGGGCCGTTGATGGAATTCGGATCGCCGCCTTGTATCACAAAGCCTGGAACCACACGGTGGAAGGCGGTGCTGTCAAAAAAATTTTCGTTCACCAGACTGTCGAAGTTCTGCACGTGCAGCGGGGCTATCAGGGGGAAGAGTTCGATTTCGAAACTGCCGAGCAGCGTTGAGCCGCGGTAGGTGACGATTTCATAGCGGGGTTTATCTACTCCCGTTTGGGATTGTGCCACGAGGGGTAAACATCCCAGCAGAAGCAGGGTGAGCAGGATTCTGTTGACCATGACAACGAAGATAAATAAACAAACCCATTGAAAACCGGTCGGTTCAAGGCTTCACCAGTATATCGAAGTGACACCCTGAATGGTCTTCGTCCGTTCGCAATACTGAAAGGGTATCTGCGCGCAGGAACTGCTTGTAGCCGCAGGCCTGGAGGAAATCCATGAGCATGCGCGCACTGCTCTGATGGATGCGCAGGTTGGTGTCATCCAGCTCAATGAAAAGTACCGGATGGCAGCGTTGCAGCAAGTCTTTACCTCCCTTCAGTACACTGTGCTCGTATCCTTCCACGTCCAGCTTAATGAAATCAACGGAGTTTATCCCCCGTGCTTCCAGCAAGGCATCCAGTTCTTCAATCTGTATTTCCTGAAAGGGAGCCGACTGATCGCCAGGGATGATACGGTTCATACCAGGATTATTGCTGTTCACTTCGTAGAGCCGCACGGTATCCTTCTTTTCACCCAATCCGAATGGCAACAACTCGATATTCTCTACCTTGTTCAAGCCGATATTGTACTGTGCTCTTTTGAAAGTTACCGGATGCGGTTCGAACGAGAGAATCCGTGCGCCCGGATGGGCCTTCGCGAATTGCAGGGATACCGCTCCGATATTGGCTCCTATGTCGAGGATGACATGTGCCGTGTGTGCTTCTGCAACGGCTTGCTCGATGCTTTTTTCTTTTAAATCCCAGTAAAGAAAATGGTCCACTACATGGCTCGGATCAAGACGAAGCCGTAAGCCACGACGGAGCACCTCGCGTGTCCTGTCAGGCGAATAAAGGTATTCTGGCGGGACAAGTTTACGGTACAGCGCAGCGGGCAAGAGGGTTCTAAAATGAAAGAGAATAGTATCCAAAGGGAAAAAGGTGAAGGGCCTTCGGAGAATATTCAGTACGCGCGTTTTAACCGACAGATGATGTTGATAATCTTCCATGCCTGCACAAGAGCACGAATAAATATAGTGAATACAGGGGATAAGTGCAAAAAATAATGTTCACATCATCGCGCTTACCTGCTTTTCACCAGGAGCCTGAAGTCCTTTAAGGGTAGATTCACTGGTGTATACGCCGCCGCAGTACTTGGCATAGCATTATCGGCTTTCATCAGAAAGTACTGTCTTTGATGCGATAAATCATTGTCCATGCTGACACGGTGGTAGCGCTGCAGGTAGCCGTGCAGAGACCAGTCGGTCCATAAATCCGGGTGAACATTGATGATTTCATTCTTCGGAATCACTGTAAACACTTGCCGAAGGTCTGCCAGTTTCACCTTGTCTCTTCCCACAGTATTCGCCTGCGCTAAACAAAGGCTAACGCCTGCCAGCAACAGCACATTGCTGAACCGTTGAAATCTACGGAAAGGTATTCCGTTATAGTTGATTTTCTCCAGGAGATAGGAACTCAGGGGATAAATGAATACCGCCATTCCCATTGCAAAAAAAGGCAGGGCCGGTAAAATATAGAACCCGTTCTGCTTCATGCTCACCATGATGGGAATTACACCGCTCAATCCGAATAACAGCAGCATCAGCGCTTGTTTCTTTTTTTCCTGAAATCGATGAAATACAAATCCGTGTATCCTACCGATGAACAGGGTTATCAGTACCAAAGCGAATACGGGAATCAGCTCAAGTAAAAGTTTTTTCACGATGAACCATCTCGAATCGACGGTGACGATGTTTTTCAGACTGTTCACTACCTGTATATTGAGATACGCTTCCAGGCTTTGACAGGCCGCATCCGAGAGTAGCAGTAAAAGTGCAAGCGGCAGCAGCGTTCCCGCAACCATGCAAAAGGTCTCCAGAATGGCGGTACCAATCTTTTGATGCTGACCTGTGACCAGGGCGATGAACGGCAGGGTCCAGGGGAAAAGTGCTACGGGCCCTTTGGTCAGTAAGCCAAGGAATAGCACTACACCGGCGCCTGCAGAAAACAGCCAGGGCTTTCTTTCTCTTCCGTTGAAGTATAGCCAGGTAGCAGCACAAATCAGTACCGAAAGCGTATTCTCCAGCATGTTGTTGCTACAGGCCCATCCGGTAAGGGGAATGGATAACCACATTAGTAGTGGTATCCAGCTGTGACGAAGCCGTAACTGATGCCAGAGGAGATGAATGAGTACAGCAGTAACTACGTATGTGGCTATGGAGAAGAGCTTGTCCACAAAACGGCTATCGCCGAACATGCAATAAAAAATACTGTGGATCCCCATGGCCAGAGGCGGGTGTTCGTGAAAAGACTTGAAATAGATAGAGGAAAAGGAGAGATTCCAAAAAGAGCCGTCTCCAAAGGCAAGATTTCTCGCGACAACCGAGTATATCAGTCCATCCATGAACATGCCATCCGACAATAATGCTGGACTATAAATGATCAGGAAAATGCCTGCGGTGAAGAGGTAGAATGCAGCTTTGGATTCTTGGTTCAGCATTGGGACATGAAGGTGACGTATTCGGCTAAATATAGAGAAAAACGATGGACGCGTGATGGTGCCGGTGAAGGACGAGACGGGCCTGTGCGAAATTATGGAGGCGGTAAAGTGTAAAAGGCATTTAGCGGTTTAATGTAAAAGCATATAACGCGTTAACATCACTGCAGAAACAATTTCAATGCCGGTGGGAATCCTGAAAATCCGAAGAGGATGATACTATCAACTGGTATTCCTGCAACGTTTCTTTTAGGTTGATGTGGTATCGTGCACCACTCAGCGTTTGGTGGGCAGGCGGAACGAAATACCAAGTGCAGTATAATAATCCGGGGCATTGTCGGTGAGTGCGGTCCCGGCCGAGAGGTCCAGCTGCACATCGTTATTGATGAGCCAGGTGAATCCACCGTCGGCCTGATGATTGGCTGCGCGCTCTTGCGGAGCGAAGCCGAAGACTTCTGCGTACATGCCCAGGCGTGATGATAATTTGAACGCTGTCGTAAAGGTGTAGATAAAGGTGGGCTCAGGCGTGAATCCGTCCCATTCCGCGCCAAGATTATAGCCTATCGACATCCAGTCGCATAGGTCGTGCTGTAAAAGGAAACGGAAATTGGCGGCGTAGAACTTGGCGCGGAAGTTCTCAGATGCCATCTCCGGTAAAACAAGATGTCCGATGAAAGACACCTCTGGTACTGCGCCTTTTTGAGATACGAGGTTGCTTTTGAATCCCACCTGAACCGGCAACCATCCGCGTTCTTTGTTGTTGCCTTCGCGTAACTCGATCTGTTCCGTTATAAGCCGGAATTCAAAGCGGTTGCTGATGCCGAATTTGCTCAACATGGTCGGGTAGACCAATACATCCACCGCTTCATCGATCTGTTCAATGTTGAAGCCTGTTTCTACCTGTACATAGTTGACAGGTGTCACGAAAGGCGACTCGGTCTGGTCAGGGCGGTCTGTGGCTATCGGGTCCAGTGTCTGGGCTTTAGCCGCCAAGCTTAGCAGGCCAGCAGCAAGGAGAGGAAGAAAACGATATAGAATACGCATACACACAAAGATACCCCTTTCCCCGATTTTTCACCTGGAGGGCGGCACTGACAAAAATCTGTCTCTGCTTTCTTTAAAAAATCATCAACAGATTCAGCTATACACCGATTCCCGAATAGTGTTTGCATGGGTTTTTCCGGTAAGTTTCCTCCACTATCTTTTTGAGTAGATGAAAGTATTGTATGACGCTCCGGGTGATGGGAGATGGCATTTGATTGTGCCATCTCCCTTCTCCAGTCAGGATTAATTCGGACTGTCGCCGATGATTTTATTGCCGACCAGGCGTACGCTTTTTTTGAGCTTCAGTAAGAGCGGGCTGCCACTGACGGGATCTGTTTCGCAGATATCGCTGATGTCGATTTTCCTTCTTAGCATCTCCCCCATTAAGAGGTGCATAGCCCGCATACGTGTGCTGGTCCAGGCGCCCGATCCTTCGCCTTTGTTGTAGACTGCAACGAGCTCTTCCACGGTCATGGCTTCAAATTCACGTTTGCGTCGCTCCAGGATCTCCTCTATTTTCCGCTTCTTTTCTTCACTGCGGAGCAGAATAGCTGCTTTCAGTTTTTCTACGAGCGATGCATCGGTTTGCTCCCACGGGAAGGATGGGTTTCCGAGATGCCCGTTTACGGCTGTACTGCGGTAGATGGGACGCTGTAGCTGCAACGTGGTGATGATACCATCCGGAGTGAGGTCGAAATGTTCCTGCACGATTTCAGCCATTTCCTGTTCGCCTAGGTTTCCGCTCTTCACTCGAAATGAACCACGGGAATCTACATATACGGACATGGGTTCAGCTTTACCGATAGCGTACGATAATTGTACAAGACAGGTTTCGCAGTATCCGCTAAGCACCAGATGTCGTGCGATATAGCGTGCCATATAGGCCGCCGAACGGTCAACTTTGCTGGGGTCCTTTCCACTGAACGCGCCTCCTCCATGCGGGGCTTTACCTCCGTAGGTGTCCACCACGATCTTACGGCCCGTTAAACCTGTATCGCCGTGAGGACCGCCGATGGTGAAACTGCCAGAGGGATTGATGATGTATTCAGGCTCGTGTTTTTCAATCCAGGAGCCCAGTACAGGCCGGATCAGTTGTTCGATAATGGATGTCCGCAATTCTTCCTGATCTATCTCCGGCCGATGTTGGGTGGAAAGTACGACTTTGCTGATACCGATGGGATTGTTATCGCCCATATACTCTACCGTTACCTGTGCTTTGGCATCCGGTAACAGCCAGGGCAAGGTACCGGATGCCAGAAGTTCCCGGTGTTTTTCCATCAGCTTGTGAGAAAGAAGAATCGGGAGCGGCATCAACTCTGGTGTTTCGCGGCATGCGTAACCGAACATCAGTCCCTGGTCGCCTGCACCTCCCTCCGAAACGCTTTTGTTGATTTCCGGACTTTGCGTGTGCAGTAGATGGATGCAACGTGCGGTGAACGCATTGAAGCCAATGGATTCGTCGGTATAGCCGATTTCCGCAATTGTTTTCCGTGCGATGGCTTCAACATCTACACAGGCTGTGGAGGAGATTTCTCCCGCCAATACGAAGCAACCAGTAGTGATGAGGCACTCGCAGGCCACTTTCGCGTTGGGATCCTGTTCCAGATAAGCATCGAGAATGGCATCGGAAATCTGGTCGGCTATTTTATCAGGGTGTCCTGCCGATACGGACTCGCTCGAGAAGAGCGTTGATAGAGAAGTTATCATGGTTTCTATTTTATTAGTGAAATGACAATGAAAGATGATTTCCTCCAAGCGGAGGCAATGGCTGCAGTCTTGTCGCTGATGGCGGGGGCCCTGACAGGTGGCAGATAAAAGGAGCAAAGAAGGTTAGGCATGGCGAAGAGATGTTTGTTGTTCATCGCCAACGTCGGACAAGGCACGTTAAAAAACCGTAAAACGCTTTTTTGACTGTCAGGTCCGCATTGTTTTACCACCGTGGCATCGACCGCTCGGTTGGCACCGTGAAGCCTGTAAAAGGGCTTACGGTTTCGGAATGCGATGAAAAGAATTACTGGATTATCAGTGGTACATGGTGCTGGTAGGACCGGAGGTTAAGGAGTGATGGTATATATGACGATTGTCAAAGATTTGTGTAGATTGGAAAAGATTTAGCGGGTAATGAGCTCCGGCTCGGCGTATATCTCCTCCATCATCGCTTCAATGTTTTTGGGTGGGAGAACTTCTCTGAAACGCTTCATTTTAAAATGCGCTTCTATGTTCATGCGTACACCAAAGTAAGATCTTATCGTCACCATAGGACCATGGATTTCTTCCACGGCAACACCGGGGGGACCGTTTTCCACCTCAAAATTCGGTATGATGTCACGCACTACATAGTAGTGGTTTCGGACCAGCGGTTTCGAAAACCGTGATTTCCAGTAGGGATGTAAGATGTCATCCACGCATAGTACAATTGATCCTTTTTCCATAGGTATTGTATGAATTATACATTACAACACCAGGATATCCGGAATGAGTGGGGGTTTTCATTTTGACCCTACGGTCCACATCCATTCGCCACCGTGGAGTTCCGCTCTCGGTTGGCACCCTCAATAGGGATTCCTGATGCAATTAGAAGCACACTACAGGTACAGACGCACCCTGAAGAACGAGCGTTCGAAATCACGAAGTGGGTGGGAGAAATCGGCTAAAACGCTTTTTTGACCCCTGGCCCGCATCATTTTACCACCGTGGCATCGACCGCTCGGTTGGCATCATGAAGTGATCAATGATCACCACATGATTTCGGAATGCTGATGCAAATATATATGCACATTTATATTGAATGCAAGTTTTTTTAAAAATAATTTTTGCCTGATGTGAGCATTGGCAAATCCACCACCGTGCCATACCACTTGACCAGCTCATCGACGCTGAGCTGAAACACTTTCGGTTCACGCTCCCATCTATAAAGCAATCGCTCATCGTCGTATGCGATCAATACATGCGATAGGTGAAGCTCCTGTTTGTGTTGCAGATAAGTAGCAAGCATAAGCGCTACATGCGCGAAATCCACCGAGGAAAATCTGTGTATTTTTTTACCGACGAGCACAATGCAGTAACGGAGCGAAAGCGATGTTTCATCGCCAATCGCTGAGTAGTCCCATTCACGGCAGGAGAAGGCAGTCCTCAAGGCAGCCATCTGTGCAGCGCGTGCAGTATTCCAGGCAGGTATTTTCGTGCTGCTGTTGAACGACTGAATCAGGTTTGCATCAGGCAGCTGAGTGTAAATGTTCTGCCAGTGTAACCGTATTTTTTCAAAATCGTTAGCGCCGGATCGGCGTCCCAAGGTGTTGCTCATGACTATTCATTTCAATACTTCAAATGCAATCAGAATACAACGGGAGGAGCCTTTCTTCTAAAACGCTTTTTTGACCCTTGGCCCGCATCATTTTACCACCGTGGCATCGACCGCTCGGTTGGCATCATAAAGCCTTTGAAGAGGCTTCATGATTTCTGAATGCATGTGGCAAATATACAACACCATTTCCCTTTCAAAGGCACGATTTGTGGCAAGATATTATTTTGACCGTAGTTGTCAGGAAATTTGAGCAGACCAAGCAAAATCCGGAAAGGATAACGTTTAGAGGAATAATCACTTTTGTATACTTGCATGAGCGTTCGAGGTGGTTGTATTGTTTGTTGATTTCCTTGTTCAATACGGGGTCGGCATAACACTTTATGGCTGAGCGAGAGCGACAGTACAAAGGATAATCCCTATTGATTTGTCTATGGATATAGAAGAACTGAAGAATCGCGGAAGGGTAAACAATGTTATCGCCGCAGGCCAATCCATGTTGGGTCTTTCACTGCAGTTAGGCCATGGAATGGTTCCAATGAAAAGTAATGAAGACCCAGCCTTTACCCTGGAGGGCGTACCGGTATTTCACATAGGCTACAATCCTTTTGAGCTGGATTACGATTGCATTCGTAAGAACCTGATTAAATGGGGGCAGTTTGTCCATCCTTTCATGATGATTGGTATGCCTGATGTAGAGGGTATGGTCAAGCTGTATGTGGATGCTTCACTCAAAGACTACTATTTGCTTTGCGGCCGTTTTCAGCTTGACCCCTCCTCCAACGGACCAAGTTACCCTCACTGGAGCGTGATTTGCTGGACTCCGCGTTTGTCTGGCGATTCAAGATACAAGGCGGGGAAAAGAATGTTTCATGCGATGGTGATGCACATCGATGACCTGAAGGATGAAAATGCATTCACAGACTACTCCCGCAATGCTCCGCAGTGGGAGCGGGATTGGTTGCCCTCGGCTTCCTGTCTTGAGGTATTCAGAATGGTAAGGAAATAAGGCGTAGGTAGGCCTTACACTATGAGCTATTGAGTATATCGGACGAGCTGTCTGATCACCCATTTCCGGCACTCCTGCCGCCAGGGACCTTTTCTGAACGATAGTACGTGGATACAGCTAGCATGGGTAGGATAGAGAGAGGGCATACACGCTGCCTGATTATTCTTCGTCTCCTTGCCGCAGCAGCAACACACTGCTCAAAAAAGCGAAGAAGGTGGCTCCCGCCTGTGTTTCAAGCGTGTCCTCGCTGAGAAAGGAGCCCAGCGCCAGTACGGTGAAGCCAAGCAGCAAGAGGTCTTTGTACGCGATAGCACTCTTCATCATCACCCCCGCCAGCAGTAAAACGATCAGCAGTCCTGCAATGCCGAAGGCCATTATCAGACTTAAAAACTGGTTGTGAGCTCCCAGGCGTAAGCGTGGCTCCAACTGGGTTTTCCTTTCGACATATCCCTCCTGCATGGCTTTCTGTACGTCGCCCGTTCCAACGCCTGTCAGCCAGTTGCTTTTCACCACCCATAGCGCCGTTTTCTGGTACTCCAGCCGTTGTGCAAGGGTGTGCCCGCTGGCATATCCTTCAAAGTGGTAGATCCGGTATTCATCGGCCAGTTGCTGTAACCGGAAAAGCACATCGTTCGCCCTGCTACGGTGTTCTGGTGTCGGATAACCATCTTCAATATCCTGTATTTCTTCTTGCGTAAGACGACTCACTCCGTCGGCATCCTTGCTGTATTCTTTCCAGGTCAGGTACCGCATCAGTGTCACATAGGGCATATTTCCTCCAGCGGAAGTTTCCCACAATGAAATCCGGCTCCGCTGCTTCCAGGCTGAATCCAATTCCACCACTGCATAGTTGATCCATACCAGCTTACCACGTTCTGTCTGTTGTGATTGCAGATTGTGTTCGTAAGCATAGCCCCTTGGTGTGAATCCCTTCAGCTCACCCGCCTTTGGATACACAGGTTGGATGGAGGCGATAAATACGGTATGCCAGCAATACGCGAACGCGATGACGATGGTGCTGAGTACTACAACCAGGAACCATTTCAGCAGCGGGGAACCCGGTCGGAACAATTGGACGCAGGCACCGGCTAAGGATATTGCACCCAAAAGGAAAAATCCGGTGAGCGATTGCAACAGGGCAAGAAAGGCGATGGTCCACAGGGCATATACCACCAACAGCAGTCGTTGAGTGAACAGGGTTGTCCTTGACCAGTACCATACCACGGCGACCAGGCTGAAATCGATGAGCAGGCTCAGGCGAATGTGGGATATGTAAACACTCAGCTCACGGTAGTCGTGTACCACCTCATCGGAGGAGAAATACCTTTTGTAAATTCCCAGGAATGTTGCAGTGAGTATGCCGGCCATCAGGGCATAAATAATCTTCCGTAAGTGTTCTTCCCTGATGCGTATACCGGAACCTATGAGGAAAGGAAGCAAGAACAGCGGAAGTTTGATCCGCACATCTTTGAGACCCTGGGCCATATCGCTCGTGTAAGCAAGCCCTAAAAGATGCACTACGAACAAGGCGAGCAAAATGTAAAAAACACGGTTTCGCAGCAGGTTCTTTATCCTGAGGGAAAGGTCAGGCATGAACAGCCAGCCCCCCAGCAGTGTGAATTGCCCAAGGCTCATGCCCAGGTTGAGGAGTGGCAGGGAGAAGGCAATCAGCAATAGCCCGCCCATGAACAGCGTCTCACCGATACGTTGGCGGTGTATGCTCTCGGATATGAGTGATGTGTTCAAGCGAAATGGATCTGCAACAGAGGACAGGAAAAGTGTGACCTATTCCAAGTGTATACGCAGTACGTTTTCAGGGCTTGTAGGTGCGCTGCATGACAGCCTGGTATACCGAAGGATCTTTGAGTGCTTTGATGCCAAGCAATACGTCTGGGTCCTTGTCAAAACTATTTTCTATGCGGCCGTTCTGGTAATAATACCTGGAGGCTATTTCGTTTTCAAGCAACTCGCGCACCTCCTCTTTGTTCAGCCGAAGGTCGGTGGCCCGGTCGTGTTGCAGGAGTTTTTTCACGGCATCGTATTCGGCCTTGATGTGATCAAAGTATTTTTCCCGTTCTGCTTTTTCTTTCAGGGCCAGAAGTTTTTTTTCGCTCTCCGTGGTGTAGTCGTAGGTTTTATCGGTCTGCCAGACGATGAAGGCTTCATAGTCCGCATCGGAGAGCTGGAAGTTACGCGCAGCCGGAATCACAGGATGTTTGATCTTGTATTCGGTGGCGAAGTCGAAGAGGATGTAGTTGCTGAGCAGTGACTGACCGATGCTGCTGAGTTCAGGGGCTTCTGTGCTGTAATCCGGAGTGATGCCACCGCCATCGTACACTTTGCGTCCTTTGCGCGTTTTGAATTCGGAAATGAGGGAGTCGGGTACTTTGCCCACGCTTCCATCGGGGTTACGGTGCGCATAATCGACCGCCTGGATGCAGCGACCACTGGGGATGTAATATTTTGCCGTGGTGATTTTCAACTGGGCATTGTAGGTCAGGGGGCGGGTCGTCTGCACCAGCCCTTTGCCGAAGGTCCGCTGACCAATGATCACGGCCCTGTCCAGGTCCTGTAAGGCACCGCTTACAATCTCCGCCGCTGAGGCAGAACCACTGCTGACCAGTACGGCAACAGGTGTTTTGGTATCGGTGGCGGCATTGGCCGACCGGTATACTTTGTCCCACTCCTTCACCTTGCCGCGGGTACTGACTACCTCCTGTCCTTTGTCGACGAATACATTCACGATATCCACTGCTTCGTTGAGGAGTCCACCGGGATTGCCGCGCAAATCGAGCAGGATGCCGGTGGCCCCTTTTTCGTTGACCAGCGTCTGAACCGCCTGCCGTACTTCTTTGGCAGCATCGTCGGTGAAACTGCCGAGGCGGATATATCCTACCTGCTGGTCGATCATACCGAAATAGGGAACATTCTTGATGGTGATCTCCTCCCGCTTTACGGTGAAACTCATCGGCTCTTTTTGTCCCTTACGATCTACCACGATATTCAGGCTAGTGCCCGGTTGTCCTTTGAGCATACGGCTCACCTCATCGTATTTTTTCCCTTTTACCGCTTTACCATCAATGGTACGGATGATGTCGCCCGCCTGCAGGCCGGCCTTCTGTGCCGGAAAACCTTCGTAGGGGTCGGTGATAAGTACATTATCATCCCGCTGACCGATGAGTGCGCCGATGCCACCGTATTGTCCGGTGGTCATGAAGCGGTAATCTTCCGCGTCCTCCTCCGAAATGAACTGCGTATAAGGATCCAAACTTTCCAGCATCGCGTGGATGCCTTCTTCCACCAGCACCTGCGGATCGGCAGGATCCACATAGTAAACGGTCAGTTCGCGCAAGACTGTCGTGAAGATGTCGAGGTTCCGGCTGATCTCAAAAAAATCATCGTCTGCGTTGCGAAAAGAGTAGATACCGGCACCACAGACAAGGGCCAGTGCGAGGAATCTGAACTTTTTTAGATTTTTCCGGATGCTTTCTCTCATAATGGATGTCAGGGAACAGGATCGTAGCCATGGCCTCCCCAGGGGTGACACGACAGTATTCGGCGCAATGTCAGCTTTCCGCCTTTCCAGGGCCCGTATTTGCGAATGGCCTCCACCCCATAGTCGGAGCAGGTGGGCGTGTAACGGCAGGCTGGAGGCAGGTAGGGAGAAATGGCTTTTTTGTACAAGCGTATCAATCCCAGCATCAGTTTACTGAACAGCGTCTTCATGCTCCTGTATTAACCGTTTCAAAAGTAGGACTATTTTCTCTTCAGTAACGGCGTAAGGCAGGGGCGTATTGCACTGAGAAATGAACAGGAGGGAGAGTCCTTTTTGGTGTTGCCGGCAACGGGCGATAAGCGCGTGCTTATGGATCCGATAGGCCTCGCGCATGAGGCGCTTCATGCGGTTACGGTCATGGGCCATGCGCAAGCGTCGTTTCGGGGCGCTGAAGGCAACCTTAACCGGATGTGTTTCCTGATAATCCCCCCTCAGCCAGAGCACACGCACGTTTCCCTGACTGATTACCTTTCCCTCTTCGAACAAGGCAGTGATCACCCTGCTGCTCTTGAGTCGTTCCTCTGCGCCGAGGGTGTTACGGGGTGTCATGCAAGGGGAAGGAAAGGCGCCGAGGTGGTGGAGAGCGCAGGTGTTGGGCCTGCTCGCCACTGGGGCTATTTATTTTTCTTGATGTAGTTCTCGATGCTCATCGTCATGGAGGGAGCTTCGGGAACGGGAGCCTGGATGTCGAGGCGCAGACCGGCGTCGAGGACCGCCTGGGATGTTTGTGAACCAAAGGCAGCAATGAGCGTGGTGTTCTGTTTGAAATCCGGGAAGTTCTTGAAGAGGGAGGTGACCCCGGCAGGACTGAAAAACACGAGCATATCGTACTTGACATCGGCCAGATCGCTGAGATCCGAACAAACAGTTTTGTAAATGGTGGCCTTGGTGAAGATGATGCCGTTGGCGTTCAGCAGATCGTCCACATCCTGAGTGGCGATATCGCTGCAGGGCAGCAAGAACTTCTCCTTCTTGTGCTTTTTGAGCACATCGAGCAGATCGTGCATGTTCTGCTTACCGGAGAAGATCTTCCGCTTGCGGAAAGTGATGTATTTCTGGAGGTAGAAGGCTGTGGATTCGGAAATGCAGAAGTACTTCAGTTCTTCCACGTTGGTGATGCGCATCTCCCCGCAGATACGGAAAAAATGATCGGCCGCATGACGGCTGGTCAGGATGACAGCGGTATGGTCTGGGATATTGACTTTGTCCTTGCGGAAATCCTTCGCAGCAACTCCCTCTACATGGATGAAGGGCCTGAAGTCGATCTTTAGATTGTATTTTTTCGCCAGGTCAAAGTAGGGCGACTTATCGGACTCCGGCTTGGGCTGCGTAACGAGTATGGATTTTACTTTCAAGGCGTGGTACGGTAAGGGTAACTTCCAGACTGCTTTATTCGGTTACGCTGCGCCGAAGGTCAGTTTCCAGATGATCAGCAGCGGAGCGATTTCGAAGGTGCAAAGGTATAAAAACAAATAAAAAAGTGAGAAACCCGGAATGCCGGTCCATATTCCTACTGCGCGCACCAGCCGGTAGAGGAAGAGAAGTCCAATAACCCCCGTCGCCAGATAAATTGTCCATTCCCGAATGAGCGCAGGAGCATAAGCCAGCAAAATGTTCACGGGTAGAAGCAGTATTCCTATCATCATGACCATCAGGAAGATGTTGAATATGTACTGGGCCACTGCTTTTTCCATGTCGAAGACTGCGCTCAAAAACCTCAACAAAATCATCTTGCCCGAGTACGCGATGGCTATCATCACCGAGAGGAGCGTGAAACGCAGTAATCCGCTTTGCAGAAGCCCCATTTCCCATTGCCTGTAAACACTTACCTGATACAGAAACAAGCCCATGAGCAGATACGATACGATGGAGAGGATGAGGGAAGCCCGCTGAAGCAATACACTCTCGTCACGCACAATCTGGTTGGTGGTGGTGATGTTGAAAAACGCACCGAACAGTTGCTTGAAGATTTTGTAATAAAAGAGCCGGAACCAGGTAAAGACCCCTACCAGCGCCAACAAGGTTAGGGTGAACCAATCGCTGACCGGCTGACTAAAGGGTTGCGCGGTGGGATGAACCGGCTGTAAAAGATGTCCTTTGAAAAGCCCTGGCCCCTGCGGAATTTCTTCGGAAACGGGAACCGTATCTGCCTCCGGCATATTGTCGTTGGCTTCCTCGTCTTCAAAACGAAATACGGAGACTGGAGCCGCTGCACCACTGTCCTGTCGGGTGAGTGCAAGGCCTGTGTCGGCTGCTGCGGTATCCTGTGCCAGTGCTTTCATGCGCGGACACAAACTTAACTAATCTGCTTACTTCTTCTTCACGTAGGGCATGTAAACACTGTGCAGTGTTACGCGGATGGTTTCGGCTATGTTCTGCGACACCACACTGGGGATTTCAATTTTATAGTCTTTCAGGGCGATGGTGAACTGTACATCCAGGGTGATGGCGTTGCCGGCAATACGGAGTGTGCCCGCCTCCGTTATTTCACGCTCAACACCGTGGAGTGAGAAAACGCCTTTTGCACTGACCTTCATCACCGTGTCTTTTTGCCACTCGACTTCCTCGAGTATCTTGCCCTTGAAACCGGCTTTTGGAAATTTGTCGCTCTCCACGTACTTCTCGTTGAAGTGTTCTTCCATGAGTGATTTTTCAAACCGGAAGGTACGTAGGGGAACATTGAACAGGATATCACCGTTTCCGGTATTCAGTACGGAGGTCATACTGGTGGAGGTGGCATCGATGTTTTCAATAGGTGTTTCAGAGAAAAAGTTGACGCTTGCTCCCTGTGCGATGAATACTTTTTGAGCGAAGAGGGAGGTGCCGGCAGTAATCAGGCAGAAAGTGAGAAGCAGGTGCAGTGTTTTCGTTTTCATGAGTATGTGAAATTATAATCGATCAGTCAGCGGGCATTGGCACTGAATGAAGGGCGGATCAGACCCAGCCGCGTAGCCAATACCATGCCAGAGCACATAGCTCCCGGTAACACAGTATCTGGTAGCGCAGATGGTTCCAGAATTGATAGCGCAACTGCAGACTGCCACCGACTTCAGGAAGTGCAGCGGTATTCCCGCCCAGTTGGTCATCCTTGTAGTGAAGGTCCGCCGGTGCAGCACCGCCAAAGGTCGGGAGTCCTGAAACCTCTTCATATCCGAGACGGCGGAAACAGAGTACCGCACGGCGAATGTGCTCGGGCGTGCTCACGAGCAGGCAGGGCGTCTTCGCGGCCTCTGGTACTCTCTTCAGCACCTCTTGTCCCTCTTCACGGGTGTTCTTCCCTTTGATCTCCAGCAGGATTTTTGTGCTGTCCACCCCTCTAAGGATCAACTCCCGGCGTATACCCCAGGCATCGCTTTGCTGCAGCGGGAGGCCCGCTGCTGAGGGCTGTGACACCACTACCTCAGAACCGGGATACTGTCGAAAGGCAGCAGCGGCATACCAGGCGCGCATCAGTGAGGATTCCGAGGGATGTCCCGCTCCCCCGAGTACCACGATATAACGGGGCGCGCGGGTACCCGTACCCAATCCTGTCCCCAGCCAGTGGTACAGCCAGTAAGGGCCGGTCGTGAAGGCGAAGAGTACACAAAACAGGAAAAATCCGGCAATGACAAAGAGGAATGTCCTTCCGGCTTTTTTAAGAAGTTCCACTGATGAGGACATACGGCAAAGATACATCAAACGTCAGGGGCGAACTGCGAACTTGCATTACCTTCGCAAACAGATATGCAACGCACATTCATTCTGATTAGCCTGGCCCTTATGCTCTCTGCCTGTGGCCGCGATAAACCTTCAGCCACCAATACCATGTCCGCCTCACGCGATGCCCACTCTTTTGCACGACCGCAGGAAGCGGTGGTGCGCCACCTCGACCTGAATCTTGCGGTGGACTTCGACGCCCGCCGCCTCCGGGGATCGGCTACACTGACCATTGATAACCTGTCCAAGGGCAACAGCCTTCATCTCGATGCGCGCGACCTTAGCATTGATTCGGTCCTGCTGGACGATGGTACCAACGCCCGCTTTGACCTGATGCCCGCTGTACCATTCCTGGGCAGTGAATTGGTGGTGCAGATCAAACCGGAGACCCGCAAGCTCACGGTCTATTATGCTACCTCCCCGGAGGCTGCAGCCCTGCAGTGGCTGCTGCCGGAACAAACGGCAGGCGGGCGTCAGCCTTTCCTTTTCACACAGAGCCAGGCCATCCTTGCCCGTACATGGATTCCCATCCAGGACTCTCCGGGAATACGCTTCACATATGCTGCACGCATACAATGTCCTCCTCAACTGATGGCCCTGATGAGTGCGGAGAACGATACCGTCCTGCACCCCGATGGTATCTACACATTCAACATGCCTCAGGCCATTCCTGCCTACCTCATGGCCCTTGCCGTCGGGGATGTACGTTTCCATGCTTACGATAGCCGAAGCGGTGTGTACGCGGAACCCGTGACATTGCCCAGGGCGGAATACGAATTCGTGGACCTGCCGCGTATGATCACAGCAGCGGAGGAGCTCTACGGTCCTTACGCCTGGGGCCGCTACGATGTTTTGGTACTGCCGCCCAGTTTTCCCTTCGGCGGCATGGAAAATCCGCGGCTCACTTTCGCTACTCCCACCATCATTGCCGGCGACCGTTCGCTGGTGGCGCTCATCGCCCATGAGCTGGCACACAGCTGGAGCGGCAATCTCGTCACCAACGCCACCTGGAACGATTTCTGGCTCAACGAAGGATTCACCGTGTATTTCGAATCGCGGATCATGGAAAAGATCTACGGCAAAAATTACGAAGACATGGCCACAGTGCTGGCAGAGGGAGAACTGCGCAAAACGGTGGCTTCACTTGGAGATAAGCATCCCGATACACGGCTTTACCTGAATCTCGAAGGCCGCGACCCGGACGATGGCATGAGTGACATCGCCTATGAAAAGGGACGCTTCTTCCTTCTGAATATCGAGCGAGCTGTCGGACGCGAACGTTGGGATGCATTTCTTAAAAAGTACTTCGCCGCTCATGCTTTCCAAAGCATCACCACCGAGCAATTCCTTGCGTACCTGGATGAGCACCTACTACAGGGCGATACCGAACTGCGCAAGACGAAAATCCGCGACAATACCTGGGTGTATGGTACCGGACTGCCCGATGGCTTTCCGAAGGTACACAGTGTTGAGCTGGACAAGGCAAAGGCCCTTGCCACCGACTTTATGGCAGGAAAGTCCCTGCAGCAACCGCAAGGCTGGACCACCCATCACTGGGTGTTCTTCCTGCGCCAGCTGCCCGATAGCCTGTCTGCAGAAAAGATGCAGGAGCTCGATCGCCTCTTTCACTTCACCGACAGCGGCAACAGTGAAATTCTGTGCCAATGGCTGGAGTTGTCCATCCGTAGCGGATATGCAGTAGCCGATGCTTCGCTGGAGAAATTCCTAACGTCTGTGGGTCGCCGTAAATTTTTGAAGCCCTTGTACGAAGCCCTGGCCGAAACCCCTGAAGGAAAAGAGAAGGCCCGCCGCATCTATGCCAAAGCCCGCCCGGGATACCATTCTGTAGCAACGGGTACCATCGATGAAATGCTGCGTTGAGCTTGCTGCCTGAGTTAACAGGCTCCTGTGTAAAAGTGGGAGTACCGTTCTGCGT
Source organism: uncultured Bifidobacterium sp. (assembly GCA_964584995.1). Classification (GTDB taxonomy): domain Bacteria; phylum Bacteroidota; class Bacteroidia; order AKYH767-A; family OLB10; genus JAJTFW01. The sequence continues at coordinate 27,645 of CAZPCA010000008.1, forward strand.
GGAGGCAGTAACAAGACTGTATTTTGGTACCCGTACGGATGTACAGGCGCCGTAACGCCTTCTTTTATTTACCGCTTGCTGACTGTTTTCCTGCCGGACACAAAACCCTTTTAAAACGTCCACGGATCAGCAAGATGAAAGACACCTCTCCTTAAACCCGGTTACGGTCTTTGCACCGTAATGCCACCTGAATTCTGTTCAGGTAAAAACCCTTGCACTTTATGCGTTGAATTACGCCGTATCATCTACGGACCAGCATCTCCATGCCTAAAAAAATGAATACTACTAAAGTGATTTTGTTCTTGTGTCTGCTCCCCTTGCATAACATCGCGGGCGACAGCCTGCTTTATCGCTCCTTCTGTTTACGCTCGGACCTCAGTGGCAGTTATTTCACCGAAAGGTCCTGGTACGGAGACCCGCAATCCGTCTGGGCCCTGCGCGGCATGGCCGATATGCGATTGCGCAGGAAAACAAACAGCGGCAACACAACGGACCATACTTTTAATTCTCAATTGGGATATTCCAGGGCAGCGGATACCATCTGGCTGAAGAGTGCGGATGTATTCACCCTACATCTGCGTTGGCTGCAAGCGCCACGACGTTACGCCAGCCACGGCTGGTCTTTACGTTTGCGTTCACAATGGATCAACACGTTTGTTCCTGCGGAGGATGGCCGGCGATGGGCCGGTGGCTTTTTCAATCCTGCACAGGTGGAGGCAGGATATACCATCGGCTGGAGATTTTTTAAAAATAGTCTTGCGCAGCTGCACATCGCCAGCATACAGGTCGATATACAGCCCAGAAATCGAATTGCTTCTGCGGAAGAGAAATCACCCTTTTTCACCACGCGCCACAGCACTGTCACATCACGTTACGGGTTCACCGGAAATCTGCTGATCGATGAACGCTTTTATGGGGAGGCATTGATCTGGCAGCACCAGTCGCGTATTTTCCTCAACGCCCTTCATCCGGATCATATACAGTTCGAAGTGAGCAATCGTCTTAGTATTCGGTTTCTGAAGGTGTTCCAGTTACGGATCGAGTCAGGATTATGCTATCAACCGGAGCAGAGCAAACAATTGCAATATAAGCAGGAGGTGTTATTGGGGATCTTTTACGACTACAGGAAATGACGCGTGGACAAGTACCTTTTCAATTCATTTTTCCGCACGCTTTAACGTCATTGGTTTTGGACAGCCGTATTTTTCAAGATCCCCGCCTGCTGATTGTATGGATCATGGGAGCATTTCCTTCAGTGCTTTGTACGAGGCCGCTCGCTCTTCTCCTGTCCTAGCACCCAGCTTCTTCCATTCTTCCATGATTTTTAGTACGCGGTTCTCCGGGTTGGGGTGGGTGCTGAGAAATACCAATGGGCCGAGCGATGCTCCTTTCGCGTCCATCTTTTCGAAAAACCTGGCAACTCCCCGTGGATCATACTCCGTATCGTATAGGTAGCGAACACTTTGCAGATCCGCCTCTGTTTCATCTCCCCGGCTGAAAGTGAGGCCGGCGAGGTTGCCGGCGATATCTACCAGCGATGAGCCATCTCCTAAAATCAGCATCAGCACCAACTTGATACCAGCATTGCGCGTAAGTTGTTCCGAACTGTGCCGCAGGTCCGCATGTGCAATCTCATGGCCCAGCACGCCTGCGAGCTGATCTTCGCTGTCGAGGTATTTAATGAGTCCGGTGTACACATAAATAAATCCTCCCGGGGTGCAAAATGCGTTCAGTACACTGTCGTCGTGCAACACTTTGACTTCCCATTTGAACTCATCGCGGTGCAGGATATCATCGCTGCTGAGGATGTTCGCAACCATACCCCGCAGCCGCTTATACACTTCCGGATGCTCATTTTCCGGGAGAACGGGATAGGCCGATGATTGGTCAAGCATTTCGGCATCGTACCTTGCACCCATGGCAACATCCTCTTCCGGACTGAACACATTGAAATCACCATCTTTGGATGTACACGCACAGAGGGAAAGCAAGGTCGCAGGCAGAAACCAAACGAACAACTGTTTAATTTGTTGTATAAGTGGTAACATCGCGGAGGTATCTTCGTATATATTTGCCTCTGCAAAATTAAAGCATCACAGGTGATATGTTCATGAACGAATTAGTGGCGGCCTTCAGTCAGCATTTGCGCGAGGCCATGCAGATAGGTCAGCAAGCGACGCTCACCCGGTCCTCCCATCCCATCCGCAATGTGCTGGTGACCGGTCTCGGAGGATCCGGTATCGGAGGCACGATTGCAGCCCAGCTCTTCGAAAAGCAATTGCATGTGCCATTCCTTGTCAACAAGGATTATTTTCTTCCCTCTTTCGTTGACGCCCATACACTGGTGATCGTATCTTCTTACTCAGGCAATACCGAAGAAACACTGCAAGCCCTTACTTCAGCCATGGAAAAAGGGGCCAAGATCACCTGTGTGAGTTCAGGTGGAGCGATCAGTGACATCGCCCGCTCCAACAATTTTGACCTCATCACCATACCCGGCGGCATGCCGCCTCGCTCTTGTTTCGGATACTCGTTTACCCAATTGCCCTATATCCTGGCTTTTCATGGACTTATACAGCCCGAATTTCAGAAAGATCTTGAAGACAGCATCGCGCTGCTGGATCGTGAGGAGCAGGCAATCCGAGAGGAAGCCCGTGGTATTGCCGAACAACTGATCGGCAAAATGCCGGTGATTTATTGTGAAACACGCTATGAGGGGGTGGCAGTACGCTTCCGGCAGCAGATTAACGAAAACAGTAAAATGCTTTGCTGGCACCACGTTTTGCCAGAAATGAACCATAACGAGCTTGTTGGCTGGACCGAGTCGCACGATGAGGTAGTGGTACTGCTTTTCCGCTGCGTCGATGATTATTACCGTACCTCCAAACGCATGGACATCACCTCCGAAATCGTACAACGTTACGGAGCGAAAGTGGTCGAGATGAGGGCAAAGGGTGAAACGCAGTTACAACGCTCGCTGTACCTGCTTCATCTGGGCGATTGGGTTAGTTGGTACATTGCTGAGATGAAAAACATTGATGCCACCGAGGTGCGTGTCATCGACCATTTGAAGGGAGAGCTCTCCAAACTATCCTGAAAATACGGGCCGTCAGGGATTTTTTTCACTGTCCTGATTTTCGCTGAAATGTGCATGCACGAGAGCGGCTTTGGCGGGTCCGATTAAAGCGCTCAACGCTCCTATATCCGCTTCCTTGACCCGTTTGACGGAGCGAAAATGTCTGAGCAATTCATCGGCTGTGGTGGGACCGATCCCTTTGATATCGGAAAGGCCCGTACGTATGACTCCTTTGCTTCGCTTTTTACGGTGGTGACTGATACCGAAGCGGTGCACTTCATCGCGCAGGTGCTGTATGATCTTCAACGTTTCTCCCTTTTTATCGAGGTACAAAGGCAGCGGATCTCCCGGGAAATAGATTTCCTCGAGCTTTTTCGCAATGCCTATGATGCTGATTTTACCGCGGAGCCCCAGTTTTTCGAGGCTGTTCAGCGCCGCTGAAAGCTGCCCCTTTCCACCGTCAATCACTATGAGTTGCGGAAGCTCCTGTTGCTCATCGACCAGGCGACGATACCTGCGAAAAATGACTTCTTCCATACTCGCGAAGTCATCGGGGCCTTCAACGGTGCGAATGTTGAAATGCCTGTAATCGCTTTTCGACGGTCGCCCGTTCCTGAATACACTCATTGCCGCAACCGCATAATCCCCCTGGAAATTCGAATTATCGAAGCACTCTATGTGGTAGGGTTTGACCGGTAGGCGCAGGTCACGCTGCATGGTTTCCATCAGCCGCTCGATGCGGTGTTCCGGGTTCAGTTTATCCGCCTGTTCAAGTTTGTTCTTGCGGTAAGCGGCCGCATTCTTTTCCGATAGTTCCACCAGCCTTCGTTTGTCGCCGATGCGCGGAACAAGCACATCCGCACCACTGAAAGCGTCCTCCAGTTCGAAAGGAACCATGATTTCACGGGCTGTACTTTGATAACGCTCACGCATTTCCGCAATAGCCAGAGCAAGCAGCTCACCGGGCGATTCGTCCAGTTTTTTACGTATTTCCAGTGTATGCGACTGTACAATGGCGCCGTTCATCACCTTCATAAAATTGACGTAAGCCGAATGTTCATCGTCGACAAACCCGAACACATCCACGTTGTGGATGTTCGGGTTCACGATCACACTTTTGCCACGGTATCCCTCCAGCAAAGCCATCTTTTCCTTACACACCTGTGCATCTTCGAACGCGAAAGCCGAAGCGTGCTTCTTCATCTCCTCTTCCAGGTGTCGCATGACCAGATGGATATTTCCTTTGAGGATTTCACGAATATCCGCAATCGAAGCATCGTAGTCCTCCTGCGATTGCCGGTCTTCACAGGGACCTTTGCAATTGCCGATGTGGTATTCAAGACAGATGCGGAACTTGCCTTTACGGTTGTTTTCGGTGCTGAGCGGCAGGCTGCAGGTGCGTAGCTTGTAAAGTCCCCTGATGAGCTCCAGTAATGTCTGAATCATGGCACCCGAAGGATAAGGGCCGAAATACTGTGATCCGTCGCGTATAAAGCGCCGGGTGGAAAAAACCCTCGGGAAAGCCTCGTTCTTGATGACGATCCACGGGTAGGTTTTGTCGTCTTTGAGATTGACATTGTAGCGGGGCTGATGCCGCTTGATGAGGTTGTTTTCGAGCAGAAGGGCATCGTACTCGGTTTCCACCACTATCGTTTTGATGTCTGCGATCTGTCGCACCATTACGATAGTGCGTGCATTGTCGTGCACTTTGCTGAAATAGCTGCCGACACGTTTGCGCAGACTTTTGGCTTTTCCTACATAGAGCAATTGTTCGGCAGCATTGTAAAACTGGTAAACTCCAGGGGCCTCCGGTAGATTGCTTACGATGGATTTAAGCTTGTAGTCACTGTCCATAG
>CAZPCA010000008.1:32586-41121 GCA_964584995.1 uncultured Bifidobacterium sp.
TACGATAGTGCGTGCATTGTCGTGCACTTTGCTGAAATAGCTGCCGACACGTTTACGCAGTTGCCGCGCCTTGCCGACATACAACAGCTGTTGATGCTTGTCGAAAAACTGATACACTCCCGGACTGTCGGACATGGTGTCCAGCAGCAAACGGATATGTTGATTGACGGCCGCCACTTATTTACTTAAAATCTGTTCGTATATTTCTTTCGTTCGGGCGGCGGTTTTTCGGAAAGAGAACAGCTCTACCTTGCGTCGTGCTTCATCGATAAGTTTCTGCCTGAACGAAGCATCACTCAACACACGAAGCACTTCTTCTGCAAGTCCCGGAGCATCGCCCACCGGCCGTACACATCCGGTGACTCCATCCTCTACCAACTCTGTGATTCCACCTCCGGCTGTTGAGATTACCGGAATACCGGCCGCAAAAGCTTCGAGTACGATGGTGCCCAATCCTTCCGTTTTGGAAGTGATGAGGAACGCATCCAGGGATAACATGACGTCTGTCACATCTTTGCGGAAACCCAGTAGGCTGATGTGGCTTTCCAGTTTTTTTTCAGTGATAAGTTGACGGATACTGTCTTCCTCTGGTCCTGATCCGGCGATGATGAAATGCAGACGGGCTTCTTTTTCTAAAAGCAAGCGCGCTGTTTCGATGAAGACAGGATAGTCCTTGTGGTCGGCCAGTGCACTGAGATTGCCTACGATTCGTATATCCTCAGGAAGACCGAGTTCCTGGTGAAGCATACGATGCTGCTGTCTCCCTGCATAGCGTGTAAGGTCAATTCCGGAGTAGACCACCTCCAGCTTATTCGGATCCCTGATAGCAGGTGCCGTGATGCGACGGATGGTCTCCGATACACAAAGTATCCTGGCGATGGCCGGGTGGTTGTATTTCCAGCGAGAGAGCAAGGAGGAGGATACGGCAAAGTCCACGCGCCGGCTCACCACTATCGGTAAGGACATACCGAAAAAAGTGGAGGCAAGCACAGCCGATGTGTGTGCATGCGCATCGTGGGTATGTATCAAGTCGAATTTTTTTGTGCGGCATAGCTGAGCCATTTTTGCTGCAAGCGAAAGTCCCATCAGACCCCTAGATTGAAAATAAACAATCCTTAGTCCTTCCTTTTCCAGCGTGCTGCCAAGTCTGGAACCAGAGGGTGTCAGTATCGTTACCTCCAGACCTTGCTCATGCAGGGCAAGGCAGAGGTATGCGGCCTGTTGCTCCCCGCCGCGCCAGCTTTGCGGTGTCGATATATGCAACACCCTCATACGACTTTGTCTTTGTGCAGATAGTACAAACGCAAGTATTTGAGGAATACAGCGTGCGCACTGTTGATAGCGATGATCAGGCCGGTGAGTCCGTCGAGGAAACCGGCATGAATGACGTAGTTGCGCAGGAAGCGTCCTGCAGGCTTGTAGAGTATTTTCAGCAATGTTCCCCGCTTGCCTTTCTCGTGAAGGGCTTTTGCGCCAATGGTACTGAAACGGTCAATCTGCCGAAGATGATCGCTGAGGGTATGAAAAGAATAATGGATGCAGTCGCCTTTCAGTACACGGCAATCAGACAGAGATAGCCCGTTCAGTGTCTCGTGCAAGGTCCCCGACCAGGAGGTGTTCAACCGATTGAAAATCCTGATCTTGGTGTCCGGATACCAACCACCGTGCCGGACGAATTTTCCGCAGTAATTGGTCAATCGGGCGAAGGCGGCAGGTGTTGCCGGTCCTTTTTTCCATTCCAGCACGGAAGTTTTCAGGTCCTCACTCAATGCTTCGTCTGCGTCCAGACTCAGGATCCAGTCGTTTGAAGCGAGAGCATTGGCAAAGTTCTTTTGCGCAGCATATCCCAGCCAGGACTGTTGCACTGCAGTGATTCCCATTTCTTCGCAAATGCCAAGTGTACCATCGGTCGACCCTGAGTCCACCACAATGATCTCATCGGCCACGCTTCGCACGCTATCCAGACAAGAACGGATATTCCGCTCTTCGTTGAGGGTGATGATGACTACGGAAAGCTGTTGCATGCGGAAGGATGAGCGTTGCAAAGTAAGTTATTTTACTGCGAAGCAAAGACAAAACAAGCGCGGCATCAGGCCTTGTCCATGTAAGTTTTCGTGCTGTTCCCGCCCGAAATTCACCGCCATGTACAAGGCTTTTACCCATACCAGCTTCCGGTTTGCCACCTAAACGATGAAATAGCCGGATTTTAACCGATTTTGAACTTGCGGAGAAGGGTGTCCTTCCCACGGAGAGTGCACAACTGAATCATGCTACAGCTACTTCAAATCCAGCAATACCTGCGCGAAGGCCGAATGGCCGAAGCACTGGCGGATTTGCAGGTATTAATAGTCCGGGAGCCGGACAATGGCCGGGCCCGTGCGATGCTGGGACAGCTCTTTATGAACCAACTGCAGGATTATCCCTCTGCTGAAGAGCATTTCCGGGCCGCTATGCGCCTTGTACCGGCATGGCCGGAATTGTATTACGATTATTGCCGACTGCTTTTGTTGCTCGACCGCGGAGCCGAGACCATCGCCCTATTGAACCGTTCACTCGAAGTGCCCGGCATCGAGAAAGACCGAATTTACTTTTTGTTCGCGCAATTGTACGAGCGTCAGCAACACTGGGACGATGCGGTGGAGTATTACTCCAAAGCCCTTCAATATACGTTGATCGACGAGCATTTGGAACAATACCGCAGGTCATTTGAGCGGATTAAATTAAAGCGGGGGTGAACATTGCTTCGTTAATTTTCAACATCCGTTTATAACCTGTTTCGGGAACTCCGACGGAAAACTACTTTCGTAGTACCAACTGGTACAATACTATGTCTGAATTCAAAAACATCATCGGTGCGGTGCAGGAATTCCATTCCACCTTCGGCCTCGACTACCACGAATCACCCCGGGCGAACATCGGCGACCGCACCATTGAGCTCCGCCATCGCCTCATGGCAGAAGAAAACGACGAGTACCTCGAAGCGGCAAAGAGCAACGACCTGACGCAGGTAGCAGATGCGCTGGGAGACAAGTTGTACATCCTTTGCGGCACCATCCTCGCACATGGGCTGCAGCACAAGATCGTGGAGGTGTTCGAAGAGATCCACCGCAGCAATATGAGCAAGCTGGATGCGGAGGGGAAACCGATTTACCGCGAAGACGGCAAAATCATGAAAAGCGAATTGTATTTTGTACCGGATATCGATGCAGTGCTCACCCGATGAGCATTAAAATGCCTTTACAAAGCGGTAAAGGTTGAAATCCTCCCGTGCCAAAGGCTCTTTCAGTGCATCTTCCAGCTGGCTGACAGTGAGACCACGCATGCGCTGTTGCTGAATGAGCCGGAAAGCCCTTTCTGCCGTAAGGCGAAGCACATCTCGATGCTGTCTTACACGCTGGTGCGCCTGTACAGCATCGAGTAAGGTGCTGATTCCCTCTCCCCTGTTGGCAACAGTTTTGATGACAGGAATGGTCCAGTGCCCGTCTCCGGGTCGCTCATGGAGCGTTTTCACAATGCCCGCCGCGAACAAGTCTGCTCCCTCGCGGTCCGCTTTGTTCACCACGAACACATCCCCGATTTCCATGATGCCGGATTTCAAGGCCTGTATTTCATCTCCGGCTTCCGGCACAAGGGTGACGACGACGGTGTCTGCCAAAGACACGATCTCGACCTCACTTTGCCCGACACCCACTGTTTCGATGAAAATATAATCAAAGGGAGCGCTGCGCAGGATGTCGCAGATTTCCACGGTTTTGGCCGAAAGCCCTCCCAGGGCGCCGCGGGTGGCCAGCGAACGGATAAATACTCCGGGATGGTTAAAATGCTCCTGCATCCTGAGCCGGTCGCCCAACAGGGATCCATGTGTGAAGGGGGAGGTGGGATCCACCGCGAGTATACCTACTTGATTCGGTATACCGTTAGCGTTAGTGCCCTGGCAGATTTCACGTACGAGGGAACTGATGAGCGTGCTTTTTCCGGCACCGGGAGGTCCGGTGATGCCGATGACAGGAACCTCCCGTCGTATAGGGAGCGCCGGCATCAGCACCTCATACCCCTGCAGCTCGTTTTCAGCGAGGGTGATGGCCCGTGCAAGCATCCTCCGGTCACCGGTCCGGATGCCCTCCAGCAGAACATTCGTTTCCACACCGCTAAAATAGAAAGGATTACGCTATGCGCCTTTCCATCCTGTTTTCCATATATTTGTTCATCGTCAGGTTCCTCATTCAGGAGGATGAAAAGGGAATGCCGTGCAATCCGGCAACAGTTCCCGCTGCTGTAAACAACACCGGCATAGCCGTATAGCTTCGAGCCACTGTGAAAACGGGAAGGGGAAGCAGAAGTTGTGAGTCAGAAGACCTGCCCGGCGATGATACGTCCAACGTCTTCGGTGAAAAGACAAAGGAAACTGCGGCGACAGCTCTGGCTGCCGGACGGTTGACTTTTATTTTCACCCTCGTGCCGCATGAAAAAAACCTGGATTCTCCTCTTCTCGCTGTATGGCTGCAATGCCGCCCTGGCACAGCAGGATACCCTGCGTTATTACCTGAAAGGGGTGGAGGTCAAGGCAACGAAATTTCAGGATGCCGGTGAAACCGTAAACATCTATAAGGCCGACACATCCAAGCTTTCCAAAATCACCACCTTTACTCTTGCCGACAGGCTGCATCGGGAGGCGCCCCTTTTTGTACGCTCCTATGGTCCTGGAGGCCTATCCACAGTGACATTGCGGGGCTCCGGTGCGGCACATACTGCCATTCGCTGGAATGGACTGCCACTCAATTCTCCCATGAATGGTCTGTACGACTTCAACCTGCTCCCCTCCTTTTTGCTGGACCGGATCGAATTGCAATGCGGCGGAAACGGTCCCCTCTCCGGCAGCGGTGCAGTGGGAGGGACCCTCTTGCTCGACAGCCGGGCTGAATTCGGTACAGGCTGGTCTGCAGAAGTACTCAGCTCAGTCGGGAGTTTTGGTCAGATGCAAACGGGGGCGGCCCTCAATACTGCTAACGGCTATCTGGCTACGAAAACAAAAATATACCAGCAGTCGGCAGAGAATGATTTTGTTTTCACCGGCCCCGAGGGAGCAATCAGGAAGCAGCAGCATGCGGCGTTTTTACAGCGTGGGTTCACGCACGACCTGAGTCTGGGCACGGATAATAACAGGCTTGATATCCACTTGTGGCACCTCGAGAATCGACGCGACATACCACCTCACATGCTTACGAGCATCAGCAGTCAGCAGCAGGACGACCGAAGCACACGGCTTGCAGCCGCCTGGTCGCTGGTTAAAAACCGTGTTTTTGGCCACCTGCGTGGCGGCATCAACCGGGAGTGGATTCGTTACCGTGATCCGTCAGCGTTGATGGATGAAGAAAGTCGGGCAAATACATTATTGGCAGAAGCCGAAGCAGGCTACTGGCTGAGCGCACGCCTGAGTGTCATTACACAGGTTTCAGCCATGCAGGCAGAAGGGCGCGCAGAAGGATATGGTGGAAGCAGGTTTCAACACCAATACTCTGCAGGAATAAAAGCCGTGTATTCGGGTAAGCGCTTGTTGTTGAATCTGGCCCTGCGTAAAAGTCTTTTCGATGAACGATGGATTCCACTACTTCCTTCCGCATCACTTCATTGGCAATTGCTACAAAACTGGTCCATCCGCGCAGATGTCGCAAAAGTTTACAGGGTTCCAACGCTGAATGATCTTTATTGGATGCAGGGTGGTAGTCCAACTTTACAGCCTGAGTCCGGCTGGAGTTCGGCATCTTCGCTGCAGTGGGAAAAGCGCTCAGAAAGGGGTAGTGCCAAACTGCAGGCTGGAATTTTCTACACGCGCATGGAACAACTCATGTTGTGGACTCCCGATGAAAACGGCATGTACAGGGCCGTCAATCTGCATACTACCGCCTCCAGGGGGATGGAGCTAAGTGCCCGTCTCACTAGGGAGCTTGGACAAGTGACCTTGACAGTTAATTTCATTCCAACCGTTGTGTCGTCGGTAATTCTGGCATCAGGACCGGATTTTGCTCCTGCTATCGGAAAGCAGATGATATACACACCCCGTATTGTCTATAAAGGAGATATCGGTATTAAGTATAAAGGTCTCTCACTATCGTGTTATCATCAATACACGGGCTACCGCTACACTACCCCTGATCATACCTTCTACCTGGAGCCGTATCATTTAACAGAGCTTGTGGCGGGATACAAAGTCCATCCATTCAAGCAGGAAATGACCATCAGTTTCACGGTTCGTAATCTGTTTGATACCGACTATCAGGTAATTGCATGGAGAGCCATGCCGGGTAGATCCTACCTTGCGGGATTGTTTTTTACATTCGGGAAATAAACCGATATGCGCTTTTTATCCAATAGGTATTTTCATCTGGCCCTTGCAGTTCTGGCTTGCGTTGCGGGAGTCAAACTATGGATGCAGCCACAGGAGAATACCAGGCTTCAGTATTTTGTAACTGCCGCTATCATCCTGGTTGTGATTCGCAGTATCCAGCGGTTCCGACAACTATGAAAAAAGGAGGCCTGAGCCTCCTTTCCATCATGTTTGCAAGTTAGCGGATCAGTGAGACCCGTCCAGTAAATTCTAGCGGGGCAGGCTGACCGTTATGTACTCTGAAGAGGTAAACATAAACCCCCTCAGGGCAAAGGTCTCCGTTGTTGCCAAAGGTGCCGTTCCAGCCTTGTTCCAGGCTGGTGGATTCGTATACCATTTTGCCCCATCGGTCGAATATGTAGAACTCAGCTCTTTCGATACCAATACCGTATCCGGTGAAGGTCTCATTGTCACCGTCATCGTTCGGGGTGAATGCATTCGGTACCCAAAAAGTGGTTTCTCCACGTATAACGATTTCATTGTAGAAGGTATCGATACACCCCTTGTTGCTCACAACAATAAGCTCTACCCTGTAGCGGCCGGTATCGCTATAGATATGATCGGGGGCCCAATCCAGGTTTTTCGCGGAGCCGTCACCGAAATCCCACTGTGCAAGGACGGCACCAGAACTTCCGTTGATGAATTGTACCAGGGGATTCAGGATGCTTGCATCCTGAGGCTGACTGGTGAAGAACGCGGTTGGCAGTGGGAATACCTCTACGGCATTGAGTACCGTCTGGTCGTTCTCACAGCCATTGGCATCGACCACATACAGGCTTACATCGTATTCACCGGCTTCTGTGTAAGTGTGGGAGATGGATTGCCCTCCTCCATTGTTGCCGTCGCCGAAATTCCAGCTATAGACAGCACCGGGAGTTGAGCCTGCCCCGGCTACAAACGCCACTGTTACAGGACTGCAACCCTCGGAGCGGATAGGTGTGAACGATACAGCCGGTAATGGATTGACCACAACCAATAGTTGTGCAGCGGGTTGATTCGAAGTACATCCGTCACTGATACTGACCTGGTATGTCGTACTGCTACCGGGAGTCACAGGGAATCCATTGATGTTCTGACTTGTCGTATTCCATTGGTACGTATAGGGGCCACCGTTACCACCACCTGCGATAGCGCTAAGTGCTGCACTTTCTCCGGCACAAAGGGTGTCGTCCGTGACGGTCAATTGCAGCGAAAGCGCCGGGAACACAGGTACGGCAATGTTGGCCACCTGGGTCGTACAGCCGTTATTGTCGGTGATTACCACTCCGAAGCTGGAGGTGACTGTGGGCGAAACATTGATCGTATTGGTGTTTTGGCTGTTCGACCACAGATAATTGTAACCGGGCGTCCCCCCAGATGGCACCACGGTCAGAGAAGCGCTTTGACCGATGCAAAGCGTGTCCGGTGACGTCACCGCAGCAACAAGGGCCGCCGGCTGACTGATTGTATAACTGGAGGTATAGGTGCAACTGTTATTATCCGTTATGATGACAGAATAGTTACCGGGTGACAGTGATTGAATCGCGTTCGAGGATCCGCCATTGCTCCAGTTGAAGCCATACGGAGGTACTCCTCCAGCGGGAGTCACGGTGATGGATGCGCTGTTCTGTCCGAAGCAAAGTATCGGGTTTACGCTGGATTGAGCCGTAAGAGCTGCAGGCTCTGAGGCAATGTTCACCTGTTGCTGACTGCATCCGTTTGCGTCGGTGACGGTAACCGTATACGTTCCTGCAGCGATGTTTAGAATCGTACCGGAACTACCACCATTGGACCATTGATAACTGTAAGGACTGGCGCCACCACTTACGTTGACGGATATTTGTCCGTCGCTTCCACCAAAGCAGCTGATATTGTTGACTGCTGCTGGTGAAAACACCATGCCTGCGGGTTGAGTGATACTGATTTGTGCAGAGGTGTTGCAACCGGCCTGGTCTGTTACAGTTACCTGATAACCTCCGGCGATGAGTCCACTCGCAGTTGCGGTGGTATTTCCGTTGGACCAATAGTACAGATAGGGCGCAGTTCCACCACTGGCACTTATAGAAGCGCTGCCGTCGTTACCGCCGAAGCAGGACACCATCGTCGTTACCGGGGCCCCCAATTGAAGCAATGCGGGCTGTGTTATGGTCACTGACTGTTGCGAAGTACAA
>CAZPCA010000009.1:0-40116 GCA_964584995.1 uncultured Bifidobacterium sp.
CGAGGCGGCGCGCCTGGGCTTCAAAAAGATATTTATCTCACGATACAATGCCGGCCTGGATAAATTGAAAAATGAATCAGGCATCACCGTTATTCCAGTAGGTAAAGTGGAGGAGGTTTTCGGGCTACTCTTCGGCTAAATCCCCGGCAATCCCCGTCACTACTTGCTGCCGGCCACTTTTTCCGTAATTTTGCGGGCGATGTCGGTGAAGAAAAATATCAGAGAATTATCGTCTGCGGAGTTGAAAGAATTCTTCGTGGGAAAGGGCGATAAGCCTTTCCGTGCGAAGCAGGTGGAGGAGTGGCTGTGGAAGAAAGCAGCCCGCAGTTTTACCGATATGACCAACCTCTCTATCGATACCAGGCAAATGCTTGAGGAGAACTTTGTGCTTCCTGCTGTGAGTGTTTCTGCCTGCCAGATCAGCGCCGATCGCACAATCAAGAATGCGTTTCGCTTGCACGATGGCTTCACCGTGGAAGGAGTCCTGATTCCTACCGACACCCGCATGACGGCTTGTGTAAGCTCCCAGGTCGGTTGCAGCCTCACCTGTAAGTTCTGTGCAACCGGCAAACTGGACAGGGAAAGGAATCTGGGATTTGATGAGATCTTTGATCAGGTGGCCATTATCCGCGAGCAGGCAGAGCAACATTACAATATTCCGCTGTCCAACGTGGTGTACATGGGGATGGGAGAGCCTCTGCTCAACTATGCCAACGTGGTGAAGAGCATTGACTATATCACTTCTCCTCAGGGGCTCAACATGGCTCCCCGTCGCATCACCGTCAGTACTGCAGGCATCGCCAAAATGATTTGTAAACTCGGTGATGATAAGGTCAAATTCAATCTCGCCCTCTCGCTTCATGCCGCGAACGATAAGAAGCGCGACAGAATAATGCCGATCAACGAAAGCAATAACCTGGAAGTGCTGGAGGGTGCATTGAACTATTTTTTCGAGAAGACCGGGACAAGGGTCACACTGGAGTATATCCTTTTCAATAACTTTAACGACAGCATCGAGGATGCCCGTGAGCTAGGTGCATTCGCCCGCCGGGTGGTGAGTAAAATCAACCTGATCGAGTATAATCCGATTGATGGGGGAGAATTCCAGAAGACCACTGAGCCCAAGGTCAATGCATTCATGCATGAGCTTTGGAAACAGGGACTCGTGGTGAATCTGCGCCGTAGCCGTGGTAAGGATATCGATGCAGCCTGCGGACAGTTGGCCAATAAATCGGTGGCAGCGGGTTCATGAGCGTCGATGCACTGTTTTTTTTTCAGTCAAACGCTAATACAAATCGTTGAGGTGACAAGAAAGGCTCCGCTCAAACGTCATCCCGCTTTGCAGGTGTTCAGCAGGGAGCACCATGAAATCCTCATGTTCTGTCTGAAGTTGAGAATAGGACTTCGCCGGGAGCTAAGCGCTCAACGACTGCTCGATTACATGGACTATTTCACCACACATTATTTTCATCCGCACCATGCCACCGAGCAGTTAGCCATTGTGCCCTTGCTGGCTGCCACTGATCCGCTTCTAATCCAATGGCGGAAAATGTACGAGGGCTTACAGCATTCGCTCGAATTTCCGCAGGCCGACCATGAATGGCTCGCTCAGTTGGAACGCAGTCTGGAAGCCTTGATACGCTTTGAAGAGCGCGTGCTTTTTGAATCCATACAGCAGCAGGTGCCGCAGGAAGTACTGCTGTCCATCAATGTGCCGGAAGCCCGGGACGCACAGTGCCTACACTGGAATGACAGGTTCTGGGAGTAGATGCATGGACTTCCGGGCCCGGATCGTATTGCTCGTTTTTTAGCATATTTGTTTGAGTCTTATTCCATGAGGTTTTCACGTACAGTGTGGTTGCTTGGCATTGTCAGTTTGCTGGCAGATGTTTCCAGTGAACTTTTGTATCCTGTTCTGCCGGTATATCTCCGAGAAGCCGGTTACAGCATGATCGCCTTGGGTATGCTTGAAGGCTTATCGCAGGTGATTGCCGGATTTAGCAAAGGCTATTTCGGCCACCTGAGCGATGGTTCTCAACAGCGGCAACGATTCATACAGGCCGGATATGGATTGTCGGCCATTGGTAAGATCCTGCTGCTTTACCAGCCGGGTCTTCTTCGTATTTTTCTCGCTCGTGGAATTGATCGCCTCGGTAAAGGGGTACGATCCGCTCCGCGTGATGCGCTGCTCGCTTCCGAAGCCGCTCCGGAACAAAGGGCAAGGGTTTTCGGATTTCACCGAGGGATGGATACGCTCGGAGCAGCGCTCGGACCACTATTGGCCTTGTTGTGGTTGTACTTTTATCCCGGAGACTACGATGGCGTGTTTGTGTTGGCCGTTGTACCTGCAGTGCTGAGTACGGCATGTACTTTCCTCGTGAAAGACAGGCGTGCCGTTTCTGCGACGGGTAAGGGGAAACAACCCGGCTTCTTTTCCTACCTGGGTTTCTGGAAAAACTCCACCGGAGATTTCCGACGCCTAATGGCCCCCTTGCTGTTGTTCGCATTGGTCAACAGTCCGGATGTGTTCCTGTTGATGGCACTCAAGGAAGCCGGGCTGAGTGATTTGCGGATGATAGCGGCGTACATCGTTTATAATCTGCTGTACGCAGCATTTGCATATCCAGTCGGAGTACTGGCGGATCAGGTGGGGAAACGAAAAGTGTTGTGTGCAGGTGTATTGCTCTTTGCAGCAGTATATGCAGGGATGACTCGGTCGATCGAATTCCATTGGTTCGTCGTCCTATTCGGGGTATATGCCTTGGCGATAGCAGCTATCGAGAGTGTTGTCAAAGCTGCCATCGTGGACATCGTGCCAGCGAACGACAGAGGAAAAGCATTGGGATTCTACATGAGTACGGGCAGCATCGGCACCCTGCTTGCCGGCGTCTGGACCGGTGCCTTATGGTCCTGGGGAGGGCCATCAGCAGTTTTTTCTATCACCGCTGTCGCGGCGTTTCTTGCAGGAATTTGGCTGGTGAGGCAGAATAGTCAGGGTTGAAAACGTCCTATCGCTGTTGCATATACGCCTGTACGTATTTGCCGATGATATCGAATTCCAGATTCACGGTATCTCCCGGTTTCAAGACTTGGAAAGTGGTATGGGCAAATGTATAGGGAATGATAGCGACCGAGAATGCTCCGGGTGAACTGTCGACTACAGTCAGGCTTACTCCGTTCACCGTAATGGAGCCTTTGGGAACGGTGAGATGGCCTTCTCCGGAGGAGTAGGAGAAAGAGAATTTCCAGCTCCCGTTTTCATCCACCACGGAGGTGCAGCTTGCAGTTCCGTCCACATGGCCTTGCACGATATGTCCGTCGATGCGTCCATTCATCTGCATGCAACGTTCAAGGTTTACCTGGTCTCCGGTACGGAGCAGTCCGAGATTTGTTTTACGCAGCGTTTCAGCGATGGCGGTCACCTCGTAACCGGTATCCGATACCCTGGTAACAGTCAGGCATACGCCGTTGTGCGCCAGACTTTGGTCGATTTTCAACTCTGCTTTGAAGGGGCAGTCGAGGGTGAATGTTTTGTTCCCTCCCTCCTCACGGATGGAAAGAATGTTGCCCAATGCTTCTATGATGCCCGTAAACATGGTCCAAAGCTACGATTTACAGGTGGATTTTTACCTGGATTGTTCCCGACCGCCGCCGCTTGCGATGGGCGAGCAATTGAATGAACAAATTAGAGTAGACTCGAGAATCTCCGGCTGGTGAATGTTAAGCAGCAATCACTACTTTTACCTTTATACAATAAATCAATTCTATGCGTTTCTTTCTTGCCCTGGCAGCGCTGACCTGCTTCGTTCTGACCGGATTCGGGCAGACAAAAAAATTGACTCTTGAAGATGCTGTGTTGCGGCAGCGGACTACGCTTGCACCTGCACGTCTCGTACAATTGCAATGGGTCGCTAATACATCTGCCTGCTCCTGGATCCAGACAGAAGAAAAGGAGGAGTGGTTAGTACGTTCAGAGGTCAGCGATGCAGCGACACAAAAAGTCCTCAGCTTGTCGATGTTGAATGCTGCATTGAAAGCAGCGAAAGCGGATACGCTGTCCAGGTTCCCATTGATGAAATGGTCGGACGCAGGTTCCTTCGCTTTTGATCAAGGTAAAAAGTCATGGGCCTACCGGGTGGACAGTGCCGCTTTAACATTGCGCGATTCCTCTACCTTGCCGGATGGCGCCGAGCATGCGGAGAAATCCTCCGATGGTAAAATAGCGTATGTGAGCGATGGAAATATTTTCATCGAGATAAATCATCGTGCGCAGCAGATTACCCGCGATGGCTCCAAAGACATGGTGTACGGCACGACGGTACACAGGGAAGAATTCGGTATCGATAAAGGCCTCTTCTGGTCGCCGACGTCTGATAAGCTGGCTTTTTACCGCATGGATCAATCCATGGTGACGCCGTATCCAATCCTTGATTTTTCCGGATTGCCCGCAAAAAATGAAGATATCAGGTATCCCTTTGCCGGTGCGAAGAGCCATCAGGTAACAGTGGGAATTTACGATGTACTGAAGGGTTCAACGCTTTATCTTAAAACCGGGGAGCCGGTGGAACAGTACCTGACCAATGTGGCATGGAGTCCGGACGGCAAGTTTGTCTACATCGCTGTAGTGAACCGTGCTCAGGACCGTATGGATTTACGCGTGTACGATGCGGTATCAGGCGATTATATCCGCACTTTATTCACCGAGAGCGATGAGCGCTATACCGAGCCCCTGCATCCGGTCGTTTTCGTTCCGGGAAAGGAAGGTCACTTTGTTTGGCAGAGCCGTCGCGATGGTTGGAATCACTTGTATCTGTACAGTAAAGACGGCAAGTTGATACGTCAGCTGACGCGCGGTGCGTTTGAAGTGACGGACTTCAACGGTTTTGATGCGACCGGCAAATCGGCTTACTTTCATGCTACCGCCAATACAGGCATCGACAGGATATTTTGTTCAGCGGAACTTTCAACTGCGAAGTTTAGCAGGCTGACCGTGGATCAGGGCGTGCATCAATGCATCCTTTCTCCCGATAAGAAATACTTCATCGATACATACAGCCACCTCAAGTTGCCGCGTGTCACCCGTCTTATGACTTCCACGGGCAAGCCTGTTCGCACCTTACTCACGGCTACGAACCCGCTCAAAGATTTCACCGCAGGAGATACGCGACTTTTCTCCATCAAAGCAGAAGACAGCACCGATTTATGGTGCCGCATGATTCTGCCGGCTGATTTTGATTCCAGCAGGAAGTATCCGGTGATCGTTTATGTGTACGGAGGTCCGCATGCGCAGATGATTACCAACAGTTGGCTCGCAGGTGCGGACCTTTGGTTCCACTACCTGACTCAGCAAGGCTACATCGTTTTTACCCTCGACAATCGTGGCAGCGCATGGCGTGGGAAGAAATTTGAGCAGGCTACCTTCCGCAATCTGGGCGATGTGGAGATGAAGGATCAGATTACAGGCGTTAATTATTTACGCACGCTGACATTTATAGATGCCAACCGTTTAGGCGTCAATGGATGGAGTTTCGGAGGCTTCATGACCACATCCCTCATGTCACGGTATCCGGGCATCTTCAAAGCAGGAGTAGCCGGAGGTCCGGTGATCGACTGGTCTGCCTATGAGGTGATGTACACAGAGCGGTACATGGATACTCCGGAGGAGAATCCGGGAGGCTACAAGCTCAACAATCTATTGAATCACGTAGAACAACTCAACGGCCGTCTGATGCTGATTCACGGAACATCTGACGATGTCGTAGTATGGCAACACAGCATCATGTACTTGAAGAAAGCGGTCAGCAAGGGCGTTCAGTTGGATTATTTTGTCTATCCTGGTCATCCGCACAACGTCAGCGGCAAAGACCGGGTGCACCTCAATGAGAAAATCACCCGCTACTTTAACGACTTTCTGCGCGACCGCTGAGTAAGCACCCGAAGGTTCATTATGCCCCTGGCTTCAAGGCCTGCTTGTACACTTCGAGGCAGCGTTCCCTGGCGAATTTATGGTCCACTATTGGAGGTGGGTAGCTGAAGTCTTCGAACTCCGGTACCCATTTTCGGATATAGCTCAGATCGGGATCGAACTTTTTTGTTTGCTCATAGGGATTGAAAATCCTGAAATAGGGCGCAGCATCACAACCGCTTCCTGCTGCCCATTGCCATCCCCCATTATTAGCGCTCAGATCGAAGTCCATGAGCTTGCGCGCGAAATAGGATTCTCCCCAGCGCCAGTCGATGAGCAGGTGCTTGGTTAAAAAGCTGGCCGTTATCATGCGTACCCTGTTGTGCATGTAACCGGTGGCATTCAGTTCACGCATACCTGCATCCACAATCGGATAGCCTGTTCTGCCTTCGCACCAGGCAGCGAATCCTGCCTCGTCGTTTCTCCAATGTACATGGTTGTAGGCCGGCTTGAAGGCACTTTCTGCCGCATGGGGGAAATGCCAGATGATCATCATGTAAAACTCTCTCCAGCACAGTTCATTGAGCCATGAAAAGCTCAGTTGCTTGGCGAGCTGCACCATCCGGCGGATACTTACTGTGCCGAACCGCAAATGCACTCCGATGCGTGTAGTTCCGTTTATTCCTGGGAAATCTCTTTGATGGGCGTATTCACGGATAATGGCTTCGTCTGGTTCCAGGTCCGGAAAACTATAGCCTGGATCATGGAAGCCCATCGCTTCGAGCGATGGAAGTTCTTTAGGCGACTGTTGCAGAAAGTCGGCTTTCGTGCCCGTTGCCGTTGGAACATACGCCGGCAGCTGCGACAGTCTGGCCATCCATTTCCTGGAATAAGGAGTGTATACCGTATAGGGTTTACCGTCATCTTTCAGCACCTCGTCTTTTTCGAACATGACCTGGTCCTTGAAAGTATGAAAGGGCACATTGTGCTGCAGGAAATAATCTGCCATCGCTGCGTCTCTCTTGCGGGCATACGGTTCGTAGTCGTGGTTGGTGTACACCCCTTTCACGCTGTAGTCGGATAAAAGATCCTGCCAGATGCTATCCGGTGTTCCATAACGTACATCCAAGGTAGCGCCGAGTATGTTCAGCTTGCTTTGCAATGCCTGTAAGCGGCGATGTATGAACGCTACTCTTCTGTCTTCACTGTCCTCCAGTCGGTCCAGGATGTTCCGGTCGAAGATGAAAACACACTGTACCCGGGTGCCGCTTTTAATCGCGTGCTGTAAAGCGGTATTGTCTTCCAGCCGGAGATCCCGCCGAAACCAGTGAAGTACAACTTCAGATTTTTCTTTCATAAAGGTCGGTCAATGCCTGTTTGAGAATATCAAAGCGAAAACGGAATCCTGCTTTCTGGATCTTTTGTGCACTGGCGCGGGTGCTGTCGGTCACGATACTGCTTTTTTCGCCCATGAGCAACTTTAGCGCAAAACCGGGAACAGGTACCGGAACCGCATAGCGACAACGCTGCTTGCGCAAGGTCAGCATGAATTCCTTGTGCGTGCATGGAGCAGGTCCGCAGGCGTTGTAAACACCTTTCCATGCATCGGTTTCCATCGCTGACAAAAACATCTGACACAGGTCCTCGATGTGTATCCAGCTCATGTATTGTGTTCCTCCGCCCAGGATCGGACAAGCACCAGTAGTCAATGGCGCAGCCATCACCGGCAATGCACCGCCTTTGGTGGAAAGTACGATGCCTATACGCAGCAATACGGTACGGACCGGCGATGCGGCATAGGCTTCTTCCCATTCGCGCGTTGTTGTAGATAGGAATCCTGTTCCAGCAGAGGTTTCTTCTGTACAAATGTTTTGATCGCGGTCTCCGTAATAACCCACGGCCGATGCCGCAACGAGGGATTTCACCTTGTGTGGGTGTGCGTCAAGCGCATTTATCAGTGTGGCGGCAGCGTCTTTTCTGCTGCCGATGATCTCTGATTTGTATTGGCTGGACCAGGCTTTTCCGGCGATGCTGCTCCCGGCGAGGGACACGATGTGGTCGGTGTCAATCAGGGCCTGCGGATCCATACTGTGCGTGGAAGGGTTCCATGCGAAAACGCGGACACCGGCAGTGTTGCCGGACGATTTCCGGCTCAGCCAGGATACGGAATGACCTTGTGCAATGAGCATCGTAGTCAGGTGTTTTCCCACCAGTCCGGAACCGCCCGCGATCAGTATGTTTGCCATGGTTAGTATAACCTTCCCGGAGCGCTAAAGTTATGTCGGGATGGAATTATTCTGTCAGGTAGGTAGGGTCGAAGCCTGAATCTCCCGGATCGAAATTGAGGATAGGCGCGGCCGCCGGTCTCTCACCGAAACGCACCTGTAGGCTGATCCGAAAAAAAAGAGTGCTGCTGAGTCGGGAGACATCATCGGCAAGACGTAGCCTACCGGTGCCGGTCAGCGCAATCTCCGGCGTAATCACTACGTGTCGGCTGGTATAATAGCGGGCAACAATTCCCACGCGTGGGATTAAAAAACGATGCCGGAGCGGATCTCCGGTGTAGAGGCTATCTGGCCGCAGGAAGTAGTTGCCTCCCATCATCTGTGCGCGGGCAGAGAGGCTCAATTTGCGACTGAACAAATGGGTGTAGGCTGCATTGTACGGAAAGGTGAATTGCACCTGGTCGTCATTGCCCAGCTTTAGCCCTAGCCCTAAAACCGGTAGAGGTACTTCTTTTCCGAGAATCGGTGTGTATGCGATTCCGACAGTATGCCATAATTTGTTGTCGTGGTAAAGTTTGCGCCATATGAGTGTGGCATTGGGACGAAGGAAGCCAGGGTTGAATTGGAAGGATTCACTCGGCAGCATCACGGAAATGTTCGCCAGTATCAGGTGGCGTAGGCCTTTGGCCATCAGTCCTGTAACACCGACTCTGCCCATCGTCAGCCAGCGGTCCGGTTCCAGGTAATCAATTTGTGTTTGCCTTGCGGATGCGCTGGCCTGAGCCAGCACGGCGAAAAATGGCTTTCCACCGTCGGCCGACAACCAGTCTTTACCGGTGTAAACGGGCATCCGGAAAGTGAAGGTGCCCCCACTGAAGCCGTGCTCCATGCTGGTGTCTTTCACCTGACTGGGTTCCATGTACTCCAGTTCAGCCTGCCACATCGGCGAAAGCAAAGGGTGTGGCCGGTATCCTCCCTGAGCAAATGCGGAGGAACCCTTTAGCAGCAAAAACAAAAAGAGGATAGTATTTTTGCAAAGCATTGAGAGGTTCTCCATTGTTGTTGCCACCGCTTTCATTGCCAACGAAGATAGCTTATGGAATCAGAAATGCTCGAGAAGTACCGCCACGATCT
Source organism: uncultured Bifidobacterium sp. (assembly GCA_964584995.1). Classification (GTDB taxonomy): domain Bacteria; phylum Bacteroidota; class Bacteroidia; order AKYH767-A; family OLB10; genus JAJTFW01. The sequence goes on from CAZPCA010000009.1 coordinate 9,265, forward strand.
GGCGTATCTGCGCGCCATGGCGGAACAGGCTGTCAATGACTTCGGGCGTTTGGGCTATGAGTTGCACTTCAACGAGCAGTTGCCGGTGAGCTTTGTCAATTACCAGCATCAGCTGAGCGAGCAATTACAGCGATGGTGCAAGTCGGATTTTGGACGTATTCCCACGCTACTATACCACATCGACCTGCCGGAGCATTTACTCCCTGCGGGACATGGCTGCAAGGACCCTTCCCGGCTGGCCGAACTCATTTTGCAGCGGGAATTAATAAAAGTGATTCTGCGAAAACATTATTCATCCTGACTTGTTATTCAAGGGCGTAAGCGATAAACCGGGGTGTTTCCTCCGGTTTTTATGCCAGGCGGGTAAAAATGAATCATTTCTCCATTAAAGACGTCGAGGCCCTCACAGGCATCAAGCCCCATACTCTCCGGATTTGGGAACAACGTTATGGAATTCCTCAGCCTAAGCGGACAGCCACCAATATCCGCTATTACGACGACGAGGACATCAAGCTGCTGCTCAGTGTGGCCATGCTCAACAGGCAGGGGCACAAGATTTCCAAAATCACTAAAATGCAACGTGAGGAACTTGACAACCTTGTCATGGAGCTCACGCTGAATGCGTCGGACAACCTTATTCAGATTGAATCGCTCACCAAAGCCATGTTCAACCTGGACGAGATTGCGTTCGAGAAGATTTTGTCGTCGAATATTCTACAGTTCGGCCTGGAAAACACTTTTCTGAGCCTTGTTTTTCCCTTCCTGGCCAGAGTAGGGGTGATGTGGCAAACGGGCTCCATCAATCCGGCCTATGAGCATTTCATCACCAACCTCATTCGCCAGAAGCTCTTCGTGGCGGTAGATGCACAGCCCAAGAATCAACAGGCAGACTCCAGAAAATTTCTGTTATTCCTGCCTGCGCACGAACCACACGAGATTGGTCTTTTGTTTGCCAATTACCTGATACGCTCCCGTGGCCATCATACCAGTTATCTTGGACCTAACTTGCCCATGGATGACCTCAACCCTGTCATGTCCATTTACAAGGCAAATTATGTACTGACTGTACTAACATCTGCGATCTCCTCCCAATCACCTATCCACGTGGCCAATAAGCTCTCCAGCGACTTTCCACAGGCCACTATACTGTTGGCAGGCAGCCAAATTTTCCAGGCCAATATCAACTTTCCCAAAAATGTGAAGTTACTCCACACGATGCGGGACTTGATCGACCTCCTGGAAAGTCTCCGCTGATTTTCCCTCGGCTCCAACGCCCTGCTCACAAGGCCTTGGTATTCCCTAAATGCATGGTTTTAACACATGTTATGACACCGATTGTTGTCGGTGTCAATAGTATATGGGGTCTTTCTAAATTCTCTTCTTACTTTTTCCCCTCAGTAATGTGAGTCAAAAATTCCCTGCGCACATCGCTGTTCCTGAATTTGCCACAATATTCTACTGTAATAGTGGAGGAGTTGATGTCCCGTATTCCCCGCGAAGCAACGCAGAGGTGGGCCGAATCAATCAACACGGCTACATCGGAGGTCTGAAGGGCATCTTTGAGTGCCTCCGCTATTTGAATTGTAAGTCTTTCCTGAACCTGTGGCCTGCGCGCATAATGGTCGACCAATCTGTTTAATTTGGATAGGCCAATCACTTTACCGGAAGAAAAGTAGGCTACGTGTGCCTTCCCGAAAATAGGTACGAGGTGGTGTTCGCAAGTAGAGTAGAAGGTGATGTTCTTTTCTACCAGCATTTCACTGTAGTGGTACGAATTATCGAAGAGCGTGATCGCCGGATGGTTCCCGGGGTCAAGCCCTTTAAAGGTTTCCTGAACATACATTTTAGCAACTCTCAACGGTGTATCCTTCAAGCTCTCGTCATTCAGATCAAGGCCAAGCGTTTCCAGAATGCCCTTCACATGGCCGGCGATGCGCATGATTTTCTCTTCGGGGCTCAATGCGAAAGCGTCTGCCCGTAAGGGTGTCTCTATATTCTTGAAAAAGTGCTCCGGCAAATCCCGGCTGATTTCCTTCAACAAATGGTCTGTACCCGGATTTTCGGTGTCTGTGCCTTTAAGGCGGGATGTTTTGTGGAGGTTTTTAGTGAAATGGTTCATCTTATCTGTTTTTACTGGGTACATCTCTTCAACAAAAAATACCTCATTCTGTTTAAACTAATTACAAATATGATTAAACAAAATATAAGGCTTTAAAAGCAAAATAGATTTTGATTGAACAGGCAATTTAATTTAAATGCCTACAAAACAAACAACAAAGAAATTATTATTGAAAATCAGGCAATTAAAAATTGTTTAAGAATATTACACAAAAATTAAACAAAATATTTGCTCGGCATCCATCCTAGCCATACATTTGTTCAACTTTTAACGCTAATACTTAAACATTATGACACAGATCGAGTTCAACCATCAGGTAAAAGAGCACTACAAACCCCTCCGCGGTTATGCTTTAAAGCTCACCCAGGATCCGGAGAATGCCAATGATCTGGTTCAGGAAACCATGTTAAAGGCGTTCAACAACAAAGATAAGTTCCAGGACGGGACCAACCTGAAAGGATGGCTGTACACCATCATGAAAAACATATTCATTAACAATTACCGCAGGATGGTGAATGGAAGCGTAGTAAATGACGACACCGAGAACCAATACCACATCAACCATGGAGGTCCTGCTGTGCGCAACGAGGGTGACGGCCGGATCGTGATGAATGAGGTGAAATTGGCGATGGATAGCTTGTCAGATAATCTGCGTACACCCTTTGAGATGTCGTACCAGGGATACAAATACGAGGAAATCGCGAAGTACCTTTCGGTGCCTTTGGGAACGGTAAAAATCCGCATTCACGTTGCGAGACAGAAGCTGAAAAAGATGCTTTCATCCTATGGAACAGAAAACGGGTACACCGTTCATTGATAAAACTTACAGGTAGGTTTTAGGTTGTATAGAGGTCCGGGAGTTTTTCCGGGCCTCTTACTTTTTTAAACGGTTCATCACCGCGAATACTCCTCCTGATAGAGCCTGGCCATCATAAGAAAATACGAGATCATCAGAGGGCCGAAGACGATGCCGGTGATGCCGAACCAGCGCAAGCCTACGATAACTCCGAGTACGGTAATCATAGGATGCACATCGGCAAAACGCTTTTGCAAGGCGAAACGGAATACATTGTCGATATTGGTGATGACGAGTGCGCCAAAAATCAGGATGCCAGCCCCCTGCCAGTTTTCCGCATTTACCAACTGATAGATACCGGCAGGAATCCAGACCAGGGCAGTGCCCACCAGTGGAATGAACGACATGAATCCTGTAATGGCGCCCCAGAACCAGGGTTCATCGAGTCCCAGGATCCAGTAGCCGGCACCTGCGACGAGTCCTTGTAAAATAGCCAGCACAGGTGCACCCATCACATTGCTGAAAACAGCGGCTTCCAGTTCTTTTTTGAATGCCAGGGTCTTTTCGCCGCGCACCGGCAACAAATTCTCGAGAATCTTCTCGCCCTTTCCCAGATTGATCAGCATGTAATACAGCATGAAGTACATCATACCGATGGTGGCCAGCATATCGGCAGTAGCTCCCAGGATCTGAGGTATGATATTGGCGGCCAGTTCCTGTATCTTTTGCAACATATCCGTACTCAGTATTTTAATACCGGTGTGCTCCGCTAGGTAGAGGTCCATCGCCTTCAATCCGCTGATAAGATCTGCACTGTGGGTGATAGCGTAATTGATTTTGGAAGAAAGAAGTCCGTAGAGCAACCATACAGGTACCAGCACAGTGATAAAGGTGATGACCATGGCGATGAGAACACAGAGTGTTTTATTCCATCGCTTTTCAACGGTCATGTAGCGTAGTAAAGGCTTCAGCAATACGTACAAAATGACAGCCCCCAGAAAAGATGTGAGAAACCCGGACAATGACCAGGCTAAAAAAATCGCCAGGGCCACAATGATGAACAAAACATATACTTTCCTGTAGTCCATAGTGATGTGTTGTTAAAAAGCCAAAGGTAAAGGTACTTAAATACATAGCTGCCTGTTCTTATCTTTGACCTTCATATCCTACTGAATGCCTTTAAAAACATCTTCCCGCCGCAAGCTCTTATTGCTGATGGCACTTCCTTCAGCCATTTTGTGCTGGAGTTTTGCAGACGATTATTTCACGATTACCCGACAGCTGGATGTTTTTGCGGGTGTTTACCGCGAAGTGAACCAATACTATGTAGACGAGGTGAATCCGGGAAAGCTTATGAAGTCGGGTATCGATGGCATGTTGCAGACATTGGATCCGTACACCAATTATTATCCGGAATCAGAAATCGAGGACTATAAGCTCAAACACGTCAGTACGGAGTACGGCGGTATCGGTGCGTCTTCCATACGCCGCGGTGATAGTATAATGGTGTACGAGGTCTATGAAGGATTTCCTGCACAGCAGGCCGGACTTAAAGTGGGGGATGTACTGCTGCAAGTGAACGGCAGAAGTGTTAAAGGTCTGGATGGAGCTGAACTGGACGACCTGATCAAAGGAGCTGCCGGCACGCAGGTGAAATTGAGTGTTTCCAGATGGGGTGCACCCTCTCCCGTCGAGTTTAACATAACCAGGGGTGAAATAAAAGTAAAGAACGTTCCGTATTTCGGGATGATCAACGACAGTGTGGGGTACATCCGGCTTGATAAATTTCTGCAGAACTGTTACGCGGAAACTCGGGAAGCGCTGGAGGAGTTACAGAAGAATCCTGGTTTTAAATCCCTCATCTTCGACTTGCGGGGTAACGGAGGAGGACTGCTGGAAGAGTCTGTCCAGATTCTCAATCTCTTCATGGGCAAGGGAGAACTGCTCGTTACCCAGAAAGGTAAAACAAAGGGCTCCAACAATACTTATTACGGAAAATCAGATCCCATAGCGCCCGATATCAAAGTAGCGGTGCTGATCGATAAAAACTCTGCTTCCGCTTCAGAAATCACAGCCGGTAATTTTCAGGACCTGGACCGCGGTGTGGTCATCGGTCAACGTAGCTTCGGCAAAGGACTTGTCCAGCAAACACGTCCGCTTACATTCAATGCCCAGATGAAGCTGACCGTGGCAAAGTATTACACGGCCAGTGGCCGCTGCGTTCAGACACGCATATACCACCACCGCGATGAAGAAGGTGAAGCGGTGACAGAAGTGCCCGATTCGCTCATCAAGCCCTTCAAAACAAAGGCAGGACGCACTGTTTTCGATGGTTCTGCCGTCTATCCCGATAAGTTCATTGTGCCGGAAGATACCAGCAATATCGCACGTACCTTGTTGCGCAGATACATGGTGTTCGATTTTGCGACGCGCTTTCACCTGGAGAACAGCACCGTTGACTCAGCTGCGGATTTCAGGCTGAGCGATGCGGACTATGAGAGGTTTGTGCAGTACCTCAATACCAGTGTGTATACGTATTCATCCCAAACAGAAGACGCATTCGCATCCCTGAAGGAGACACTGAAGAAGGAAAAGTACTATGACAAGATGAAAAGGGAAGTGGATGCGCTTGGTGGAGGACTTAGCCATGACAAAGCTGCAGACCTCCGGCTCTTTAAGGAGGAGATTCGCCATTATCTGGAGAAGGAGTTGGTGCAGCGCTATTATTTCCAGACAGGGAAGTATGCGTATATGTTCCGCAACGATCCGGTCATCAAAGAGGCGCTTTCCGTATTGGGGAACGACAGGCTGTACTCTTCTATCCTGAAAGGAGAAGGTTCCTACAAGGTTATTGGCAAGCCCGGTAAATAAAAATCAGATTTTTCGTTAGCGGACTCCCTTGAACTGGTCCAGGAAACGCACGTCGTTCTCAGAAAAAATACGCAGATCGCGGATGGTGTATTTCAGCATAGCGATACGTTCAATGCCCATCCCAAAGGCGAAGCCCGAGTATTTGCCGGAGTCAATGCGGCAGTTGTCCAGCACCGCAGGATCGATCATGCCGCAGCCAAGTATTTCCACCCAGCCCGAATGTTTGCATACATTGCATCCGTTTCCTTTACAAATGCTGCAGCTGATATCCATTTCGGCACTGGGTTCCGTAAAAGGAAAATAGGAGGGACGCAAGCGGATTTTCGTATCAGCACCGAACATCTCCTGAGCGAAATACAGCAGCGTTTGCTTCAGGTCCGCAAAGGATACACCTTCATCGATGTAGAAGCCCTCTACCTGGTGGAAGAAGCAGTGCGCCCGTGCTGAAATGGCTTCGTTTCGGTACACCCGGCCCGGACAAATGGTCCGAATCGGTGGTTGCTGGTTCTCCATCACACGTACCTGCACCGACGATGTATGGGTTCTGAGTGCCAGTGGTCCGTTGTACATAGCGGCATCCGGTTGAAGATGGATGAAAAAGGTGTCCTGCATATCTCTCGCAGGATGCTCGGGCGGAAAGTTCAGGGCAGAGAAATTGTGCCAGTCGTCTTCTATCTCCGGACCATCGCTCACATTGAAGCCAATGCGGGAGAAAATCCGTATGATTTGTCGTCTGACCAGCGTGAGCGGATGGAAGCTTCCCTGCTCCAACGGATCTCCGGGTAAACTCAAATCCTGCTTGTTTTCTTTCGCTTCTGATGTATCTCCAAAAGCATCTTTGAACTGTTCCAGTTTGGCTTCCGCCGCGACTTTCAATTCGTTCACCCTTTGTCCAAAAGCCTTCCGCTCAGAGGGGTCTACATCTTTCATCTGAGCAAACAGACCGGTCAACACTCCCTTTTTTCCGAGGAAGTGAAGCCTGAACTGCTCCAGTTCCGCAGCATTGGATGGTTGGAATTGTTGGGCTTCTGCGAGGAGTTCCGCTATATGGTCGGTGGACATTTTTCTGGATTACAGTTGGTTGCTATTTCAGAGCGGATCTTGTACTATTCTTCAATCAACCTGATTTTCATACGCACATCCTGAAGCGGTCTGTCTCCGGGAGCAGTCGGAACGGCAGCGATTTTATCGATGACATCGAGGCCTTCTATCACCTCACCGAAGACCGTGTAGTTCCGGTCAAGCCAGGGAGAGCCGCCGAGCGTCATGTAAGCTTTCTTCTGCTCCTCACTCATCTTGAAGCCCATCCTTTGTTCAGCCATTGCGATTTCATTTTCATTCATCACCTTGCCCTGCACGATATAAAACTGACAACCGCTCGATGCTTTCTGCGGATTGTTGTCGCGGGCGGCTGCCAGCACACCTTTCTTGTGGAACAAGGTGTCCACCAGTTCGGCAGGTATCTTATAGCCCACATCACCTGAGCCGAGCATTTGGCCGGGTGCTGCGTTCTTGGATTGGGGATCCCCGCCTTGGATCATGAATCCTTTGATCACACGATGAAACAAAAGGCTGTCGTAAAATCCTTCACCCGCCAGTTTGATGAAATTGGCTCTGTGCAGGGGAGTTTCCTTGTACAGTTTCAATTTCATGGTGCCCAAATCGGTGCTGATTTCAATGAGTGTGTCTTTGCTTGAATTTTCCATAGTATTGTGGGTGAAGGATGTTGCCTGTGACTGAAATATGCACAATAACGTTGCCAGGCAACCAACGATGAATTTGTTCATAGTATTGATTTTTAACATTTTGTAAAAGATGGGATCGGCAATGATCAAACGCATCCAAAACTCTTGCAAGTTTACTAAATTTGAACAATTCATAATCAGGCTTCGTACAAGTCATAGTTGACCTTTTAAACCATGAAAAACATACTCCCTATTCTCGTATCATCCATTCTGGGGCTGGCGGTGATTTCTTCCTGTAAAAAAACCGAGCCTTGTGAAGCGATAATAACGGTGGTAGATACCCTGGGAAGACCTGTGCCGGGAGCGAAAGTCGTGCTACGGCAGGATAGTGTTATCAATGCACAAAACGGGGTAAGGGCTGATGTTTTTGACGAAGAGTTCACAGCCAGCAATGGAGAAGCATTTTTTGAATTCAAATGGGAAGCTGTTTTGAACGTTGAAGTGGTTTCCCAGACGCAGCAAGCAAAGGACTATATCCGTCTGGTCCAAAGCGAAACTGTGCGTAAAACGGTCATAGTGAAGTAAACGGAGTGTTTTCGCCCTCAGGCAGAAGGAGGTATTTGCTTATTTTTACACCTCAACTTTGCTTGTATGTCTTTCAAAACAATAGATGATTACAGTTTTTCAGGTAAACGGGCGCTGATCCGTGTGGATTTCAATGTCCCTTTGAACAGTGCATTCGAAGTCACCGATGCTACCCGCATCCGTGCAGCGATACCGACCATCCAAAAAATACTGCATGATGGTGGTAGCGTGATCCTCATGTCTCATCTGGGCAGACCAAAGGAAGGACCTGCGGAGAAGTATTCACTGAGGCACACGCTATCCACACTCTCCGCATTATTGGGCGATCGCCCGGTAAAGTTTGCGACAGATTGCCGGGGAGAGGATGCTGCGGAAATGTCGGCAGCCCTGCAGCCTGGCGAAGTTTTGTTGTTGGAGAACCTGCGTTTCTATAAGGAGGAGGAAAAAGGCGATGCGGATTTCGCGCGCCGCCTGGCCTCTTACGGCGATGTATATGTGAACGATGCCTTCGGAACGGCGCACCGGGCACATGCCAGTACGGCAGTGATTGCTTCGTATTTCAAAGGCAATTCGTTGTTCGGATACGTGATGGCCGGAGAGCTGAAGAATGCAGAAAAAGTATTGAGTCATGCCGAAAAACCGTTCACGGCCATCATGGGTGGCGCGAAGGTGAGTGATAAGATCCTCATCATCGAGCGTCTCATGGAAAAGGTGGATCATCTGATCATCGGAGGAGGTATGGCCTACACCTTCATCAAAGCGCAAGGTGGTGAAATCGGTAATTCGCTCTGTGAGCACGAGAAACTCGACCTTGCATTGGATATCCTTAAAAAAGCCGAGGAGAAAGGTGTGCATATCCATTTGCCGGTGGACTCGGTGAACGGTGATAAATTCGACAAGGATGCCGCTACTAACGTAACGGATATCCGAACTATTGAAGCCGGTTGGATGGGCTTGGACATAGGTCCCGCTTCTGCCACTATTTTCGCGGATGTGATCCGCGCCAGTAAAACCATACTCTGGAACGGCCCGATGGGCGTGTTTGAAATGCCGAAATTTGAGAACGGAACGCGCACAGTAGCGAATGCTGTCGCAGAAGCGACCGGTAAAGGCGCTTTCTCGCTCATAGGTGGAGGAGATTCAGCGGCGGCCGTGAATCAGTTCGGGCTTGCAGACAGGGTTTCCTATGTCAGCACCGGAGGAGGCGCATTGCTGGAATACATCGAAGGCAAAGAGTTGCCTGGAGTGAAAATGGTGATGGAGGCCAGTGCCTGATGCCGATGTACTTCGAAGTCCACTTACGCAAAGCCATTCATGAACTATCTTGATTTTTTCATCGCTGTTCCGCTCCTCTGGGGGGCGTATAAAGGCTGGCAACGCGGTCTCATATTCGAGCTGGCGATGATTATCGGTTTTCTGCTCGGACTGTATATCGCTTTCAAAACAAGTTCCCTTTTTGAAAGTGCCGTTGGTAAATTCATAGATGCGGAAGGAACCACTTTGTATGTCATCACGTTTGTGATCGTATTGGTCGCGGTGGTATTGCTGCTGGTTGTTTTTGCGAAATTCCTGGAAGGCCTGTTGAAAATCGGCAAACTTACCCCCATCAATCAGGTAGCAGGTGCCGTCTTTGGTTTACTCAAATTCGCCCTGGCAGTCAGTGTGGTGCTTTCTGTTTTCCGCCCGGTGGATGCCCAGCTTCAGCTCTTGTCTGCGAAGACCAAATCAGGGTCCATGCTTTACCAGCCGGTGTTGTCGGTTTCCGGCTTTGTTTTTCCTGCGCTCAAGGATGTGCAGCAGGAGTTTTCCAAACATGTTGATCAATAAAAGACCATGCTACACCTGCGCAATATCGAGGAGTTGAAAATAGAGTGGGACCAATTGCTGGAGCGTCTATGTACCCATTTTGATGCGGATCTAGACTTGCAGGGAGTGATTTTTCTGATCGGAGTGCAGGAGCTGGGCCAAGGAGCGCGTAAGTTCGAAAAGGACGAAAAGCAGGACCTGATGCATATCGCAACTTGTCGTTTGCTGAGCCAGTACGGCTTTTACTTACTCAAAGGGCTGGATGAAGAAGGCTGGCCGCACTGGGAGCTGGTGCAAAGGCTTCCGCGCATGACCTTGGGCGAGCAAGACTATTTGCTCAAGCAGGCGGCAATCGATTATTTCCGCCGAAGCGGTTGGTGAGTATCCCCTCGGTTCAGTTTGGACTTTACTTTTTACCAACGCGATAGCCAAGATACCCCATTGGCAGGTAGGCCACCGTCAAATCCACTACGATGAACCAGGTGGGCGCCGGAATCATGAATGCTGCGGCAATGCCTCCTGTGAGAAAGATAAGACCCATCGCCATGGCTTTGATAAGTTGTCCGGTAGCCGAAAAACGGGTCACGAGAAAGGCGGCGACCAGCGTTCCGAGGGCATGGGCGAGAAATGGAAACAGGAAATGCCGTGCCTCCAGGATGGGCAAAGCTGCCTTGATGCCTTCCGCTGTGCTTAAGTTGGCTCCTGGCGGTGGAGGAATGACATGCCCGCTTATTTCAATAAGGGTCATATTGGCAATGGAACCGCACATAAGTGCGCCGATGAAGAGCAGACTTTGACCTATGATTTTTTTCATGTGCCGAGGAAGATGAAGGGATGCGATCGGTGCATCGAAATTAATGCATTCAACGAACTAAAGCCGGTGTAGTGAACGTTGATCTGGTCCCGGACAAAGATATGTTCACTCTTCCAGGATGCAGTGTTATTGGCTCTATTGTCCGCAGCACCTGCATTTTGCGCGAGGAAAGCTTTGCAAAATGCAAGCTCGCAGGAATATCGGTTTCGATTTTGCAGTTTTTGCTGAATTCTGGCGGTGTATGTCCATGATTTTTTGACGGATGCCCTTCCCATGCAGGGTGATTCGTCAGTGAAGGAATGTCTGTGGGCGGAAGCGATTATCTTTGCACCATGCTGTTCAGCGATGTTGTTGGCCATGCCGCCGTGAAAGACCGGTTGATAGGTTCCGCCAAAGAGGGAAGGGTCAGTCATGCGCAGCTGTTTTTCGGTCAGCCCGGTAGTGGAGTATTGCCTCTTGCCATGGCCTTCGCCCAGTTTCTGAATTGTGAGACGCCCGAAGAGCACGATAGTTGCGGTCGCTGCGGTGCCTGCAAAAGGGCCTCTGCCCTGGTGCATCCCGATATACATTTTGTCTATCCCATCGTGAAGGGTGGAGGCATCAAGGATCCCACCAGCGTGGACTATGTCAGAGAGTGGAGGGAAGCGGTGCTGGCGAATCCCTACCTGCACATCAACGACTGGGTGGACTTCATTTCATCCGGAGATGCCAAAAACAAGCAGAGCCTTATACCGGTGGATGAGGCGGGAAAAATCATCCATAAGATCAACCTGAAAGCCTTTGAAGGCAAATTCAAAGTCTTGATTATCTGGCTGCCGGAAAAGATGAACCTGCAATGTGCCAACGCCTTGCTCAAAAGTCTGGAGGAGCCACCGGCAGATACGCTTTTCATCCTCGCTTCCGAATCGAGGGAGCAACTCATGGCTACCATATTGAGTCGTACACAAATGATCAAGCTGGGCAGGCTGCAGGAGGCCGAAATTGCCGGAGCGCTGATGCGCAATTACGGATTGTCCGATGCAGAGGCCATGTCCCTGGCGGTTCTCTCCGGAGGCAATTACACCGAAGCAATTGAACAGGCTTCGCGGACCCAGGGGGAGGGCTCTCAGGAGGAGGCTTTTCTCAACTGGATGCGCTTATGCCTCCATCCCATGAAAACAATGGATAAATTGCTGGCATGGGTGGACGGAATGGCGGGGGAAAGCAAGGAGCAGCAAAAACAATTCTTGCTGGCCAACCTGAGACTTATCAGGGAATGCCTGATCATGAACCTTGCCGATGGTCCGCTGGTGAAGTTGGATCAGAAACAACGCGCTGTACTTCAGAAGTTTGCGGTTTATGTTAATTCCTTCAGCGCAGGGCCCTTCGACAAGGCAATGTCAGAGGCTGTATATCATTTGGAACGCAATGCCTCCTCTAAAATCTTATTCTTAGATTTGTCCTTGAGAGTCAGTAGGATTCTTCAGTTGAAATAATCAGAAGCTGCGATAGCAGCAAAATCAAAGTGCCCTCAGGCATTGAAACACATAAATTCAGCACATTATGGGATGCAATTCGTGTTCAACTGCCACCAGTACCGGAACTCCAGCCGGATGCCGCAGCAATGGAACCTGCGGTACAGGCGGTTGCAATAAACTGAATGTCTACAATTGGCTGGCAGATATGTACCTGCCGGCAGGCCAGAAGCCTTTCGATATCGTCGAAGTGCGTTTTAAGGGTAGCAGAAAGGAGTATTTCCGGAATATCAACAACCTCGATGTACACGTTGGGGAGATGGTGGCAGTAGAAGGTAATCCCGGTCACGATATCGGGGAAATCAGCATGGTGGGTGAGCTCGTCCGTTTCCAGTTGCGGAAGCGCGGACTGAAGGAAGACAGCCACGAGATCAAGCAGTTGTACCGGCTTGCAAGGCCGGCCGATTTGGATAAATTCAATGAAGTCAAGGGCTTGGAATTCGCCACCATGCACGGCTCCAGGAAGCTGGCCATCACCCTCGGACTGAAAATGAAGATCAGCGATGTGGAATATCAGGGAGACGGTAAAAAGGCCACTTTCTTTTATACGGCCGACGACCGCGTGGATTTCCGGGAGCTGATCAAGCGCCTCGCGGACGAATTCAAGGTGCGTATAGAAATGCGTCAGATCGGCATGCGGCAGGAAGCTGCACGTCTTGGCGGGATCGGCTCCTGCGGCCGTGAATTGTGCTGTTCCACCTGGCTCACGGATTTCAAAATCGTTTCCACGAGTGCGGCCAGGTACCAGAACCTGAGCCTCAACCCCCTCAAACTGGCCGGTCAGTGTGGCAAGCTGAAGTGTTGCCTCAATTATGAATTGGATACGTATATGGATGCCGTTAGAGACATCCCCGAATCCAATGTAAGGTTGCAAACCGGCAAAGGCACCATGGTGCACCGCAAGACAGATATTTTCAAGCGTATTATGTGGTACGCCCTTCTCCCGGAACAAAAGCCCGGCGAGGAAAGGAGTTTCGCAGGCGCAGAGCAGTGGATTCCCATGAGCGTGGATCGCGTGAAAGAGATCATTGCGATGAACAAGGCCGGTCAACGACCGGAAGAAGCGGGTGCACTGGATCTGGAGGAAGAAGAGGATCTCGGTTACGACGATGTGGTGGGACAAGACAGTCTTACCCGCATGGATCGTAAGAAAAAGAAAAAGAAGAAAAAGCCCGGCAACAGGAAGGAAGGCGCTCCACAAGGAGGAGATGCTCAGAAAAGAAGTGCTGCATCCACCGGTCAGACAGCATCTGCCGGCGGCCAGGAGAAGAAAGGAAACGCCAACCAGGGCAACCGCTCCGGTCAGGCCAGGACCGGCGGTCCATCCAAACAGTCTGCGCCACCCCAGCAGGGCAAGCAGGGAGAGAAGACTTCTGCAGCCCCCTCTCCTGCACAGAAAAATCAAGCTCCGCGTCCTCAGCAGGGACAGGGTGGGTCTTCTTCGGGCAATCGTCCGCCCCGCCAGGCTCCCGGCGGGCAATCAGGTCCAGCTCCTGCTCCAGGTGGAGGCAATCGCCCGCCCAGAAAAGCACCGGGCTCTGACAACACTTAAACCACCCGCTCTTGTCTCCGGCTTCATCGATGAATTTCAAAAAGTGGATTGTTTGGATGGGCATCCTGACCGCGGTTGCCTGCGACAGGAATGTCGTTTTTGAGGAGAATCTCACCATCAAGGACAATAACTGGTCCTCCGAGCAACCTTTGCAGTTCAAGGCCACCATCAAGGATACCCTCGCTGCTCACAACGTTTACATCAACATCCGCAACGCCAGCCATTATCCGTTCAGCAATATCTTTTTATTTTTAAATACAACGTTTCCGGATGGGCAAATTGACATGGATACCCTTGAGATCATGCTGGCCACTCCGGAAGGGAAGTGGATGGGGGATGGTTTGGGGGATATATGGGACAACCGCGTGCTCTTCAAACGCAATGTGAGTTTTCCGCAAATCGGAGAATATACTTTTCAGCTGACCCAGGCCATGCGACTTGATCCGCTGCCGGGAATCATGGATGCAGGTATGCGGATCGAAAAAGTGACTCCCTGATTCATGTTCATATTAGTATGAAGAAACTCGCTTTGTTTTGTCTTTTCTTTCTTGTGCAGGTTTTTGCCTTTGCACAAAGTGACTCGCTCATCTACCATCCTGAGGCGGATGCAAAGGCCGAGTTTGAAGAGGCGGTTCGGCGAGCAGCAGCGGAGAAAAAACATGTGGTGGTGATGGTCGGCGGGAACTGGTGCCGCTGGTGCCGCATTTTTGAAAAATTCCGCTTGAGTAATCAGAACGTTGTGTCAGCGGTGGATACGGGTTTTGTATGGATGCACCTCAATTACAGCAAAGAGAACAAGAATCCTGAGATGATGGCGCGCTTAGGTTACCCCCAGCGCTTTGGTTTTCCTGTTTTTGTGGTTTTGGATGGCTCCGGACAACGTTTGCATACACAAAACAGTGCTTACCTGGAAGAGGGTGAAGGCTACAGCGAAAACAAAGTGGTAGAGTTTTTACAGCAATGGTCACCAGCTGCCTTGCAGCCCGGACCTTACGAACAGCAGCGCTGAATGTTTGGGCTTGTCAGCAATTTCATCGGCTGCCTAAAGGAGTGAAATACAGTTTTGTTGAAGATAGTAAGTCTATTTTGATATGATAGTATTACTTTCACATGAAATTCAGAAACATAATCTTTCTTTGTGCGTTCTTTCCAGAATAGCATTCATCAGTAGAGTATTTTCTCGCCCATGAAATACGCCATAGTCCCTGCCATCCACCGGCAATTCCTGAAATACTATGGTTCTGCCATGGAGCTCGGCGTGAATTTTACCGGGCAACATTTTCCTGCAAAGGCCGCAGAGCTGGCACCCGATGATTTTTTCGCTTCCCTGTTGGAATTGGGCGTACTGACTGATACCGTATACCTGAGAAACGAGTTGAGCGAGGTCGAGTGGAAAGAGCATCTTTCAGGCTGCTATTATCCATTTCTGTGCTTCCGCAAGGAAGGCAATGCAGTGGTTCCAGTATTGGTTATACCACAGGAAAAGGGTCATTGCAGCATTTTGTATTTTTCAGATGAGCAGCCGGAGAAGGTTTCAATAAGTACTACGGAAGGCTTGCCATTCAATCCTGTTCCGCTATCAGCAGGCAAGGAAGCCGTTCATTGTACAGTCATCACCTGTTTCCCCGTGGCCCGTTTGCAAGACAGGGATGCCTTTTCAGAGATTGAATCAGGACAGGGGCCGCTGCCTAAATTCACTATCCTCTCTAAATTTTTCCGCCTGATCATGCAGGATCGGAAAGAAATAATGTATCTCTTGCTCTATGCTGTATTTGTAGGCATCATCAGTCTTTCCTTGCCCTTGGGGGTACAAAGTCTGATAGGTTTCATTTCCAGCGGGCAAGTTGTCACCTCGGTAGTTGTATTGATTTCATTCATTCTGCTGGGTGTCTTATTTTCAGGTATCATGACCATCATGCAATTGCAATTGGTGGAACACATTCATCAGCGCATGTTCGCGCGCACGGCATTCGCCTTTGCTTTCAGAGTGCCCCGCATACGCATTGAATCGGTACTGAAGTATTACCCGCCTGAGTTGATGAACCGCTTTTTCGATACCCTGACCTTCATGAAGGGTATGTCAGTTTTGTTGATTGATTTTTCAGCAGCCATTCTGCAGACAGTGTTCGGAATCCTTCTTTTGTCGATGTATCACCCCTTGTTCATTGTGGTGGGTTCCATACTCGTGCTCGTACTCGTCATCATTCTCAGGATTACAGGCCCACTTGGCCTGAAGACGGCCCTGAAAGAATCGGCCTTCAAGTATATGACAGCGAATTGGCTGGAAGAGATTGCACGTTCATTGAGCACGTTCAAGCTGGCGGGCAATACCAATTTCGCCATGCAGAAAACAGATTACTACGTGAGCAATTATATCGCCGCAAGGGAAGAACACTTCAAAGTCTTGCGCAGCCAGTATTACAGTTTTGTCGTTTTCAAGACGGTCATAACGGCCCTTCTGCTGATTCTGGGTGCCATACTGATCACCGAGCGCCAGATCAACCTGGGTCAGTTCGTAGCAGCAGAGATTGTGATCATCCTCATCATGAACGCGATTGAGAAGATCATTCTAAAGCTCGACAGCGTCTACGATGTGTTGGTAAGTGTAGAGAAGATCACAGACGTCACTTCGCTGCCGGTGGAAATGTACAAGGGCATTGATTTGCCGGTGAAGACCGGAGAAGGCATTGCTGTAAGCCTGAAAAATGTTTCCTACAGTTTCCCGGACCGGAAAGAACAGGTGCTCCGGAATGTGAACCTGAATGTGGAAAAAGGCGACCGCGTATGTATTTCCGGATTCAACGGTTCGGGTAAAACGACCATTGCTCATCTTGTCATTGGATTGTATGAAAATTACAACGGCATAATTTCCTACAACGGAGTTTCCTTGCGCGATATTAATAAGGCTTCGCTGATGAACCACCTTGGGGACTATGTTTCGCAGGAAGGCTTGTTCGATGGAACCATCTATGAGAACATCGTTATCGGACGTACGCAGTGTAACCTCGAGGATCTCCAGTGGGCGATTGCGGCGGCTGGACTGAGCGACTTTGTCCATGAATTGCCGGAGGGACTCAATACCCGCCTGATAGGAGGGACGGTGCGCATTTCCGAAAGCATGGCCCGTAAGATTGTCATTGCCCGTAATCTCGTAGAGAAGCCGGGATTACTCGTGCTGGATGATTTCCTGCTCGGAGTGGAACGAAAGGAAAAGAAACGCATCATGGAGCTGTTGCTGAGCGCTGAGTTCAACTGGACCATGATTGTCATATCGAACGACCCTATGATCATGGATATGATGAATACCGTCGTATTGATGCGCGATGGTTCCATCGTCGATCAGGGATCTTTCCGGAAGATCGCCGTTGAGAACAAGGATTTGCAGGAGTTGATCAAAGATTATCCACTGACATAAACTGGAGCTGCAATGGATAAGTACGAAAAGTTACTCGAGAACAGGCCCTTCAAATCGGTGGCGGTGATACACAATGTCCGTTTCGCCAAGCGCTTCGCACGAATCATCGGTGCCGTGTTCCTGATTTTGTTTTTGGCGCTGTTCCTTCCCTGGACCCAGAATATCCGTTCCTATGGCTCCATGACCACCTATCTTCCGCAGGACCGGCCGCAGACAGTGCAGACGATCATTCCAGGTCGGATCGACAGGTGGTATGTGCGCGAAGGCGAAGCTGTGCAAAAAGGAGATACGATTGTCAAGATCACAGAAATACGGGAAAAGTATTTCGATCCCCGCTTGCTCGAGCGTTTTTCACAGCAGATTGAGGCCAAGGAAGGATCGCAATCGAGCACTGCAGACAAGATTGAAGCACTCGCCAAGCAAGTGAAAGCACTGCAGCAGGAACGCAAACTTAGTCTGGACAAGGCCCGTAACAAAATCATTCAGGCGAAGCTGAAGATCATCAGCGACAGCACCGACCTGATGGCGGCCCGCATTGACCTGGATATAGCCTCCTATCAGGGGCGCCGGGCAGATTCGTTGTTTAAAAAGGGGCTGATTGCACTGAATGAACTGGAAAGGCGGAACCTGAAAACGCAGGAGTCGAATGCCAAGCTTGTATCCGTTGAAAACAAATTGTTGACGACAAAAAACGAACTCATCAACGCGAATATCGAACTGGGTTCCATCGAAGCAGAGTACGGAACAAAAATCAGCAAGGCGGAATCGGAGCTTCAGTCAGCGATGTCCTACCTTTACGAAACGGAAGGTGAAATCGCCAAGATGAATATCGAATATGCCAACCTTTCTATCCGCAGCGGTTTTTATTATGTTACAGCTCCGCAGGACGGTTATGTTGTGCAGACACGTGTTTCGGGTGTCGGCGAGAACATTGCGGAGGGGGATGCGATTTGTACGATAATGCCCCGCACATCCTCACTGGCGGTTCAGTTGTATGTTCAGCCAATGGATATTCCATTGTTGTCGAAAGGAACCAAGGTGCGCCTTCAATTCGATGGTTGGCCCGCTCTCGTGTTTTCAGGCTGGCCCAATTACACCTTCGGCACTTTTGGCGGAATGGTGGCGGTGATAGACAATATCGATACCGAAGGGCATTACAGGATTCTGGTGGTACCGGATCCGAAGGACGATCCATGGCCGCATCAGTTGCGTGTAGGTTCCGGAGTTTACGGATGGATGATGTTGAAGGATGTACCGATTTGGTACGAGCTGTGGAGGCAGTTCAACGGGTTCCCCCCGGATTATGTCGGAGTGCTGAAGGACGAGGACCTTCATCTTTACGAGTTGAAGAAGGATGAGAAAAAGTCTGCCAAAGACAAAGCTGAAAAGGGGTCATGATGCCGTTTCTGATGAGATGTCTGTTCTTGCTTTTGCTTGTCCCCGGCTTTCTGTTGGCCCAGCAGGATACTTCGTTGAGGGTCTTGACTTTCGAGGACTACTCACGATTGGTGTACGCTTGGCATCCTGTCGCACGTCTTTCCGAAACGCTCCCCGAAGCGGCGAAGGGTGAGCTGCGCATGGCCCGGGGCGCTTTCGATCCTGTTCTCAAACAGGATTGGGATAGGAAGGAGTTGGACGATAAGGAATATTGGAATACGTGGAAGTCCGGCTTGAATGTTCCTGTCTGGTACGGCTTCGACCTCAAATTGAATTACGAGAACAACCGCGGTGAAAAATTGGACAATGCATTGTTCACCCCGGAAAACGGCCTTACCTACGCGGGCATCAGTGTGCCCCTCGGACAGGGTTTGCTCATCGATCAGCGCAGGGCATCTTTGAGACAGGCTCAGCTCGGCGTACGCATTGCTGCAGCGGAGAGGGTGAAATTGATCAACAAACTTTTATTGCAGGCAGCAAAAGATTATTTTGACTGGGCGTTTACGTTCAACCGTCTTCGGCTGCACCGCCAATCTTTGCAACTCGCGGAAATCCGCTTTCAGGCGGTTCGCGAGCGTGTATTGTTCGGCGATTTGCCGGCGCTCGATAGTCTGGAGGCGTACATTGAAGTGCAGAACCGGCAGAACATCCTGACCCAGTCAGAAATGGAGTACAGCAATGCAAGGCTGATCGCATCCAATCATCTTTGGAGCGAACAGCAGGCTCCGCTGGAAATCGATGCCAATGTGTTGCCGCAAATAGCAGCGGCAGAATTGCAACAGCCGCCGGCAGGAGTGCTGGACTCCTTGCTTGTACAGGCCCAATCCCTGCATCCGGAGATTGAAAAGTTTGCGGCTAAACTGGAGCAGCTGGATGTTGAAAAGCGCTGGGCTGCCGAAAAGCTCAGGCCCAAGCTGCAGGTCGATTATAATTTTCTCAGAAGCGGTTCGCGTCCCTGGTCGACGGAAACACAAAACTTCAGCCTGGACAATAATTACAAGATGGGAGTTCAGTTCAGTGTGCCGCTATTGCTCAGGCAGGAGCGCGGTAAATTATCACTGACCAAATTGAAAATACGCCAGACCGATTGGGAAAGGCAGCAGACTGCGCGTGAAATAAGCAATGCCATCCGTACGACCTACAACGAAATGCTGGCCATTCGTACCCAGGTTAGTTTGCAGGAAGAGCAGGTGCTCAATGCGGCGAGGATGCTCGAAGGGGAGCAGTTCAGATTTTCGAACGGCGAAGGTTCTGTTTTTCTGATGAACCAGCGGGAAAACTCCATGATTGGGGCACAGATAAAACTGGAAGAACTGAAAGCAAAATTCGGAAAAAGCAAGGCCCTGTTCTACTGGAGTGCCGGAGCACTTCAGACGCAGGTCGCTGAGTGATCGACCGGATTTCCCCCGCATTTCAGCCGCTTTCCACTATTGTTTACCTTTGCCGGCATGGAAAGTAATGCGTTCTGGATCGGCTTCAACATTTTCATCCTGGCGATGCTTGCGTTCGATTTGGGCATCGTCAACAAGAAACACAAAGTGGTTTCCTTCAGGGAATCCATATTGTGGGTGGCTTTCTGGTCTTCGCTTGCTTTTGCCTTCAACGGCCTGGTGTATTACTGGTTTGGTCCTGAAAAAGCTTTTGAGTACCTCACCGGTTACGTGATAGAGTGGTCGCTGAGTGTTGACAACCTGTTTGTTTTCCTCGTCATCTTCAGTTATTTCGATGTGCCCCGGCAATACCAGCACCGTGTGCTATTCTGGGGAATCATCGGTGCCTTGATTCTCCGAGGAGCCTTCATTCTGGTGGGAGTTTCCCTTTTTCAAAAATTCGAATGGATGATTTACATTTTCGGAGCCATCCTGGTATTTACCGGCTTCAAAATGTTGTTTCAGAAGGAGGAGGAAGACCACAAGATGGACGATAATTTCATTGTGCGTTTCAGCAAGAAGTTATTGCCCGTTACCGATAAATACCACGGACATTATTTCTTCGTGAAGGAGGGAGTCAAGTGGGTCGCCACACCTTTGTTCATCGTGCTCGTCGTCGTGGACTTCACCGACCTTGTATTCGCGGTGGACTCTATTCCTGCGGTTTTATCCATCAGCAGTGATCCTTTCATCGTCTATACCAGCAATGTTTTCGCCATCCTTGGACTTCGCTCCCTGTTTTTCGCGTTGAGCGGAATGATGGATTTGTTCAAATACCTCAAGTATGGACTTGCGGTGATTCTGACTTTTGTAGGCGTCAAAATGCTTATTTCCCATTACGTCCATATTCCGGTCGAATGGGCGCTTTTTGTGGTGGTGATGGTGCTTGCCATGAGTATTCTGCTCTCCCTCTCCGCCAAAAAAAGAGCAAAGTAAATTAAGCTATCCCTCAGTATTGCTCGAGTACTACTGATTACAGCTGACTGCAGCATTCCGGGATTCCGCGCTTAATGCACTGACTTGTGCCAGCACATCCGCTTGTGCAATCGCCTCGATTTTTGTCATCTTTGCTAAGATGAATCACGGGAGATGTTTGGACAAAAACTAAAACTGGCACTCGGTTTTTTAAAGTACTACCTGGGCGCAACCAATCGTCATGGCTTGCAGGCTCCTTTCGCCTATGCATTGAACGAGGCCGTTTTTCGCAGCGACAAGTTGGAAAAAGTACAGGAGCCGATAGAGCAGTTACGTCAAAAGCTGAAAGCGGATGAACGAGTACTACAGGTCAGGGATTATGGTGCCGGTTTCGGAGGAACGGTGTTCAGAGAACTCTCTGTGGCCTACATCGCACGACATGCAGCAAAACCGCCGCGTTATGCACGCATGCTCTATCGCCTTGTGAAGCATTTGCAGCCCGGTGTCATGCTCGAACTCGGAACATCCCTTGGTATAAGCGCGCTTTATCAGAGTGTGGCTGCACCTGCTTCCCGGATGATCACCCTGGAGGGCTGTCCTGCAACAGCACAGGTGGCAAAAGAGAATTTTGCCAAATTTCCGCACTTGAACATTGAAATGGTGGAAGGTGGGTTCCGGGACACCCTGCCCGGAGTGCTATCCGGTTTATCATCCATCGATTACCTCTACATCGACGGGCATCATCGCCTTGCACCAACCCTCGCGTATATCGATACCGTTTTTCCCTTCCTGTCCGAGCATGCGGTGGTGGTGGTGGACGATATCAACTGGAGCGAAGAAATGCAGGACGCCTGGCAGCGACTGAAAAAGGATGCACGCTTTACCCTCAGCATCGATGTGTACATGATGGGTTTGCTTTTTATCAGCAAGGATTTGAGCAAGGAGGACTTTACAGTTCGCTATTGAGGCCTGATTTCTTCTCCTCCGGTTTGTAAAGGCCTGTTTATTATCCTTACTTTTGAGTCAAATTTACAGCGTGGAAGCCGTCATCAGCGTCAAAGACATTTCGAGAATTTACAAGGTAGGAGCCGAAACGATTCACGCGCTTCGTTCCATCTCCCTTGAAATCGGTAAAAACGAGTACGTGGCCCTGATGGGATCTTCCGGCTCAGGCAAGTCCACGCTTATGAACGTATTGGGCTGTCTTGATACTCCCTCCGGAGGAGAGTATTTCCTCAATGGCGTGGATGTGGCGCACCTCAGCGACAATGAGCTCGCGGAGATAAGAAACCGTCAGATAGGCTTCGTATTCCAGACCTTTAACCTGTTGCCCCGGTCAACTGCTTTGGAAAATGTAGCATTGCCACTGGTATATGCCGGTTTGTCGAGGGCAGAGCGCGATGCACGTGCCCTTAAAGCCTTACAGGATGTCGGCCTGGGCGATCGTGTCACGCACCGCCCCAATGAGCTCTCCGGTGGTCAGCGCCAGCGTGTGGCCATTGCAAGGGCATTGGTGACGAATCCTTCCATCATCCTGGCCGATGAGCCTACAGGCAACCTCGACTCCAAGACTTCCTACGAGATCATGGGACTCCTGGCCGAGATCCACGAAAAAGGCAATACCGTGATCCTGGTCACCCACGAAGAAGACATTGCGCGGCACGCCCACCGTATTGTCCGGCTCCGCGATGGACTCGTCGAATCGGATACCATCAATCCACAGCCCGTGAAGCCGCAATCCACAGTCAGCGCATGAAAATATATACTAAGACCGGCGATAAAGGCCAGACATCACTGATAGGTGGTACGCGTGTACCAAAGCATCATTTACGCATCGAGACCTACGGAACCGTTGACGAATTGAATTCATGGCTGGGATTGCTCCGTGACCTCTCTACCGATGACCACAGCATCACAGTGCTGCTCGAAATCCAGGACCGCCTCTTCACCATCGGTGCTCAGCTTGCGAGTGATCCTGAGAAGGGAAAAATGAAGCTCCCTGAACTGCTCGCTACGGATATCGACATGCTGGAAAAAGAGATCGACCGCATGGATGCGGAGTTGCCGGCATTGACTTCGTTTGTGCTCCCTGGTGGTCATGCATTGGTTTCCAACACCCATATCGCCCGCTGTGTATGTCGGCGTTGTGAGCGGCTGGTGACCCAGTTGTCGGAAGAGACTGCTGTAAATGAGTTGATTGTATCCTATTTGAACAGACTTTCAGATTATCTATTTGTGCTCAGCCGCTATTTTGCTCAATTGACCAATGCGCCGGAGAGCCCCTGGCAGCCTAAAATGTGAAAAAAACAAGGCGGAAAATTTTGGTTTTTTAGGTTTTCATTTTATTATTTTTGCGCCCCGCTCTCTTAGACAGGCGGTTCTACGATTTAGTTATAACAGTCATTAAAAAATCACTATGTACTGGACACTTGAACTTGCACAACATTTGGAGGATGCTCCCTGGCCGGCAACCAAAGATGAGCTGATTGATTATGCCATCCGTTCCGGTGCTCCGATGGAGGTGATTGAAAACTTGCAGGAACTGGAAGACGAAGGTGAGCCTTACGAAACCATAGAAGAGATTTGGCCCGATTATCCTACGAAAGACGATTTCTTCTTCAACGAGGACGAATACTAGTCGACCTGGCATAATGAAAAAAAGCCCTCCGAATGTACGGGGGGCTTTTCATTTTATCAGTGTGCCTCGTCCTAGGATCAGTTGCCCAGGTCGCTCATGAACTTGATGCGCATAAGGCGTATTTCGTCTTCGGTGTATTCGTTCTCTCCGAGTTCCTGAATGGCAGCCTCTACTGAGTCAGTGTCTGCGTTCCGGAAATAATCGAAGACTTCCTCCTGACGGTCCTCGTCAATCACTTCGTTGATGTAGTATTGAATGTCTACTCGCGTGCCGGAAGCGACGATACTCTCAATCTCTCCGATGATATCACCCGGCTTCATGCCTTTTGCGTCGGCCATGTCTTCCAGGGAAATCTTTCTGTCGATGTTTTGAATGATGTACACTTTGAGTCCACTCTTGTTCACTACACTCTTGACTACAAGGTCCACGGGCCTTTCAATGTCGTTGTCTTCAACGTATTTCTGAATGAGCTCCACGAAGGGCTTGCCGTATTTCGTGGCCTTACCTGTACCGACACCCGTGATATTCTTCAATTCATCGATGCTGGTGGGGTAATTGGTGGCCATTTCTTCCAGCGAGGGATCCTGGAAGACGACGAAGGGAGGGACGTTCTTCTGTTTGGCTACATTTTTTCGCAGTGTTTTGAGCATTTCGAACAGTTGCTCGTCAGCAGCGCCTCCGGCACCTCCGCCCCCTGCAAAGTCATCGTCGTCGTCGCTTTCGGTATCTTCGAAATTGGCGTCAAGGGAAATTTTGAAGGAAGTTGGATTTTTAAGGTAGCTATGTCCATCTTCGCTGACCTTGAGCAAACCGTAATGATCGATGTCCTTGGTAAGGAATCCGGCAAGAATTGCCTGACGAACGAGTGCAACCCAGAACCTGTCGCCGCGCTCAGCCCCATCCGCAAACAGGTCGAGTTTGTCGTGCTTGTAGTTTTTGATCTGTTGGTCCACCCTTCCAACAAGGATGTTCACCACGTGTTCCGCCTGATGCTTTTCTTTCACCAGTAAAACCGCTTCCAGCAACAAGGAAAGCTCATCCTGAACCTCGATTTGGGGTTTGGGGTGTAGGCAATTGTCGCAATTGGAACAATTGTCATGATCGTGACGTTCTCCGAAGTAATTCAACAATACACGGCGACGACAGACCGATGTTTCGGCGAACCCTACCGTTTCAATCAGTAACTGCTTGCCTATTTCCTGCTCTGCAACAGGCTTACCTTTCATGAATTTTTCAAGCTTCTCAATGTCCTTGAAGCTATAGAAACAAACGCATCTGCCTTCGCGACCATCTCTGCCGGCTCTTCCCGTTTCCTGGTAGTAGCCTTCAAGGCTTTTCGGAATATCGTGGTGGATGACGAAGCGGACATCCGGCTTATCGATACCCATGCCGAAGGCGATGGTGGCGACGATGACATCAACTTCCTCCATGAGAAATTTATCCTGATGGGACGCTCTTGTACCGGCATCGAGTCCGGCATGATACGGCAAGGCGCGGATACCGTTCACAGTGAGCGTCTGGGCAACCTCTTCCACTTTCTTCCGGCTCAGGCAGTAGATGATGCCGGACTTGCCCGGATGTTGTTTGACGAACTTGATGATTTCCTTTAGCACATTCAACTTCGGGCGAACCTCGTAATACAAATTCGGACGGTTGAAGGAAGCTTTGAACACTTCCGCATCCATCATGCCCAGGTTCTTCTGGATGTCTGCCTGCACTTTTTCGGTAGCGGTAGCCGTGAGTGCGATGATTGGTACATGGCCGATCTGGTCAATGATGGGGCGAAGCCGACGGTACTCAGGCCGGAAGTCGTGGCCCCATTCGGAAATGCAATGTGCCTCATCGATAGCGAAGAAGGAAATGTCCACTTCCTTCAGGAACTTGACATTCTCCTCCTTGGTGAGCGATTCCGGAGCGACATAAAGCAGCTTGGTCTTGCCGGCTTTCATGTCTTTCCGAACGCGTGCGATTTCGTTCTTGGTGAGCGATGAATTCAGGAAATGCGCGATCCCATCGTCTGTGTTGAAACCACGGATGGCATCCACCTGGTTCTTCATCAGGGCAATGAGCGGTGAGATGATGATGGCCGTACCCTTACTCATTAGGGCTGGCAATTGGTAACACATCGATTTGCCGCCACCGGTAGGCATGATGACGAAGGTGTTTTTACCTTCCAGGACATTCCGGATGATCGTCTCTTGCTCCCCCTTAAAGGACTCGTAACCAAAATATTTATTCAACGCTTCAGTGAGCGTATTCTCTGCAACAAGCATGTAAACTGGAAATTAAGGACTTTGCATCATGGTGGTTATTACCCCGTCTACTTAGTAAATTCCGCTCATACAGTTAGTTATAGCGGCCAGAAACCAGAACGTGATACAATAACTTCATTTGCGTGAAGATATTGTAATCCGGCACTAAAAACAAGTAATTCCTGTAAAAGGTTTACACTTTTCTTTCAACCTTTGCATGATCTTAATCAGGTAAAAATGCTGAGCGAAAAAAAGATACTCCAATTGGCAAAATCTACCCTTAAACTGGAGGCAGATGCCGTGGCCGGACTGGCGAATCAATTGTCCGGGGATTTTATCAAAGTAGTGCAGCAAATACACGGTAGCAGTGGCAGGGTAGTGGTGAGCGGCATAGGGAAATCCGCCATCATCGCCAGTAAAATGGTGGCCACTTTCAATTCCACCGGTACACCTGCCCTCTTCATGCATGCAGCCGACGCCATTCACGGTGATTTAGGTATGATTCGACGCGATGATGTGGTCATTCTTATCTCCAACTCCGGAAATACACCGGAAATCAAGGTGCTGGCACCATTGATCAAGAGTGGTGGAAACCTGCTCATTGCGATGACGGGAGTGAAGGATTCTTTTCTCGCCCAACAGGCCGATTATTTGTTGTCTACGGCAGTTCCAAAGGAGGCCTGCCCTCACAACCTGGCACCGACCAGCAGTACAACGGCTCAACTGGCTCTTGGAGACGCGCTGGCAGTGGTATTGCTGGAGATGAAAGGTTTTACAGCGACTGATTTCGCCCGCTATCATCCCGGTGGTGCCCTGGGCAAGCGGCTTTACCTGAAGGTGGATGATCTTTGGGGGAGCAATGCACAGCCAGTGGTCGGTCCCGAAGCCAGCTTCATGGATGTCATGCTGGAAATTTCGGCAAAGCGCCTTGGGGCGACGGCGGTGGTGAAGCAGAAAAAACTATTGGGGATCATCACCGATGGTGATCTCAGACGCACCATGCAAAAAGGCCTGGCAACGGACAAACTAAAGGCCAAGGATATCATGAGTAAGCGTCCAAAAACAATTGGACGGGAAACCATGGCCGTCGAAGCACTTACTGTCATGAAGGCGCACAACATCACTCAGCTGGTGGTTACCGACGGGCCCACGTACATCGGTTTTATCCATCTGCACGACTTGCTCAAAGAGGGAATACTTTAAGTTGAAGCCGTCTGATGCCTGGCGGGGACTTACACTGAAGTCCTTCTCGTTTTTAAACGTAATTTTGCGCAGCCTGTACGCATGAGTAAAGATCCCAATTCAGAGATGACTTTTTTGGACCACCTGGAGGCCCTGCGTTGGCACCTGGTTCGGGTGGCGATTTTTATTCTGGGGGTTGCCTTACTGGCCTTTGTCAACAAAGAAATAATTTTTGATGGCATCATCATGGCCCCCAAGAATGCCGACTTCTGGACCTACCGGATGCTCTGTGCCTTGTCTGAAAAGTATGGTTTGGACATGTGCCTGCAACAGGTCGATTTCAGTGTGGTGAACCTCAGCATGAGCGGGCAGTTCACGACCCATATGTGGATTGCCTTCATGACCGGTTTTGTGCTGGGATTCCCTTACCTGATATGGGAGATCTGGCGGTTTGTGAAGCCTGCGCTGTCGGACCGTGAAATACACTATTCAAAGGGTGTCGTGCTGTTTACCTCTCTGCTTTTCGCTCTCGGTGTTTCTTTCGGCTACTTCATCATCACTCCTTTGTCTATCAATTTTTTGGGGAATTACAAGGTGAGTGCAGAGATCGCGAATTCCATCAGCATGGATTCGTACATCAACACGGTTACGGTCCTTTCGCTTTCCACGGGTCTGGTTTTCGAGCTGCCAATGGTGGTTTATTTTTTAAGTAAGCTGGGTGTGCTGACTCCGGCATTCATGCGCACCTACAGGCGGCATGCCATGGTGGTGAATCTCATCGTGGCAGCGCTCATCACGCCCTCGCCTGATGTGACCAGTCAGTTGCTTGTGGCCATCCCGCTTTTTTTGCTGTACGAGCTGAGCATCTATGTTTCTGCAGCTGTTGAAAGAGGGGCGTCCGGAGCATCCGAAAAGGCGTAGTGTTATTAATTTTGAGAATAACTTGTTTTTTCTGCAGCAAAAGATACGTCGGGTAGCCTTAAATTCGAAGCATGTCAATAGTTGCCGACTTCAACGCGTACCGCGAACGAATGAATGAAAAAATCCTTGGTCAGGGTAACCTGAACATCAAGAGGTTTTGGGCCCTGGACAGTGCCACGTATCAGGCCGGTGCACTCGATGTCAAAACCAAGGAGTTGATGGGGCTAGTGGCCTCGATGGTGTTGCGGTGCGATGATTGCATCCGTTATCACCTCGGCAAATGCAAGGAGCAGGGCGTCACTACGGAGGAGTTGTTTGAGACTTTCGCCATCGCCAATTTGGTGGGAGGCAGCATTGTCATTCCACACACGCGCCGTGCAGTGGAATATTGGGAAGCATTGGAAGTGGAACGATGATGGCGACCCGCACCAGAATCATGCGCTTACTCACCGTGTTTCGTATGCTGATGAGTTTTTGTTGCGCTGCCATGCTGTTCATAGTTGTTTTCGGTAGTGTTGCACAGGCGCAAGCGACCCGTATCAGTGGGCGTGTGACAGATGCACTGACCAATGAACCCATTCCCTTCGTCACCGTTGTTTTTCAAGGGGGCAATGGAGGAACCAATACCGATTTTGATGGCAATTACAATCTTAGCTCCGAGCAACCGGGAGACTCGCTTGTGTTCACGCTGATCGGCTACAAAACCGTGAAAATGCGTGTGCGCAGCGGACAAACGCAATCTATCAATGTCAGCCTGAGTGCCAGTAAAGTGGAATTGCAGGAGGTGGTCATCAAAGCCGGCGAGAACCCTGCCAATGTCATTCTTAAAAATATCATCCGGA
Organism: uncultured Bifidobacterium sp.; assembly: GCA_964584995.1. Classification (GTDB taxonomy): domain Bacteria; phylum Bacteroidota; class Bacteroidia; order AKYH767-A; family OLB10; genus JAJTFW01. Next base: position 38,039 of record CAZPCA010000009.1, read on the forward strand.
ATAAAGATGTCAACGATCCTTCCCGGTTGGAATCGTACCAGTATGAGGTGTACAATAAATTAGAATTTGATTTGACCAATATCAGTGAAAAGCTGAAAGCCAACAAGCTGCTGAAGCCTTTCGCTTTTGTTTGGGAGAACATCGACAGCTCTGAAACCAACAGCAAGCCATTTCTGCCGTTTTTCATCTCTGAAACGGTATCCGATGTCTATTACCGCAAATCCCCGCAGGGCAAAAAGGAAATCATCAGGGCCAGCAAAGTTTCTGGATTGGAAAATGCTTCGGTTACCCAATTCTTGGGTGACATGTACCAGCGCATAAACATCTACAGCAATTTCATCGATCTTTTCGGGAAAGGGTTCATCAGTCCGATTTCTGATCTGGGACTTGTGTATTACCGTTACTACTTACTCGATTCCACCTACATCGGGAACCAGTGGTGCTATAAATTGAAATTCAAACCGCGCAGGCCGCAGGAGCTGACGTTCAGCGGCGATTTTTGGGTGCACGATACCACCTGGGCAGTGAAGAAGATATCCATGCGCATTGCTCAGGATGCGAATATCAATTGGGTGGAAGACATGGCCGTGGTGCAGGAATACGAGCGGGTAGAGGATAAGTACTGGATGCTGGGCAGAGACATGCTGGTACTGGATTTTGCAGCGCGGGAGGAGGGCATGAGTTTTATCGGGCGCAAATCGACATCCTATAAAAAAATTGTCATCAACGATTCCATACCCGACGCTGTTTTCAAAGGTGCAGAAAACATCGTTGTGAACGATGAGGCCCTCGATCGCTCAGCTGATTTTTGGACCTCTGCCAGGCATGATTCGCTCAGTGCACGGGAAACCCAGATCTATCAGATGGTGGATACGATAAAATCACTGCCTGCCTTCAAAACGTATGTAGAACTGGTTACCCTGTTTTTTACCGGATACAAAGATGTGGGTTTGATAGAGCTTGGACCTTACTACACGTTTTACAGCTTCAATCCCATCGAAGGTCATCGTTTCCGCGCAGGTTTCCGAACCAGCGATGATCTCAGTACGCGCGTTCAATTCGAAGGCTATCTGGCGTATGGTTTGAAAGATGAGCGATTCAAATACATGGGCTCCTTGAAGTATAAGTTGTCCTCCAAGCCCAGGCAGTTTGTCGGGGTTCAGTACCGTTTTGATGTGGAGCAGCTGGGGCAAAGCGACAATGCTTTTCAGGACGACAATATTCTGTCTTCGTTGTTCAGGAGAAATCCAGCCACAAAGTTGAATACATCAAGGATGCAAAAGGCCTGGTACGAAATCGAATGGTTCCCGGGACTGAGCAATAAAATCACTTTCAGCCACAACGAGTTATTGCCTTTGGGAGATCTGGACGTCAGTTACTATGCGAACGATGCGAAAACAGAGGTGAAAAACGATTTTGAGGTGACACAGTTGTCGCTTTTCATGCGCTTCGCATACAGGGAGAAGTTCGTGTCCGGCAAGGTGGATCGGATCAGCCTGGGCAGTGATTTTCCGGTGGTGCAGGCGAATTTCACAAGAGGGTTCAAGGGGTTCCTCAATGGAGACTTCGATTATTACAAATTGTCACTCCGCGTGGATGACCGCTTGCCATTGAGTCCTTTCGGTTACACGTACTGGGTGGTGAGTGCAGGGCGAACCTGGGGAAGGGTTCCCTATCCCTTGCTGGAGATTCATCCGGGCAACGAAACCTATTTCTACGATTATGCAGCGTTCAATATGATGAACTTCTTTGAGTTTGTCAGTGATTATTACCTCAGTGCATTCGCGACACATCATTTCGATGGGTTCTTTCTCGATAAGATTCCGCTGATGCGTAAGTTGAAGTGGCGCGAGGTGGCCCAGGTAAAGGCTGTATGGGGAGAACTGCAAAGCAGTAACCTGAGTCTGCAAACCGACAACTCCCTCTTCTATTCGCTGAACAAAAAGCCCTATGTGGAAATGGGTCTTGGCGTCGAAAACATATTCAGGATTCTGAGGGTCGATTTCCTGTGGCGCATGAGCTATCTGGAGAATCCGGATATTTCGAAATTCGGTTTTCGTGGATCCTTCCAACTCACG
>CAZPCA010000010.1:0-29076 GCA_964584995.1 uncultured Bifidobacterium sp.
TCGGAATAACATCTGAATCGGGGTAAGGGTAAATCGAGTACTGTACTCAGGAAGGTCGCTGCCTTGATGTCCAGCTCCCGCTCCTGTGTGAGTTCTTCCGTAATCCGCTCCCTTCCATAAAACGGCATTACCTGCTTTCATTCTTCCAGGTTGCCGTACATCACTACCCGGGACATTGCACACCTTGCATGTTTATGATAATCAATAAGTAGTGGACCTGTATCCCAAAATAAGGCCGGGTTGAGCTGCATTTTCCAAAGATAGGACCATTCATCCTTCATCGTATCGAATGCGGCAAGCAAGTAATGGATCTGTATCCCAAAATAAGACCTGTTTGAGCTGCATTTTCCAAAGATGGGTCCTTTCCTCCTTCATCGTGTCGAATGTGGCAAGGAAGTACTGCAAAACTACCGCTGGCTACGCCGTAAAACTTTCGTCCCTGAAGTTTGTTAATTTTAGGGTACAGCATACGCTGTTTCGCTGAACCACGTTCTCTTACAAATCCTTACATTTGCCCCCCAGCCTATGCCCATGCACAAAGTACAAGCCGGTCCCCTGCTCGATAAGATCCAAGTTCCTTCCGATTTACGGGAACTTTCCGAGGAGCAATTGAATCAGGTATGCCAGGAGTTACGTCAGTACATCATCGATATCGTTTCGGTGAATGGCGGCCACTTCGGTGCGAGCCTGGGCGTTGTCGAGCTCAGCGTCGCTTTGCATTATGCCTTCAACACACCGTACGATCAGTTGGTGTGGGACGTAGGCCATCAGGCATACGGGCACAAGATACTCACCGGTCGTCGCGACGTTTTCCATACCAACCGGATTTACAAGGGCATCTCAGGGTTCCCCAAGCGTTCCGAAAGCGAGTACGATACCTTCGGAGTCGGTCACAGTTCCACCTCCATCTCCGCAGCGCTGGGCATGTCGGTAGCTTCAAGGCTGAAAGGCGATAAAAAACGGCAACACGTTGCCGTTATAGGTGACGGGGCCATGACAGCCGGTCTTGCCTTCGAAGGCCTGAACCATGGCGGTGTGGAAGATTCCAATCTCCTGGTCATCCTCAACGACAATTGCATGAGCATCGACCCCAATGTGGGTGCGCTCAAGGAGTATCTTACCGATATCACCACTTCGGGCACCTATAACCGCGTCAAAGACGAAGTGTGGAAGATGCTCGGCGTGATCTCTAAATTCGGTCCCAATGCGCAGGCCATCGCCCAAAAAGTGGAAGGGGCGGTGAAGAGTGCTCTCTTGAAGCAGAGCAACCTGTTCGAATCCCTCAAATTCCGTTATTTCGGTCCTATTGACGGCCACGATGTCAATCACCTCGTGAAGGTCATGAACGACCTGAAAAATATTCCCGGTCCGAAAATCCTTCATTGTCTTACCGTGAAAGGGAAAGGCTACGAGCTGGCAGAGAAGGACCAGACCAAGTGGCATGCTCCGGGCCTGTTCGACAAGATTACCGGCGAAATCGTGAAGCCTGCAGTGCAGGTTCCTCAGCCGCCCAAGTACCAGGATGTTTTCGGACATACCATGGTGGAGCTGGCAGAGATGAACAACAAAGTAGTGGGTGTCACACCGGCCATGCCAAGCGGATGTTCGCTCAATATCATGATGAAAGCCATGCCGGATCGTGCATTCGATGTGGGCATCGCCGAGCAGCATGCCGTCACCTTTTCAGCGGGGATGGCCACACAGGGGATGATTCCTTTCTGTAACATCTACTCCAGCTTCATGCAGCGGGCGTACGATCAGGTGGTCCACGATGTGGCTCTCCAAAACCTGCAGGTTGTTTTCTGCCTCGATCGCGGAGGGCTCGCCGGAGCGGATGGTCCTACTCACCACGGTTCCTTCGATTTCGCGTACTTCCGTTGCATCCCCAACATGGTGGTTTCCGCTCCGATGAACGAGCAGGAACTGCGCAACCTGATGTATACTGCCACACATCCCGGCATTGGTCCCTTCAGTATCCGGTATCCGAGAGGCAACGGCGTCATGCTCGACTGGAAGAAGCCTTTTGAAGCGATTCCGGTTGGAAAGGGAAGAAAGATCCGCGGTGGAGAAAAAGTGGCTATTCTGACCATCGGCCATCCGGGAAATTTTGCCGTCGAAGCTTGCGATAAACTGGCTCAGGAAGGACTCTACCCCGCACATTACGATATGCGTTTCGTGAAGCCGCTTGACGCAGCGTTGTTGCACGAGATTTTTTCAGAATTCAAGCACATCATCACGGTGGAGGACGGCTGCATTCAGGGCGGATTCGGCAGCGCTGTCGCCGAGTTCATGATCGACCACCAGTACAAGGCGAACATCACCCGATTGGGTATTCCCGACAGGTGGGTGGAGCACGGCGAGCAGAAAGAACTTTACCGCGAATGCAATTTCGACGCGCAGGCCATCATGGAGGCAGTGCGTGAGATGCAGGAGGAAGCGGTGAAGGTGGAGTTGTAAGCAAGGGGGATTGATCCAGAAATCATTTTTCCGCGTTTACTTACTATTCCTGCATTTCATCCTCTCCGGCTATTGACCACCACTTCTTCCACCACTACCGGAAAATGTTTTGCTTCCAGGTCTGCGATGATGGCTGCAATGTATGACGGTGTAGCTCCTGCAGGCAGAGGCGACGAGAACTGTGCGATGACTGCTCCTTCGTCGTAATGCTCGTTTACATAATGGATGGTGATGCCGGTTTCCGTTTCTCCGGCAGCGGCTACTGCTTCGTGTACATGCATGCCGTGCATCCCTTTACCTCCGAATTTCGGCAACAATGCCGGGTGAAGGTTGATGATCCTTTTCGGATAAGCGTCAACGATAGCTTTGGGAATCAGTCGCAGGTATCCGGCCAGGACGATGAACGTGATGCCGTGTTCGCGGAGTGCCGCGAGTAACTTTTCGGGATGATGCCGCAGTTCCTCAGAGAGATGGAGGCTGGGGACCTTGTGCTCCCGGGCTATGTCGTAAACCCCAGCCGTTGCGCGGTCGCAGACTATGAGGCGTATACGTACGGACGGGTGCGTGCTGAAGCGGCCACAAAGCCGGGCGGCGTTGCTTCCCTTCCCCGAGGCGAAGATGGCGATCTGTTCCATGTTGCAAAGCAAAGAAGCCCTGCGTCAATTCCAAAATACGTCTGCTCAGTTTTTTCATATCAGGTGGTGAGGAGGGCTTTTAAAAGTTCCAGTGTGGGGATGTTCTTTTCGACGAGGTAGAATGCGGCCTCCGTGCCGGATGCCTTGGCTTTCGGTCCAAGCATCATGAAGATGAGTGCGATGAGGATCACCACAGCAATGAAAATACGCTTGTGGTTGTGTTGATGTTTTTTCATACGTTGTTTTGCTTGATTGCAAGGTATTGTCTGTCTAACGGCTACAGTTGAGTCGCTTTGACGAACAACGTTGGTGGCTTGGTGAAAAGCGCTTCCCGTAGCGTCAAAACAGCACCCGCTTCAGGTGCATCGTTGCGCCATGCCCGGTAATGGCACCCATGGATAGGCCTGGTGCTTCATATTAAATAATTGTAAATCAATAGATAATGACTATGTCAAAGATGTTTTGTCTTGGAAAAGGCAAATAAAAACCTTGTTGTAGGCTCTATATCAAATTTTTATACTTTAGTACAAACCAAATCCTATCAAAATGGTAAAGCCACTCAAGAATGAAAAATGGAAGGTGATCAATTTTAACAAAGGTATTTTCCGTTGTGAATATGCCATTTCCGATCAGGGTCGCCTCGTCAGCTACACCACCAGTATTGCAGATGGCAATCTACTTCGCGGAACCCTTATGGGTGGTTATCCCACGCTCAAACTGAAGCCGGAAGGCAGAAACATGACCTTGTTCATCCACCGTCTCGTGGCAGAGGCTTTTCTTCCCCGTCGCAGCGACCGGTATATTTATGTGATCCATCTCAATTACAATAAGGAAGACAACCGCGCTAAAAACCTGAAATGGGCCTCCAAAGAAGAAATGGAAGCGCACCAGCAAAAAAGCCCCGCGGTATTGGCCTATCGTTCCATCAACCGTAAAAAAGGACACAAACTGACCGACGTGATCGTCAAGAAGATAAAGCAGATGATCAGCGACAAAAAGCGGGTGAAGACCATGAAGCAGATTGCCGACCATTTCGGAATCTCTGAAATGCAGTTGTACCGCATCAAGAGCGGTGAGAACTGGGGACATGTCAAGCCCTGATAAACGCGAACGCTGCTCCGGCAGCGTTTTTTGTTGTGCTTTACAGGCATCACTTGTCAGGAGTTCAACGGCACAAGCCCCCGTTTTTATTATTTAATCGCTGAAATTCAGTGCATTAAATTTACATGCAGTTCAATTCTATATTTTATTACTTTTGCCCCCTGTCTAAACCAATTCTACAGAACAATGTCTGACATTGCATCACGTGTAAAAGCCATTATCGTTGACAAATTAGGAGTTGACGAAAGCGAAATCACCAACGAATCCAGCTTTACCAACGACCTTGGAGCTGACTCCCTCGATACCGTGGAGTTGATCATGGAGTTTGAAAAGGAATTCAACATTGCCATTCCTGACGATCAGGCCGAGAAAATCTCTACGGTAGGTCAGGCAGTTGATTACATTACGGCCAACGTAAAATAATCGGTTTTTCGGCTTAACAGGCGCGGTATGCAACTGAAACGCGTAGTAATCACAGGGTTGGGCGCTCTAACGCCACTTGGGAACAACGTTGCGGACTATTGGGCGGGGCTTCTAAGCGGTAAGAGCGGAGCTACACCCATTACCCTCTTCGATGCGTCGAAGTTCAAGACCCGTTTCGCCTGTGAAGTGAAGAATTTCGATCCGGGTGCTTACCTGGATCGTAAAGAGGCCCGGAAGCTGGATCGTTTTTCTCAGCTGGCAATTGCTGCCTGTGAGGAAGCGGTGACGGACGCCGGGCTTCTTGCTCCCCAACCGGATCCCGACAGGATCGGTGTCATCTGGGGTTCCGGCATCGGAGGTCTGCGCACCTTCTTAGACGAAGTTTCAGGCTTTGCCAAGGGCGACGGTACTCCCCGGTTCAATCCTTTCTTCATCCCGAAGATGATTGCCGACATAGCGGCGGGACATATTTCCATGCGCTATGGATTCCGTGGTCCGAATTTCTGTACGGTATCGGCCTGTGCGTCTTCTACCAATGCGGTAATCGATGCTTTCAATTACATCCGGCTCGGTATGGCCGATGTGATCCTCAGCGGGGGCAGTGAAGCAGCCGTGAACGAAGCAGGTATCGGTGGCTTCGGTGCCATGCACGCACTTTCCGAGCGGAACGATAGTCCGGAAACGGCATCCCGTCCTTTCGACCTCGACCGTGACGGCTTTGTATTGGGCGAAGGTGCCGGATGTATCGTCCTCGAGGAACTCGGACATGCGCTGGCCCGCGGTGCGAAGATCTATGCCGAAGTGGGTGGTGGAGGAATGAGTGCCGATGCGTACCACCTCACCGCAACCCATCCCGAAGGACTCGGCGCCTACAACGTGATGCGCAATGCCCTGCAGGATGCGGGATTGCAGACATCCGACATCGACTACATCAATGTGCACGGCACCTCTACTCCTGTGGGCGATCCCAGTGAAGCCAAGGCCATTGTGAAGCTTTTCGGAGAGGATGCGTACAAACTCAACATCAGCTCCACCAAATCCATGACCGGCCACCTTCTGGGTGCGGCCGGTGCCATAGAAGCGATCGCTACGATCCTCACGGTAGTGCACGATGAGGTTCCTCCCACCATCAATCACTTCACCGACGACCCCGCTTTTGATCCGGGACTGAATTTCACGTTCAACGCGCCGCAGAAGCGCACCGTGGACGCGGCACTCAGCAATACCTTCGGCTTCGGTGGCCACAATGCCTCCATCATTGTCAAGAAGTATAAAGCGTAGACATTGGCGCTCCAAACCCTGATCCGGTTGTATTTTACGGCCGATGCACAGGAAAAAGCATTCATCCGTTCCCTGCATGGCCTCCTGGGTTTTTATCCCGGCAACATGGCGTTGTACAAACTCGCCTTCAGCCACCGCTCTCTCGCCCTGGAAAGTCCGGGAGGCAACCGGCTCAGCAACGAACGGCTCGAATACCTCGGGGATGCGGTGCTCGGTGCGGTCATCGCCGAACTGTTGTTCAAGAAATACCCTTTCAAAGACGAAGGATTTCTAACGGAAATGCGTAGCCGCATCGTGAGCCGTGAAAATCTCAAGCACATCGCTGTCAAGATCGGTATCGACCAGCTGCTGCAGAAAGACGCCGGCCCCGGCACCTACCGCAGCATGTACGGCGATGCATTCGAGGCCTTCATCGGCGCCATTTATCTCGATAAGGGCTATACCCTTACCCGCGCCTATCTTTTGCAGCGCATCGTACAGCCGCATGTCGACCTGCTGGAAATAGAGCAGACCGAGAAGAATTTCAAGAGCATCATTCTGAACTGGGGGCAGCGCGAGAAACACAACGTGGTTTTCGAGACCGTCAGCGAGGATGCGAAAACGCGGCTGATCACCATACGGCTGCTCATCAACGGAGAGGCGAAGACGGTAGCCAGCGATTATGTCAAGAAAAAGGCAGAACAGGTGGCCGCCGAAAAGGTATGCCGCGACCTGGGCTTGCTGTGACGTGCTTTTTGCTATACGCTTTCTACTTTGCCTAAGGATTCCGTATCGGTCACTCCTTTCCCTTCGTGAACGTCAAGAGTCAAAGTTATATATGTATACGGGTATTGTTGTCTGAAACGGATGCAGACCAACCAAAACCATTGATTGCTTACATCACTTACCGGATACAATGAAAAAAACCGGCTCTTTTGAAGCCGGTTTTACTCATTTTCTCATTGCATCACTTCTTCAAATCGAAGCGGTCCAGATTCATGACCTTAGTCCATGCCTTGACGAAGTCGTTCAGGAATTTTCCCTTGTTATCGGCCTGTGCATACACTTCGCTCAATGCGCGCAGTTGTGAGTTGGACCCGAAGGCAAGGTCTACGCGGGTGGCTGTCCACTTCACCGCTCCGCTTTGACGGTCACGGCCTTCGTACAGTTCATGCGCTCCGCTCACCGGGTGCCAGCTGGTACCCATGTCAAGAAGGTGCACAAAGAAGTCATTGCTGAGCTGTCCTTCGCGCGTGGTCAGTACACCGTGCTTATGGTCTCCGCTGTTGGCGCCCAGTACACGTAAGCCGCCAATCAGCACAGTCATTTCAGGGGCGCTCAGGGTCAGCAGTTGTGCACGGTCGATCAGCATTTTGTCGCCTGGAACGGAATACGCTCTCTTCGCATAGTTGCGGAATCCATCCGCCTGTGGTTCGAGGACCGAGAAAGACTCAACGTCTGTATGCTCCTGCGTGGCATCGCCGCGACCAGGAGTGAAGGGTACGCTGACGGGAGTTCCGGCATCAGCTGCGGCTTTTTCCACTCCCGTACATCCGGCCAGGACGATAAGGTCCGCCATGCTGACCTGGCTTCCGCTGCTGTTGAAGGTGGTTTGAATGCCTTCAAGTACCGAGAGCACAGTGCTCAGTTTTGAGGGATTGTTGACTTCCCAGAATTTTTGTGGAGCGAGTCGTATACGCGCACCGTTAGCTCCTCCGCGTTTGTCAGAACCACGGAAGGTGGAGGCTGAGGCCCAGGCAACCGAAACCATCTGGCTTACACTGAGACCGGAGGCTAGGATCATTTCCTTGAGCGCAGCTACATCGGCATCGTTCAGTCCGGGACGCGGAGCCGCCGGAATCGGATCTTGCCAGAGGAGGTCTTCGGCCGGTACTTCGGGGCCGAGGTACAACGCCTTGGGTCCCATATCGCGGTGCGTCAACTTGAACCATGCACGTGCGAAGGCATCGGCAAAGGAAATTTTTTCATAGGCCGGATCGAAACGCAACGAAAGGTCGGCGGTGGTCATCATGGGAGGATGCTTCTTGCTCGGATCGTGTGCATCAGGAATAAGGTGCTCTGGTTTGCAGTTTTTAGCCACCCATTGATGCGCACCTGCAGGACTCTTGGTCAGTTCCCATTCGTAACCGAAGAGCATATCGAAGTAACCGTTGTCCCATTTTGTCGGGTTCGGTTTCCATGCTCCCTCGATGCCACTGGTAGTAGTGTGTACGCCTTTGCCGGTACCGAACGAATTGATCCAGCCGAAGCCCTGGGCTTCGATCGGCGCCCCTTCCGGTTCAGCTCCTACGCGTTTCGGATCTCCCGCACCGTGAGCCTTACCGAAGGTGTGGCCACCTGCCACGAGGGCCACGGTTTCCTCGTCGTTCATGGCCATGCGTCCGAATGTCTCACGCACATCACGGCCGGAGGCTACCGGATCCGGATTGCCGTTCGGCCCTTCGGGATTCACATAGATCAATCCCATCTGGACGGCCGCAAGTGGATTTTCCAATTCGCGGTCGCCGCTGTAGCGTTTGTCGCCCAGCCACTCGGTCTCCGACCCCCAGTAGATGTCCTCTTCGGGTTGCCATATATCTTCCCTTCCACCTGCGAATCCGAAGGTTTTGAAGCCCATGGATTCCAGCGCCACATTGCCGGCAAGGATCATCAGGTCGGCCCAGGAGATCTTCTGACCGTATTGCTGCTTGATGGGCCAAAGCAGGCGACGGGCTTTGTCGAGGTTGCCGTTGTCGGGCCAGCTGTTGATGGGAGCAAAACGCTGATTGCCTGTGCCACCGCCTCCGCGGCCGTCAGAGGTTCTGTATGTTCCTGCACTGTGCCAGGTCATGCGGATGAAAAACCCGCCGTAGTGACCCCAATCGGCCGGCCACCATTCCTGCGAGTCGGTCATGAGGTCGGTAAGGTCTTTTTTCAGTGCGGCATAGTCCAGCGATTGAAACGCCTTGGCGTAGTCGAAATCCGGATCCATCGGGTTTGATGCCGGAGCATGCTGGTGGAGGATGTTCAGGTTGAGCTGATTGGGCCACCATTCACGGTTGCTGGTACCTCCGCCGGCTACCGGCTTGGAGATGGCACCGGTGAAAGGGCATTTGCCGCCGGAGCCATTGGATGTGTTGTGTTCCATATATAGAAGATTGTGTTTTTTGCTGGGGAAGCAAATTTAATGTAAACAGAACTACCGAAAGGACTGGCTGTCGAAGATCAGGAAACGTGCTGACAGCTATATCCTTAACACATTCGCAAAGGCCTTTGTTCGTGTAGTTTTTGAGGTATTTCAATGGATTATGCGGATCCCCGCCCTGGCTGCCCGTTCATTGTCACTGTACCAACCTCCGTGCCCCTCTATACCTTGGTGCCCGTGGTACTAGAAAAATCCAATGTGCCCTCCCGTGTTTACATCGCCAGACGCAAGGTGCCGAAAATATTCCTACCCGGACCATTGATGCCGCTCGCAAAGACCCTGTACTGCGTATCGAAAAGGTTATCGATACCCATCTGCACATGCAGTGTGCGGCTTAATTTGTACGACAGCCGCAAGTTGGCCGTCATCCAGGCGGGCATACCCTGCGGAGTGGCATATTGCAGATTGTCCTCTCCGCTGTCGGAATAATCCCGGAGCCGTTTCCAACCATTGTAATTGACAAAGAACTCTCCACTGAATTTTTCGCGGTTGTATTGAATGCTCATCCGTGCATGGAATGGAGGGATGTGGTCCAGCGGAGCATCGCTGCTGTCGGTCTTGACTCTCCCGAAGGTATAACTGGCCTGCAGCGTGAACGTAAAATCCTCCTGCAGTCGGGCCCTGTAAGCAGACGAGAATCCATAGATATAGGCGCGGTCTTTGTTTTGATTGGCAAGCACCCTGCTGAGTACTCCATCGTACAGGATGGAGTCTTTCCCCTGATAGGTGAAATCATCGGTCACAATCACATCGTAAAAGCTGGTATAATACACCGTGTTTTCCCAGCTTGTTTTCCCGTCATAAATCTTGGTGATGCCCATTTCGCCCGAGATTGTTTTCTCCGGACGTATGGATTCGTTCGGTACGATGACCGATCCCTGTGCTGTTTCAAACACCTTGGCGAGATCGTCCACATTGGGTACCCTGAATCCGGTGCTGATCAATGCCGAGAGCTTCAGGTCATCGTTGACAATGTGGATCAGTCCTGCACTGCCTGAATACACCATATTGTCTTGATTGACTTCCCGGAAAGGAAAGCGGAAAAAAGTAGTGTCGTTGAAATCGGAGCGCAGTCTGGAGTACCCCACCCTGAATCCATCGGTCAGGGTGAGTTCGTTGTTGATTTTCCATGTATGGGAAAGGAAACCGGCAACGTTCATCATGCTGTTGTTGCCGTCCGGATAACGGGTGTCCAGCTTACCGATAACACCTGTCTGGATGTTTTCCTCCTCGGCAGTAGATGTAAGGGTGTTGAACTGGAAGTCGATGCCGGCGGTGAGTGAATGGGTCGCCGAAACATGCCGCAGGTTGATGTGCCCACCGGCAACGCCCACTTCTTCGTAGCGGTGTTGCAGGAGCGGACTTCCGAATCTCCGCTGGTGCCTGCTTTCCTCAACAATCTGATAATTGACACCGGCCTGCAGTTGCCGGAAAAAACCGGAGCTCATCCGTCTGTTGTAGTCATAGGCAATGAGTAAACGATCGGCGGGTCCGTAATACCATTCGGCATACTTCAGGCCATCGCCTTCCTCATCCGTGAGACGGTCGTACCGGGGCACATCGTTCGTGGTGGAGTATTGCAGGTTGAGTCCGTGCGTTGCCTGGTCGTCGGTACGGTAGAGGATTTTTTGTATCAGGTCGATTTGACGGTAACCACTGGCAGTTTGCACATAGCGGTCACTGTTAGGTACCAGTGAGTCCTGTCCGTTAATGGTCTGCACGTAAAACGGCCGTGTGCCGTATTCCCCGGTGTAAAAGGGATTTTGATTGGCCCCGCCGCGTACATCCCCGAAATCGGAAATGGTAAAGGAGGTAAAGGACGCAATATTTCTTCCTCCGAACTGGAAATCGGCATGCGCGGTTTTTTCAGCGTTCACCGTACCGAAGCGCGTGAAGGCGTTCACGCCGGTCCGTGTTTTTTCATCGGAGAACTTCGGCGTCTGCGTATAAAGATGCACCACTCCTCCCAGCGCATCGCTTCCGTATACGGTGGAGGCAGGACCGAAAAGCACTTCCAGGCGTTCCAGGCTATTGTTGTCCACACTCAGGATGTTTTGCAAATGCCCCGAACGGTAGATGAGGTTGTTCATACGGACACCGTCCACTACCAGCAGGATACGGCTGGCTTCGAAGCCGCGGAGTACGGGCGAGCCGCCCCCCATCTGGCTGCGTTGTACGAATACTCCGGCCGTGTTCGACAACAGATCGGCGGTGGTCTGTGCCTGCGCCTGTTGAATCTGTCGGGCGTTCAGCAATTGCAGCTGCTGCGCAACAGTTCTGCGTGTTTCTTCGCCTTTGTTAGCGGAAATGACCACTTCGTTGAGTGAATTGCTCAGGGCGGTATCGGGAGGCGTTTGCTGCGCCCATACGGGTTGAAACTGACAAAAGCATGCCAGCGTCCATCCAATGATTTTTTTCATGCGATGTGGAATGGAAGTTGAATACAGGAGAAAAGGGATCCTCCGGGAGACTGAAGAATCACCCGGCCATCATCCGTCCATCGGGCGGAGGCGTACTGACATCGTTCAGGGCAGAGACTTCTCCTCTCAGCCTGAAAGCTGAAAAATCAATGGTGACAAACGTATCGGGTGCACAGCATTGCAGTGCAGGCGGTATGGCGTAGAGTGTGCCCAGCAATTGTTGAAGCAGTCCGCCGGTTTTTCCCGTTGTATCGTGGCTATTGGCAACCAGACGACGGATTTCATCCAGCAGGGATTCCTCCTCCATATCACGGTATGCATATACGATGAGCACTCCCCGGTCGGCATGGAGGGAGACCACGTCGTACATCTGTCCTTCGTACCTGAATTCGTCTTCTCCAACACGTAATGCGGCGTAAGCTTCGGACGAAAAATGAAAGGTCTGAACACTGTAGTGGCGCAGTAGTTCGGGATCCATGCGCAATCGTTCTTTGGCGCATTGGTGGCCATGGAAAAGCAACATCCATCCACCTGCCTGGAGCAAAAACACCAGGAGCAGACCGGCAATTCCGGCGCGTAACAAGGTGGAGGAGCGTAGGGATTTCACAAAGCAGGGTATAGGAGATGCAGAATGCAAGCCGGGAAAGTGCCCGGCGTTGAATCGGCTGTGTTCCTTGTCAGTTTTCGGTGTAAGAGTCCGGTTCCTGCTTTTTCGGGATGGTCAATACCTTGACAAAGAAATATACGGTCACGGCGGTGATGATGAGCTCCGCTCCAATCATCATGATGAGTGCTTCTGAGTTCATGCGGTGGTTGTCCTCCCTTCTTTGAGTCGTTTTTTATAAGCGATATAGACCAGATAACTGACAGCTACGAAAATACCGACGAGCAACACTCTACTGCCGTTGAGGTAGGCCATCTGTTCGTTGAGTGCTTGGATCTGTGCCGGGTCGGTCGAGGCGGCGAGCTTTTCTTTGAGGTCCGCATTGGTGATTTTTTTCCAGATGTCCGGTATGCTGGCAATGAACACCCATCCTAACATCAGGGGCGTAACGAACTGTATGATGAAACGGAAGGCGGTCGGCACCTTGATGTCGGCACCCATATTGATTTCTTTCCATCCTTTGTCCATGCCGAAGACCCAGGCGAAGAGGATGATTTCAGCCAGGGCGAAAACCACCAGCGAAACGGTACCAGCCCAGTAATCGTATTCGTCGAATACTCCTTCGTTGAAGAACAGCACGGTGGGGAGTCCCAGCAACAGGATGGCGGCACCGAAGGCCCAGGCGGATCGCTCACGCTTCCATCCGAACTCATCCATGAGGAATCCCATGCAGGGCGTGCCCATCGCCAGCGACGAAGTAATGCCTGCGAAAAAGAGCAGGCCGAACCACATCACACCGGCGAAAGCTGCGAGGGTAGGGCCCCATTGCTGGAACAGGTACGGCAGGGTTTTGAATCCGAGTCCCAGACCTCCGGTCTTGGTGAGTTCCACCACCTGGTCGATGCCCAGATAGCCGATGGCGATCGGGATGAGGATGGAACTTCCGAGTACCACTTCCACGAACTCGTTCATCCAGCCGGCACTCATGGCGTTGAGAGCGATATCGTCCTTGGAGCGTACGTAGGAGGCATAGCACTGGATGGAGCCCATTCCTACCGAGAGGGTGAAGAAAATCTGGCCGGCGGCAGCCAGCCATACCTTGGCTGACCAGATCGAATCGTAATTGGGTGTCCAGAGGAAATTGAGTCCTACAGTACCGTCAAAGAGTGCGCCCTCTTCGCCGGCCTTCAGGGAGATACCTTTGATGGCAAGCAGGATGCCGAAAAGGATCAGCAAGGGCATGCCGATTTTAGCGACCTTCTCCACTCCTCCGCTCAAACCTTTGGATAGGATCCAGGTGTTTAGGACAAGGCAGAACAGCCAGAAAAAAATTGTTTCTCCGCCACCACCGCCCAAGCTGATATAATTTCCGAAGAAGGAAGCGATTTGGTCTGCGGTCTGTCCGCCAAAGCTGCCGTCCACGGAGTGCCACATATAGGCCAATGTCCAGGACTCTAAGTAGCAGTAATAGGCTGCAACCGCCAGGTTGGTGAAGATGCCGAATACCCCGATGTATTTCCAGAAAACACGTTTCGGGTCCATCGAATCAAGTATAAACGGGGTGCTGTGGTGCCCGTATTTTCCGCCGAAGCGGCCCATCGACCATTCCACGAAGAGCAGCGGAATGCCCATGATGAGAAAGCAGACAAGGTAGGGAATGATGAAGGCTCCGCCTCCGTTTTGAATAGCCTGCACGGGAAAGCGCAGGAAGTTGCCGAGTCCTACGGCGTTGCCGGCCATAGCCAGTACCAGACCAACGCGGGAGCCCCAGTTTTCTTTATTACTCATATGCGTATTTCAAGTTTGTTCAAACATAGCCAATAATCGGTATCCGTCCAAAAACGTAGGGGGCGTTCCCGGAATGATGGCGTCTGTGGTCGCAGGATTCACAGGAATCGTGTTAATTTGCAGCACTATGGAAGTATTGCTGATTGCACTCTTTGCCCTGGGTTACCTCTGCATCACCCTGGAGCATCCCCTCAAGGTCAATAAGTCCGCCTCGGCCCTGCTCACCGGGGTGCTGGTATGGACTGTTTACATGATGCTGGGGGATGCCGGTACCGAAGTTGTCACCTCGGCCCTGGAGCACCATGTCAGTGCAGCAGCCGAAATACTGTTCTTCCTGCTTGCCGCCATGACCATCGTTGAGCTGGTCGATGCGCACGACGGCTTCTCCATCATCACCTCGGCTATACATACCCGTGATAAGAGCCGCTTGCTGTGGATCATCAGTATTATCGCTTTTTTTCTTTCTGCGGTGCTCGACAACCTCACTACCACCATCGTCATGGTTTCCCTGGCGAGAAAGGTGTTGCGCGACACCGAAGACCGTATGCTCTTCGCCGGTATGATCGTGATTGCCGCCAATGCCGGCGGCGCCTGGTCGCCCATCGGAGACGTCACGACCACCATGCTTTGGATCGGCGGACAAATCAGTGCGGTGAATATCATCAAGACCGTTTTTCTACCAGCGGTAGTGTGTTTGTTCATTCCATTGTTCTTTGCCGCCCGGCGGATAAAGGGAACGGTGGAGCCGATGGATACGCAGGAAGAAAAGGTTTCGCTGACCACACAACGTGAACGCAATACCGTTTTTGCAATTGGTCTCGGTGCCTTGCTCTTCGTGCCGGTATTCAAGACCATCACCCACCTCCCGCCCTTCATGGGTATATTGCTGGGCCTTGGTGCCTTGTGGGCGGTTGTTGAGTACATCCACCGCCGTAAGCAGGATGAGCAGAAGGAGTACTATTCCGTTTCCCGCGCCCTTCAGCGCATCGATACCCAAAGCGTATTGTTCTTCCTCGGTATCCTGTTGGCCATCGGCGCCCTCGAAAGTGCACACATCCTTGAGCACCTTGCCACCTGGATGAACCAGCGTATCGGCAACCTGACCGCCATCGTCACCGGCATCGGATTGCTTTCTGCTATTGTGGACAATGTGCCGCTCGTAGCCGCCAGCATGGGCATGTACGATTTGGCCACCTATCCGATGGATGATTTTCTTTGGGAGTACATGGCCTACTGCGCAGGGACCGGAGGCAGTATCCTCATCATCGGTTCTGCTGCGGGGGTGGCTGCCATGGGAATGGAAAAAATATCCTTCACCTGGTACCTGCGTAAAATCAGTTTCTATGCCCTGATCGGCTATCTTGCCGGGGCAGCAGTGTACGTGCTGACGAGAGGTCTCTGAAAAACGTGATGCACCGTTTTCACTTTACGGTGCGCAGGGTTTGTGGAAGGGTATTCGTCAGGGATTGCAGTAAAGAAATACGGATCAGAACCAGCCCGGACTGCTACGGATATAGCCAGCTGTTTGCAGATAGATTACAAGACATATCATCATGGCCATGCCGATGCCGAAGAAAAGCATCAGCCGTTTGTAGCGGCTCGCATTGCCTTGTAATTTATGGTAGCGGTAAATGTTGAACACCGCTTTTTCCGCCCTTACAAAGGCACCCTCTCCCTTTACGATGTAGTCGAACGCCCCGTATTTCATCGAGTTCACCGCCACATCGATTTTATCTTGTCCCGAAATCATGACCACTTCCATGGCAGCATCCAGTTTCTTCAATTCCCGGAGCACGTCGAGGCCATCCATCGCATCCTTTACCTGTGAATCCAGGTTGTAGTCCAGAAAAACGATTCCCGGAGGACGCACCCGTGCAGCTGCAAGGCACTCTTCACCTGTCGGGAAATCATGGATTTCATAGCCGGACATGTTTCCAAGATGGTCTTTGAGCATGTCTCTTTGCAAAGGTTCGTCGTCAACGATGAATACAAGTGTCTTTGCCATGGTTGGTAGGATAGGAGCGTGTAGGTTATGATGGAGACGGTAAGGAATCAGACGCCGATTTCCCGCAGCGACTGTTCAAGTTCGGATTCTATGAGAGCGAATTGCTTACGGAAATTTTCCAGCAGCTCGGGGATGCGTTCAAGCTCGGTTTGTTCACCTGAGAGGCGTTCGATTTCCTTCACGAGGTGTTCTGAATTTTTTGCACCGAAATAACCCAGCTGGGGTTTGAGGGCGTGGGCCGTTTGCCGTAAACCTGACCAATCCTTGCTCATATGGTACAGGTCCATTTGTTGTATGCTGATCGGTGCGCCGGTCAAAAACATACGGATATACTTGGCCATTTTATCCGGTGCTCCGCCGGTGAGGCTGCGCAGATAAGAGAGGTCGGTAAGTGGCCCTTGCTGTTCCATGCCGTAAAATTACCATTATTCTCCAATATGCAGGAATCCCCGAATGGCGGGCTATTACTCCATCCTATCGGAGCTGAGCTCAAGAATACTGCTCCGCAGCTTTTCCGGATCAAAGGGTTTGGCCAGGTGCCTGTTCATTCCTGCGGCAAGACACTTGTCGATTTCCTCCTTCACTGCATTGGCGGTAAGTGCGAGGATGGGCGTGCGGGCATTCATCCCGGCGGAGGCCCTTATTTCCCTTGTGGCATCGTACCCGTCCTTTTGTGGCATGTGCACATCCATCAGGATGATATCGTAGGCCTTCACAGCTGCCATCTGCACCGCCTCTTCTCCGTTGTTGGCGATATCGATGGAGATGCCCGGGAACAGTACTTCGAGCGTATCCGTGGCGACCATCTGGTTCATGGGCTGGTCTTCGGCCAGCAGCACTACCATTTTTTTATCGCTGTTCGCGATGAAGCCTGGCTTCTTTTTTTCTACAGCTTGCCCTTCAACGCAGGGCAGCAGGAACCAGAATGTGGTACCTTTTCCTTTGGTGCTCTTCACTTGCAGGCTTCCGCCCTGCAACTCGACCAGCTGCTTGCAAATGGTCAACCCCAGTCCCGTACCGCCGAACTTCCGCGTAGTATCGCTGCTTTCCTGCGAGAAGCTTTCGAAGATCTTGGAGAGGTGCTCGGGCGAGATACCGATGCCGGTATCTTCCACTTCGAATTTCAGCCAGTCAGCATCTCCTTGGTTTTCCATCTGGACTCGTAGGTCTATCTTTCCGCCATCAGGAGTGAATTTGATAGCATTACCGACCAGATTGGTGAGGATTTGGGTGAGCCGGGTGGGGTCTCCCTTTATCCATTCCGGCGCTAGTTTGTCTATATCGACGTGCAGGGAGATCTGTTTTTTTTCGGCCTGGAAGTGCAATGTCTGGTAAACCCCTTCTGCGGTCTCCCGGAGATTGAAATCGATGTGTTCGAGCTGGATTTTGCCCGCTTCGATTTTGGAGATGTCCAGGATATCGTTGATGATATGGAGCAGGTTGTTGCCGGCTTGCTGCATGGAGGTAAGGTAACGCAGCTGATCTTCCCTCGGTGATTTTTCCAGCAAGAGGTGGTTCATACCCAGGATGGCGTTGAGGGGCGTGCGGATCTCGTGGCTCATATTGGCCAGAAATTGCTGTTTGAACTGTGCGCTCTTTTCCGCCATCTCCTTTTCTTCCACCGCTTCCTGCAGGTGTTCCTTGGCCGATATCCCCTCCAGCAATACACTCAGGTCACGGATTGTTTTCTGCAGCGTGGTTTCCAGGTCAGAGAAGTCTATCGGCTTGGTGACAAAATCGTAAGCGCCACGGTTCATGGCTGTCCGAATATTCGTCATGTCTCCATAGGCCGATGCTACGATCACCCGGCGGGGGGACTGCAGCGCACGGATCTCGTTCAGCAAGGTCAAGCCGTCCATTACCGGCATATTGATGTCAGTCACGATAATCCCTATGCTGGGGTCGCTTTCCAGCATCCTCAGGGCCTCCTTGCCGTTCAAAGCGAAGCTCAGGCAGATCTCTCCCGATTTGAGTTGCTTGCGGAAACGTTGCCGAACAAGCGGTTCCAGGTCGGGTTCGTCGTCTACAAAAAGTATGTGTGTGGGGTCGGTGGTATTCATGATGGAGGCGTCTTTCAACGGAGGATGACCTTTAAAGACCCTGACTGTATCAGGTCTTCCTGTTTATTGGTGGTGCATTCGTCGAAAAGTATGGTCGATCCGCTGTTCAGCGTTTTGAAATGATTGATGATTTCCGGTGAGAATCGGTTGCCCTCCAATCGGAAAACGCTGCCGCGCTTGCCATGGGGAAGTTGAACGGTGATCCGTGCACCTGTGATTTTCGAAGCAGGTCGGTAATCGGTACCGGGCATGGTCCATTCCAATCCTCCGGCATTGCAGAGTTCCTCCGCCGTCAGCGTATCCTTGCGTTGTTTGGAAAGACGGACACTGAGCGCCCCCGATGTTTCTACCATGTATGTTTTTTCCAGCACAAGCAGGTCGTCGGCGAATACACGTATGGTATCCGTGCCCGTGGAGTCGTATTGTAGCACGGCGGACAAGGAGGTGCCCGGCCTTAAGGTAATTGGTCCGGCACTTCGTTCAATGCGTATATTGTGACCGGGCAATTGTCCTTTCAGTAGCAGTACATTGTTTACCCGGGTGTACATCAAGGGCTTTTCGGGGTGGATGAGACTGACGTTCAGCAGAACGATGGAGTCCTTTTGTGCGGATGCGCAGGTCGATGCCAGGAGCAATAGCCAGCAGATCAGCAGTCGGGTGTGGACGGATAGTTTCAAGGATGTCCGAACGATTGAATGATGTCTTCGATTTGCTTGAAATCGATGGGCTTGGTGATGAAATCGTCCGCACCCAATTGCCGTGCTTTCTCCCTGTACTGCTCGTCCCCGTAGGCCGTCACCATGACTACTTTCATGGACGGGTGAGCCGATTTGATTTTTTCCAGCAGTTCGTAGCCCGACATACCCGGCATATTGATGTCCGAAAGTATGAGCGCTACATCGGTATGTTCATTGCTGTTCAACCGTTGAATGGCTTCCTCGCCACTGAAGGCGAATTCGAGCTGGAGTAATCCCTCCCGTACGGCCTTGCGCATACGCTGCCGGAACAGGAGTTCGACATCCGCTTCGTCGTCAACAATCAGAATGCGTAGAGCCATGATCAGTTGGTGGTGGGCAAATGGATGGTGAATAAACTGTATTCGTTTTCTACCGACTCCAGTTCAATGCTGCCCTGGTGGATTTTAGTGACGATGTCGTAACACATGCTCAGTCCGAGGCCAGTACCCTGTCCGGTGGGTTTCGTTGTGAAAAAAGGCTGGAAGATACGAGCGGCGACTTCTTTGGGGATACCCGTACCGTTATCTTTCAGTTGCAGAACCGCTGTGCTGTTAACAGACGTACTGCTGATGCTGAAGATGTTTTTACGTCCCGGAGAAGCAAGCGTCGCTTCCCGCATGGCGTAAAAGGCATTGTTGGCGATGTTCAGGAATACGCGGTTGAGGTCTTGTGGTACCACGGCGATTTTGGGTAAGTCTGACGCCAATGTTTCTTCAATGGTGCATTGGAAATCTTTGTAGGTGGCCCTTGTCCCGTGGTAGGCGAGGTGGACGGCGTCGCGCAGCAATTGATTAAGGTCTGTCAACTCCTTTTCACCGCTACCCTGGCGGCTGTGCTGGAGCATACTCTTCACGATTTTTTCGGCACGCTTGCCATGGTGGTGTATCTTCTGCAGGCTTTCCCGTAGGTCTGCCATGAGCTCTTCCTTTTCCACGGGGTCGTTTATGGTAGACAGCTCATCCATCAACTCCGTGGCTCCCTCGGAAAAATTATTGACGAAATTGAGGGGGTTTTGGATTTCATGAGCGATGCCTGCGGTGAGTTGTCCGAGCGAGGCCATTTTTTCACTTTGGATCAGCTTGTCCTGTGTGGCACGTAACTGTTGCAGTGTCTGTTCCAGTTCCAAGTTGGATGCTTTCAGGCGCTGGTTTGATTTTTTCTTGCTTTTATAGCCGTTGAACATGAAAAACAGAAGTATCAGTGCGAATGCCGCAATGGCCAGGAGGATATTGCGGGTATGTTGCTGTTTGGTGATGAGCAATTCCTTCCGTGCGAGGTCTCGTTCCCTCACGGCCTTTTCCTTGGTCAGCACTTCGAGTTCCGCTGTTTTCTCTTCGAGGGCAAGTTCTTTTTGTTGCAGTTCCAGGTCTGTCTTTGTGATGATGCTGCTGAGTTCCAGTTGCTGGGATTGAGAACGCGACGAAACATCTTCGTATTGTTTTTGCAACAATTCAATGATGTACTCTTTTTCCGCCAGTGAACGTTGGGCATCGGGTTTGTTACCGGCGATTTCCGGCAGAACATCCAGGGAATCTTTTAGCGTTCGGTACTTTTCATGGTAGAAGTCCGCTTTTTTAAAATTGTCCTTGAAGCTGTACAGCGTGAAGGCCTGCAGGTAGGCGTCTTTCAGTAATTTATGTACCAGTAATTGGTTGTCGTAGCCCAGACTTTTATTGAAGCCCGCAATGGCCGCTTCAAAATCGTTGCGTTTGAAATCCACAAGGCCCAGGTCTCTGTATAATTGGGCAAGCAGTTCTCTTTCCTTATTGGGTTGGATGCTTCGGATGGCGGCTTCAAAGGATTCTTTGGCTCGGGTATATTCATTTTTCCGAAGCTGGGCTTCTCCGGCACCTTTCAGGCAAACGGCTGCAGGAAGCACATGATTTTTATTGGCATAGATTTTTGCGGCGCGTAGAAAATAGGCCTCGGCGAGGTCTGGTTGCTTAAGGGCCACCTGGCACTCACCTTGCTTGGCCAGCAGCCATGCATGTATTCTGGGTTGCTTTTCAGGATCTGTCAACTGATCGGCTTCACCGTAACTGATACTGGCATCCTGATATTTCTGTAGTTGCTGCTGAGCGATACCGCATTGCAGATGCAGCAAGGCCCGGGCTTCCGTTTTTTTAAGCCTGGCTGCCGCTGCAATCCCTTCCTGAAAATAGCTCAGCGCTTTAGCAGCATCTCCTTTTTGAAGGATGATCCAGCCAAGCCGTGAAGCCGCGAATAGGATATTTTCGTCATCGTCAGCGGACTTTGCCTGTTGCAGGTTGCGCCGGTATAAAGGCTCTGCCTTGGTGGCCAATTTGCCGGGCAGCTTTTGTTCAGGGTGTAGGAAATTGTATGAATTGTCATTGTTCAGGAGTTCCGTAATGTCCGGTTCCTGCGCCATGACCAGTTGCACAGAGAACAGCAACGAACAGGCTGCCATGAAGGACAGCCATACATTTTTCCTGGCAACAGACCTGAACATCAGATGGTAAATGATTGGCAGTGAAAAAATACTGAAAAATCACCTATCAGCCTAAGCTGAAATGATGGCTTTATTTTTTTCTTTCTACCGCCTGTTGTGTTGAGCTGAAAACAGCACCCCGTTCAATACTTTTTTTCTGAAGTTCCCGTTGTTGAACCTCATGCAGGTTAGGGAACTCCGACCAACAACTCAGATCGTCCAGGTCAAGATGGAGGCGCTCGGCGAGAATTTCCAGCTGGTTAAAAGTCGACTCGAGTTTCTGCAATTCCTGGTATTGACCGAAAGTGATGGGCATGATTGCGGTGATGATTTCCTGATGCTAAATTACTGGTATGCAGATGGAAGTTTCCGGCACAGACCGGATTCTTATCAACAGCCGGCCGTGAAACCGTATAGGCAGAAAGCCCAGGAAAATGGAATTAAACATCTGGCGGTTAGTTATTTTAAGTTTTCATTAATATTAGGTATTGACAGCCTCGATTAAATGTGTAAATTGCACCCCTGTTCAGATGACCCCCGCTTAAGGGCTTTTCGTGTGCAACGTGTTAAAAAACAGTAAGATATGCGTCAGCTAAAAATTACAAAATCCATTACCAACCGCGAAAGCGCGTCTTTTGAGAAGTACCTGCAGGAAATCGGTAAAGAAGAACTCATCACTGCCCAGGAAGAAGTTGAACTGGCAAGGAGAATACGGCAAGGTGACCAGCGTGCCCTGGAAAAGCTCGTAAGGGCCAACCTCAGGTTCGTTGTATCTGTAGCCAAACAATATCAAACACAAGGCCTTAGCTTGCCCGATTTGATCAATGAGGGAAATCTCGGTCTCATCAAGGCGGCTAAGAAGTTCGACGAAACCCGTGGTTTCAAGTTCATTTCCTATGCTGTTTGGTGGATCCGTCAGAGCATCATGCAGGCCCTCGCCGAACAGGCGCGCATTGTTCGTTTGCCGCTCAATCAGTTAGGAGCAGCCAACAAGGTTAAAAAGGCTTTTTCTGAACTCGAACAGAAATTCGAGCGTGAACCCAGTCCGGAGGAGTTGAGCGCGGTGCTTGATTTGCCCATGGACAAGGTGGCAAATACCATGAAAATGCCGGGGAAACACGTTTCCATGGATGCGCCCCTGATTCAGGGAGAAGACTCTACATTGCTGGATGTGCTCGAAAATGGTGATAGTCCCGGTGCGGACTCTGCACTGATCAACGAATCTTTGCAGAAAGAAATCAACCGTTCTCTCGCCACCTTGAGCGAAAGGGAGCAGGATGTCGTCAAGATGTTCTACGGAATTGGCATTCAACACGGATTGTCGCTGGAAGAAATCGGGGAGAAATTCGATTTGACCAGTGAGCGTGTACGCCAAATCAAGGAGAAGGCCATCAAAACACTTCGCCAGAATTCACGCAATAAATTGCTGAAAGCATACCTGGGATAATACATCCTCCAGTATCAACATTCCAGCCGGCACTGATCTCAGTCCGGCTTTTTTCATGCAGAAACTTCTTGCTTTGCTGTTCAGCCCCTTGCAGTCCTTTCCAACAATGAACACTTTTTGTGTTCAAAACAAACGAAGTATTTTTTTGTCTGAGAATTTGGTTTTACTTTCTTTTGTGAGGCCCGGTTTTTTACGGCTTCACCATCCACCTTACAGTCTAATTAACTCTTATCCATGTCCATCAACAATATTGCTGACGAAATTTTATTGCAGGAAAACAAAGACCGGTTCGTACTCTTTCCCATCAAGTACGATAAAATCTGGGAAATGTACAAGCAGGCAGAAAACAGTTTTTGGACAGCGGAGGAAGTTGACCTTTCGGTAGACCTGAAGGATTGGGAGCGATTGTCAGAAGGTGAGCGACATTTCATCACACATGTACTGGCATTCTTTGCCGCCAGCGACGGAATTGTGAATGAAAACCTGGCTGTCAACATGATGAATGCGGTACAGCTTCCGGAAGCGCGTTGTTTTTACGGATTCCAAATCATGATCGAGAACATCCATTCCGAGATGTACTCTTTGCTGATCGACACCTATGTGAAGGATCCTGCCGAGAAGCACCGCTTGTTCAACGCCATCGAAACGGTGCCCTGTGTCAAGAAGAAAGCCGACTGGGCCCTGCGTTATATCGACAACGGTTCCTTCGTACATCGTCTGGTGGCCTTCGCTGCCGTAGAAGGAATCTTCTTTAGCGGCTCTTTCTGTTCGATTTTCTGGTTGAAGAAGCGTGGTCTGATGCCCGGACTGGCGACTTCGAACGAGTTCATCTCACGCGATGAAGGCCTGCACTGCGACTTCGCCTGCCTGCTTTACGGCATGCTGAAAAACAAGCTTACACAAGAGGAGGTTACGGCCATCATCACCGATGCTGTCCGCATCGAGCAGGAATTCGTCACCGATGCCCTGCCGGTGAAACTGATCGGTATGAATGCCGATTTGATGCGCCAGTACATCGAGTTCGTTGCCGACCGTTTGTTGAATTCGCTGGGTTACCCGAAAGTATACAACAGCGCCAATCCCTTCGACTTCATGGAGACCATTTCCCTTGAGGGCAAGACCAACTTCTTCGAAAAGCGTGTGTCTGAATACAAGAAGGCCGGCGTCGGTGTGGATCGTGCCAACCAGGAACTCAAATTCAACGAAGATTTTTAAGGCATTACCGATCAAAAAATCAAAGCCCGGAATTTCCGGGCTTTTTTATAGAATTGATTCAGGTCAGTGGAATGCGTCGGTTGAATTCCTTGTCCAGGTCCTGCTGGATCTCTTTCATCAACGGCAGCAGCACCAGGTCTTCGATTTTTCCGTGTATGTGGAGGTCAAGTGAAAAGTTCTCCATTTGCTTCAGGAGTATACGGTAGGGCGTTTCGTTCGTAACAGGAGGCTCATACATGGCAATGGTCGCACGTATTTCATCCAGACTCCTCTCCGAATCATCGTGATGATCGTCCTCGAACTCTTCCAACACATACCGCTTGCTCTGCTTGAGGTAATCGTAGCTGTCGAAGCCGTTTTTGTGAGCACGGATCAGATAATCCACAAAGGGAAGCAGGTGTTGTTCTTCTTCGCAGATGTGCAGGCTGAGCGATAACTTGTAAGAGGAGTAAAAGTCGTGCAGGATGGTGAGCAACGGATGCCCGCTCTGGTAATCTCCCAGCAATAGTTCGATGCTCTGCTCCATTTCGGGCAACTTGCGGAATAGATAAAGCCTGTGGGTTCTGCGTATATAGTCCACCACAAGCTCGGGAGGAAAATCCAGGAATACCCTCGGGTCGAATTGATCCGGCGACTCAAAAGCGTGCGCAAGCTCCATGACGAGTTCTCGGAGATTCTCCGTCTCCTCGCGGACGAAATGCCCGGTGGGCAAGCCGTAGCGTTGAAGAATCTGTCCGGTGAACTGCAGGGGATACATAAAGTGATAAGGGACAAATTTAATGTGCCGGCCGCCCCTTTGATACAATAACTTATGAACCTTTTGTTGAAGTTTTAAACATGTTGCCTCAACAAGTCTTGGGCATGAAGGCATGCATGGGTATCAAGCCCTGCCCAGCAAAGTGTCTAACGCCTGGCCTATCCGTAAAATGGCGACATCGGTCTCTTCTTTGGTGGTCAATTTTCCGATGCTTATCCGCACGCTGGCAGCGATTTCCGCTTTGCTCAATCCCATGCTTTCCAGCACATGGCTGGGTTCCTGAAGTGCTCCTGAGCAGGCGGAACCGGTGCTGATGCCGATTTCCGGTAGCATGGAGATGAGCCGGGTTGCCTGTATTCCGGGGAAACACAGGTTTGTTGTATTGGGCAGCCGCGAACGCGTGTTCCCGTTGATGAATCCGTGCTGGCGCTCCACCGTGAGTTGTTGTTCGAGCCAGGTGCGCAGGCGGGATGTGTGAGAACCATAGTCCCACAGTTCACTGCAGGCTTTACGGCACGCTGCACCCATGCCTACAATGAGGGGAACCGCAAGCGTTCCGGAGCGAAGGCCTTTCTCGTGGCCACCTCCGGTGAGTAGCGGCGCCATCGATACCCGGGGATTTTTACGTCGGATGTACAAGGCGCCTATGCCTTTTGGTCCGTAGAGCTTGTGTGCGGAGAGCACACCGATGTCGATGTTCTGTTCATTGACCGCGAGGCGAATCTTGCCTGCCGCCTGCGTAGTATCGCATAAAAGCAGGCAATTGTGTTCTCTGCAAACGGTGCCGATCCTTTCGATATCCTGCAGTACCCCCGTCTCATTGTTAGCCAGCATGACGGCGACAAGTACGGTATCTTTCCGCAACATCTTCCGCAGCTCTTCAGGGTCCGTGAGGCCTTCCCGGTTCACCGGTAGCCAGCTGATCGCTGCTCCCCGGTATTTTTCCAGCGCAAGCGCAGTATCGATCACTGCTTTGTGCTCAGTCTGGCAAATCACCATGTGTTTCCCCTTGGTAGCGTAGGCCTGCAGAACTCCGTGCATGGCCATATTGATGGCCTCAGTAGCGCCAGAGGTAAATACAATCTCTCCTGGCTCGGCACCGATGAGTTGAGCCACCTCTTCCCGTGCACTGTCGACAGCGGCGGCGGCGGTCCAGCCCCAGCGATGCAGGCTCGAAGCATTGCCGAACTTTTCCGTAAAGTAAGGCAGCATCGCTTGCAGCACATCCGGATCGACCGGTGTGGTGCTGTTGTAGTCAAGGTAGATGGATTCCACGTGGCAAAGGTAATATCCTGCCGGTTCTAGCCCTTGCCAAGGGAACAAGTTCACCCTCTTAAAACTCAGCCGGCAAGATGGCCGATGTACAACCGCAAAAAGGTAAAATCTTCTACTTTTGCAGGCATGTCAACAGTCAACACGAAAAAATTCAGTGGCGAAGAGCTTTTCAAGAACATCATCAGCCACTGCAAGGAATACGGTTTCATCTTCCAGTCTTCTGAAATTTACGACGGACTCTCGGCCGTGTACGATTACGGACAAATGGGTGTGGCCCTGAAAAAGAACCTGAGGGAATACTGGTGGAAAGCGATGGTGCAGTTGCACGAGAATATCGTCGGCATAGATGCGGCCATCTTCATGCATCCTACCACCTGGAAGGCTTCCGGTCACGTCGATGCTTTCAACGATCCGCTGATCGATAACAAGGACTCCAAAAAGCGTTACAGGGCGGATGTGCTGATTGAAGACCATATCGCAAAAATCGAAGCGAAGATTGAAAAAGAAGTGGAGAAGGCACGCGCACGCTTCGAGAACTTTGACGAAGCGATGTTTCGTTCCACCAATGCACGAGTGCTGGAAAACCAACAGAAAATCGACGCAATCAATGCACGTTTCAAGTCGGCCCTGGAAGATAACAACCTCGAAGAGGTTAAGCAGATCATTCTTGATTTGGAAATTACCTGTCCGGTAAGCGGCACACGCAACTGGACCGATGTGCGGCAGTTCAACCTCATGTTCGCTACACAACTGGGTTCGGTGAGCGAAGATTCCAGCACGATTTACCTTCGTCCGGAAACGGCGCAGGGGATTTTTGTGAATTTCCTCAATGTGCAGAAGACGGGCAGGATGAAGATACCCTTCGGTATCGCACAGACAGGAAAGGCCTTCCGGAATGAAATCGTTGCACGTCAGTTTATCTTCCGTATGCGGGAGTTCGAGCAGATGGAGATGCAGTTTTTTGTGAAGCCGGGAACGGAACTTGAGTGGTACGAGCGCTGGAAGCAGACCCGTATGGCCTGGCACCGCAGCCTGGGATTCCCCCAGAGCAAATACCGTTTCCACGATCATATCAAACTCGCGCACTATGCAAATGCTGCCTGCGACATAGAATTCGAATTCCCGTTCGGCTTCAAGGAACTCGAGGGCATCCATTCCCGTACCGATTTCGATTTGCGTAACCATGAGCATTACAGCGGCCGCAAGCAACAGTACTTCGATCCGGAAGACAATGAAAATTATATTCCCTACGTCGTGGAGACATCCATTGGATTGGACCGGCTGTTCCTCGCCACTTTATCGCAGGCCTATACGGAAGAGTTGCTGGAGGACAATACCGCTCGCGTGGTGCTCCGTATCCCTGCATTCCTGGCACCGTGTAAAATCGCTGTCTTACCCCTGGTGAAAAAGGATGGTTTGCCGGAGAAAGCAAGGGAGATCATGAACCGGCTCAAGCTGGATCACCAGTGTATTTACGAAGAGAAGGATTCGATTGGCAAGCGTTACCGCAGGATGGATGCTATCGGAACGCCCTTGTGCGTCACCATCGATCATCAAACGCTTGAGGACAACATGGTCACCCTGCGCGACCGTGACACCATGCAGCAGGAGCGTGTGGCGATTGATCAGCTTCCGGGACTTGTGAGCGCCAAGGTCAGTTTGCAGCAGCAGCTGTCCACCTTGCTTTGATACAAGGTGGATGGGGTAACAGGTTTTTGCTATTTTAGAAGCATAAATCGATTACCATGAAAAAGTTCGTATTCCTGCTGGCAGTGGCTTGTTGTTCGTTTTCATTGTTCGCCCAGGTTGTCACTTCGCCTGCACAAAAATTCCCCTTGCGCGGAGTTTTCAATCTCTCTCCCGAAAACGACGTCTGGAAACCAGCCCTGTTGAATCAGCAGTTGCCCAAACCGCATCCGGGCGCAGATCGTCTGGAGGTCGAGCGGCTAAAGCAGGAGCTGACACAGCAATACGGCAAAAAACGCAGCAGTTCTGCCGCGGCAGCCCAACGGATGAACGCTACCCCGCCCGTCATGCTGGAGAATTTCATCGGTAATGCTTTCAACCTTTACGTGCCCAACGACAACGATGTGGCTGTGTCGAACGATGGATTTGTCGGCAGTGTGAACAATACCATGCTGTATGGTAAGAACACGGCTACAGGACAGATATTTTCTTCTGTTACACTGCACTCACTGGTCGCATCACTCGGACTTACGCAGGAAGAATTCGATCCGAAAATCCTATATGATCCCGGAGCTGATCGCTTCATCATAGCTTTTCTGAACGGATTCAGCGATTCCACCAGCAACATCATTCTGGGATTTTCACAGGGGAATACCTCCAATGGTCTGTGGAATTTCTACGTCTTGCCCGGCGATCCACTTGGTACCGGACTATGGACCGATTTTCCGATGTTCGCGGTAAGCAACGAGGAACTTTTCATTACGGTCAATTTATTGTACAACGATTCCTCCTGGCAAACGGGGTTCAATCAGACCATCATTTGGCAGCTACGGAAAAACGACGGTTATGCCGGATTCGCCTTGTCCACGCAGTTACACAGTAATTTCCAGGTGGGGAATACTGTTCTACGTAACCTCTGTCCGGTTAAAGGAAGTAGCGGGAATTATGGACCGGGAATGTGGTTCCTGTCCAACAGGAATTTCAGTGCTGGCAACGATTCTATTTTTCTCGTGCGTATAACCGATACCATTGGAAGCGCACCACAACCGGTACAGATTCAGACATTGCAATCTCCTCTTCAATACCGTATTCCTTTGGATGCCGTCCAGCTCGGTTCAACGGAAAAATTGATTACGAATGATGCAAGGGTAATGGGCGCATTTCTCCACAACGACCAGATACAATTTGTGACGATGGTATTTGATACGGTGAGTGGATACGATGGCATTTACCACGGACGCATCAATCAGGTAAGTACCAATCCGCAGGTGGATGCTTCCATCTACACTGTGCCAAACACCGATATTGCTTATCCCAACATTGCCTACTCGGGCTTGACTTCTACCGACAACTCTGCGATTTTCGGATTTTTGTTTGCATCACCGACTTTGTATCCGGGTACCGCTGCGGCCGCATGGGACGGTACGGCTTATTCTACACATACTGTCGTGCGCAATGGATCTTCGGGATGCAATATGCTTATTGGCGATGAACGCTGGGGTGACTATACAGGTTGTCAGACACGGTACAACGAGCCGGGTCGTGTGTGGGT
>CAZPCA010000010.1:29086-32211 GCA_964584995.1 uncultured Bifidobacterium sp.
TTACGCGCACCTGGATAGCGGAGCTATCCGCTTCTGCCACGTCAGCCATTGGCGAACAGAGCGAAACTCAGCAATCCTCCATGGTATATCCCAACCCGGTAGCGGAAAGATGTCGTGTGAAGTTTGACGTTCCGGAAGCAGGACGTATAATCGTACAAGTTTTGTCGGCAGAAGGCAAGTTGCTGCATACATTATTCGAGGGCGCTTTGGTGAAAGGCCCCAACGAAATCAGTTTCGAGGCCGAGGCGCTGGCACCGGGAGTTTATTTGATTCTCGTGTCCGATGCCAACGGACAAACCCTTGTGCAGGAACGCCTCGTGAAAAATTAAATCCTTATTGTGTACAGCGGGCCACTACATTGGCTTCGACTGGAAACCCACGCTGAATGGCGATACGTATATCCGGGCAAGCTTCATCGTAGCGCTGCATATTGTAATAACAGGCGCCTCGGCCATATTCAGGCAATCCATCGGTGAATTGTCCGGATGCAATGGCTGCAGTGAAGTGAGGTATGGCCTCATTGTATTTTTTCATTTGTAAATAGGAGACTCCCGCATTTTTACTCGCAAAGGCGTTCGGCTGAATAGCTACCGCGCGTTCATAATTCACAGCGGCACTGTCATGCATCT
This sequence comes from uncultured Bifidobacterium sp., assembly GCA_964584995.1. GTDB lineage: Bacteria > Bacteroidota > Bacteroidia > AKYH767-A > OLB10 > JAJTFW01. The sequence goes on from CAZPCA010000010.1 coordinate 29,716, forward strand.
CTTTGGCGGCAAACTCCAATCCAAGTCCGAAATACTTTTCGAAGGTCAGCACCTTGCTCTCTGAATATTTTTTCAGTCCTTTTTCAATGATTTCCTTTCGGACGGATAGATCATTGTTTAATGCATACATATAGCTCGCATATCTCACAAAGTCCGACTCCTCAGGCCTTGTTGATATTTTCAAGGTGAACGCTTTACTCAATTCAGCGGTGTCTTTCAGCGTATAGGCAATATCGCATAGCAAATCGAACAGCTGCTGGTTAGCTGGTCTATTGTAGTATGCGATTTTTGCAAAAAATTCAGCTGAATCCATTTTGTTCTCGGTGATAGCCATTCCTGCAAGCATAAATTCAGCGTAATAAAGATATGGGTTGGCATCATTACCGCCCAGTAATATACTTCTGGCTTCCGCTAGTTTCCCTTCCTGCGCTAGGTATTTCGCCTTCATGCAAGTGATAGGCATGCCCAGTTCGTTAAGATTGGGAATGGAAGGAAACAATGGATTTATATCTGCAGCATTGAAGGGAGGCTTAGCCTCCTTGGGAATGCCGAACCATTCGATGGCTATCTTGTTTTGCACTGCCATACTTCGGTAGGCCTGTAGGTTTGTCCAAAAGCATAGCACACCCAAAGTGGCACCTATCCATAGTATGGAAACCTGCTGGCCTTTGGGGCCATCAACCGAAGATGTTTTAATATTTCTTAGGTACAGAGCGACTATGCCAGCGGAGCATACAATCATGTGCATGGCCATGTTCGCCCGCTCGAGGGGGAAATTGAACATCGAGTCGGACATGTAGGCTAAGTGGGACAACAGCAAAACCAATACAATAGAATTGAAGTTATTATCCTTCCCTTTGAGGATTAGCCGACCTGCGTAAACTGCTATCAGTACAAGAAATACCGTGAACAATAGCCCGCCGGCAATGCCTGTATCCGCAGTTACCTCGAGGTAGTCGTTGTGTACATGTTTCCGCAATCCGAATCCACGGATGGTAGTAGATTCATACGGGATGCTATGTATTTTCCAGTTGCCGAAGCCACCCCCGGTCAAAGGATGTTTTGCAATGAAATCCAAGGCACTTGTCCATAGGCGGACACGGCCGCTGCTGCCTTCGTTGGTGAAGGAAATGGAGTTGATGCGTTCCGTTACATTCCCGTAAGAACCCTTTGTCGATAGTTTCTCTGCTGCTGAAAAAGCGCTTGTTGTGATCAGGTAAACAGAAAGCAGGATGCCAGCATACAATACGCCGGAAACGAAGTACCTCCGGTCGGCTTCTTTCTTCCAGGAGTAGAGGAGGTAAATCAGGAAAAGTATTGAAATAATCAGGAAAGCGAGGATTGTAGATCGGGAGTTGAGAATTATCAGGGTAGAGGCGCTCACGGCTAAGCCAATGCAGCCGATAGTTCTGTAGGCGAGTTTCTTGTCGAGAAGAAAATAGAGTAGAAAGGGGATACGAAGGAGAATCCCGGCACCCAGGAAATTTTTGTTTCCGGTATTGCCAATCATACCAATGATGATTTCGTCCAGGGTTCTTCGTTTTTGCAGCCCTTCCAGGAAATGCAATAACTCGTACAGCGATTGAAAAACGAGCACCACCGCGATGACCGGAATGGCTCTACGGATGGTATTCGGGTAATGATAGATCAACAGTAAGACGTTTATGAAACCGATTACCATGGTCAAAAAACGGCAATAGGTGACCAGGCTTTCCACCGGATTGAATGCAGCGAAAAAGGACAAGCCTCCAATCAGCGTAAAGCCTCCTAATACCATCACCGCGCCGTTACGGAGAAAGTCAGAAGGTAGTTTCAGTCCATGTTTGAAGAGTAGAACTAAGGTGATCAGGTTCAGGCATGCTGCAAAGAGCCACTGGCTTCCCATCACATCCACTGCCTGGAGTTGCGGAAAAAATTCCGTTAACGCATATAGCGAGACGATGACCAGTGGCCAGATGGGATCTTTGCTGCTATTGACGGAATCTTTCTTCGTTGGTGGCTTTAATTTGCTGCTCATGTACAAGGGGTAAAAGTAAATTTCTTGTATCTTGCCCATAGCCCTTTACTTATGAGCTATTCACAGGGCATTGTTTATTCATTGGTCGTCTATCTGCCGTTCATCAGCTGATGTGTTGATCGGCGATTTTTTCAACATTTTTATAGCTGAATGCTTAGCAAAATGGCACTTGAAAAGATTAGGGAATACTGTGTATCTCCTTGCATGAGTCGAATATTCATGCTGAACCCGTGTGGTCGAATTTGTTCACAGTTGAACCTTCTCCGAGTCATTATTTCTTTTTTAGAAGGGTAAAGGGCAATAATCCTGCTTAGAGAAAGGACTTTTTCATTTTCAGCAGCAAAGCGTAGTATTTAGTTTTTAATTGCTTAATTGGTAAGAGTAAAAGAATTATATCCGATTACAAATGCTTCACCCAACGACTCTGATTTTTTAAAACGTATTTTCGGCCCGGGGCGGGGAACGGAGTTCCCCCGGAA
>CAZPCA010000010.1:32311-35496 GCA_964584995.1 uncultured Bifidobacterium sp.
ATGGCGAGGAAACTACAAACATTTACATCCGACTACAAACGCTTCACCCAAGGGCACTGATTTTTTAAAACGTATTTTCGGCCTGGGGCGGGGAACGTAGTTCCCCCGGCATTAGTGATGCGCTTCATGTTGATAATTTCGGGAACGCTGGAAGAATTAAAAGAACATCCTGGTAACAGCGAACATATACAATCGACTATAAACGCTTCACCCAAGGGCACTGATTTTTTAAAACGTATTTTCGGCCCGGGGCGGGGAACGGAGTTCCCCCGGAACGTGTAACGGAATGCCAATTTAATCAGGTCGAAAAAGTAGAATACACTTATAGCATGGCGAGGAAACTACAAACATTTACATCCGACTACAAACGCTTCACCCAAGGGCTCTGATTTTTTAAAATGTATTTTCAGCCCGGGGCGGGGAACGAAGTTCCCCTCGGAAATTGTCTACAGAGATTTCTTTTCCCTTGGCTTTTGTTCGCTGTGGCGTGAAGTTGTTGATTGCTATTTGAAATGACGTATTCCATTTTCAACTACCTATTAGCTACAGAAAGTCCTGAAGTGCTTATTGCTTGTTTTTTTCGCGCTTGATGCTTGCCCTCAGGAAGTAAAGATGGAACTCTCCGAAAAAATAAAATCCCGCCGGACATACAGCGGGAATGTTGGGCTGTCGGGGTGAGAGGACTCGAACCTCCGGCCTCCACGTCCCGAACGTGGCGCGCTACCAACTGCGCTACACCCCGAAAAACACTTTTTCTTTCAGCGTTTCATTTTGCTGGCCAAAAATAACGAATCTTAACACGAAATACTTGCTTTCGCTCTATTTTTGAAGTACATTTGTAAAGGGCGCCTGCTTTTCAGGTGCCTTTTTTTACGCAGCGCACAGTATCATGTAACATAACTAATTAAAAAGAAAGGATCCCTGGGTAGAACGATCACTCCTGTTGGAAGTGACGCTCTACAAAACCATCGTACGATTATGGAAAGCAATCTCCCGAATCCGGAAGAACAATCTGTTCCGGAAAACAATCCAGTCAGCGAAAATGCTGAGAATCAAGTTGAAATTACGCCTGAAGCTATTGTTGAACCAACAACAGCAGAGGTAATAGCATTGGAGCCTTCTCCGGAAGAGGTCCAGCCGGCCGAAGAAACCATCGTCGAGCAGCACGAAGAGCTGGAAGCAGAGCCCGAAGAAAGTTTTGGGCAGATGACTAAGGAGGAGCTGGTGCTCCGAATGGAAGCCTTCAGCAAAGAAAACGATGTCAATACGGTCAAGAACCGTGTACAGTCGGCCAAAGATGCTTTTCAGGCATTGTTCAATCAGGAACGTGATGTTGCCTTTTCAGCTTTTATCGAGAGCGGTGGAGTAAAAGAGGAGTTTGATTACAGGGATGCGCTGGAAGAGAAATTTTTTGATGCGTATAAGCACTATCAGAAGCGCAGATCCGATTTCCAGCAGAGCCAGGAAAAAATCAGGACCGAGAACCTGCGTCAGAAAAATGAAATCCTCCAGCAGATGAAGAACATCCTGCAGAAAGAGGAGGACATGTCGAAAGCGTTCAATGAATTCCACGACTTGCAGGCGAAGTGGCGCAACATAGGTCCGGTGCCCACACAGAATGTGAACGATCTGTGGATGACCTATAAGCTCTACAGCGACCGCTTTTATGAGTTCATCCGCCTGAACCGCGAATTGCAGGATCTGGAGATGAAGAAGAACCTCGAGATGAAAATGCAGTTGTGTGAACGAGCTGAGGAATTGCTGTTAGAGCCTTCCCTGAATAAAGCTCTTCAGGAAATACAGGCTTTGCAACACAAGTGGAGGGAAATTGGCGCAGTGCCACGGGAGAAAAGAACAGAAATCTGGGTGCGCTTCAAGGCGACCGTTGACAAGATTTACGATAACAAGCGCTCATACCTCGACTCCCAGAAAAAAGTATTCGACGAGAATCTCGCTGCTAAAAACGCACTCATAGGCAAAGCGGAAGAAATCATCAATGCACCTTTTGAGAAACATACCCAATGGCAGGAAGGACTGAAGCACCTGCTCGACCTGCAAACAGAGTGGAGGAAAATCGGTCCTGCAGGAAAGGAACATAACGATGCCGTATGGGCGAAATTCAAAGGCACCTGTGATCAGTTTTTCCGCAAGAAAGACGAGTTCTACAAACGGAAGAAGCAGGAGTATGCAGCGAATCTTCAGAAGAAAACGGAATTGTGTATTCAGGCCGAGGCGCTCAGAGAAAGCAATGATTGGAAAGCTACTTCCAATGAATTGATTCGCCTCCAGCAGGAATGGAAAACAGTCGGTCCTGCAGGGGATAAAAATGAAAAAGTATGGCAGCGTTTCAAGACTGCCTGCGATGCTTTTTTCCAGCGCAAATCCTCCCATTTCTCCGATCAGGATCAGGCACAGGCGGGGAACCTGGATTTGAAGAACGCCCTGATTTCGGAGGTAGAGCAGTTCGTATTGCCTGCCGATCCATCCGAAGCCATCGACCAACTCAAGTCATTCCAACGCCGGTTCACCGAGATCGGACTGGTTCCCCTCAAACAAAAGGAAGATATCCAGCAGAGATTCCGTGCGGCAGTGCAGGTGCATTTCGATGCACTGAAAGCCAAGCCGGAGTACAGGCAATCTTTCCGCCAGCGTCAGGATCGTCCCGAGAGACCCGAGCGCCAGGAACGCTCCTATCGTCCACAGCCTGAAACAGGCGGTAACGACGAGCAGCGAAACCTCATGACCAAAATGAGCAAGCTTTCGGGAGAGGTACAGCTTTGGGAAAACAACCTGGGCTTTTTCGCCAATTCCAAAAATGCCTCAGCCCTGAAACAGGAATACGAGAGTAAGATTCAACAGGCCAAAGACGAGATTTCCCGATTGAAGGCCCGCCTGCAAGAACTGAAAAGCGCCAGCTGATCGGTTTCAGGATAAGTTAACAATCTCATTATCAGCCCTCCATGGTAGCATTGCCCATGGAGGGTTTTCTTTTTCAGACGAATCTTTTGGGGATAATATCATTTCGTAAATTCGCCTTCCCCCGACCCGGGGGCGGCATTACACAAGTCTGACAGTAGTAGGCCTTTGTTAGTCGTATCTTAGTAGAACAAAATCATTCTGACCCTAAACAATGAAAAAAATTTTACTGTTCGCAGTGCTTGTTCTTGTCGCCTCCTTTCAGGTAG
>CAZPCA010000011.1:0-13111 GCA_964584995.1 uncultured Bifidobacterium sp.
ATGGTAGGTTTGAAGTACGGCCTGCTGGGAGGTCCTCCAAACACCAGGTTGCGCGAAACGACTGCGGAATCCGCATAGGTGGGTACACCTCCACACCAGTTACCCGGATTGTTCCAATCATCGGTGTTGCCTAGCCAAAGTTTGTACAGATTGCTGCAGGATGGTGAAATTACGATTTGAAAGTCTTCTATCTCTCCATAGGTATATTGTAAGCAAGGATCGATATTACTTACTGCCCATACTTCACGGATACGCATACGGGTCACTCCGGTGTATCCTACTGCAGGTACGAGGAAATTTATCGGCAGAGACTGGTTCGCATTGCAGTTGACCTGGCCAAGTTTTTCGCCTGCGTCAGAAAAATCTCCGTCGCGGTTGTAGTCAATAAAGACAGCGATGTTGTTGGCCGACACCCAAGTTCCGGCCTGAACGGTGATACTGTAGTTCACCCCTTGCGTCAACACCACTGTTCTACCAAGTACGGAAGGCCATAATTCGTAAGAAGGAGGGAATGCCGTAAAATCACAACCGGGACCACCGTTGGAAAGGAGGCAAGGCAAGTTACTGGGGAGACCGGTATTGTTGTTGGATGGCTGGGAAGCCGGCATACCTCCTTGAATATTCGTATTGATGAGTGTTCCCAAAGCACCGATAAGCGTGGCACTTTGCACATAATCGTTGTTGGTGTAGGATCCGTTCAGCCATGAAGTACCAACCGTGTACGTACCGACGCAGTAAGGCAAATCAATCTGACTCGCACCCAGAAGTGAAAATCCGCCTGGATCTGGCACTACAGTGAGTCCGGTACCACCCGGAGACGGACATTGACCGGGTGTTCCACCCACTGCACCTCCGCGGAAATCCGCATCTACGAAATTGCCGCCGGTGGCAGTTGTCTTGATATCGTACGTTAGCCAGAAGTAGGTCGTATCGTATTCGAGGTAGAAGCAGGATGTCGCTGCATTGGTGAAATCAAGGTTGGTACCAGGCACTGCGATGGTAGATCCGTAGCGGCGTGCAGGGTAATCGTCAGATCCTGCAGTAACCGGGAAAGGACTGACATAGGTTGTGTCGAACAACGGGCTACCACCGGTGTAGTACACTTTAGCATCATCGATGTTCAGCACATTGGTGGTTCCGTTGGTGTTGAACAAAAGAGAGTCCAACTTCACCGCAGTAGAGGCCGCTCCGTTCACCACACCACAACCACTATTACCGGCAATGACACATTTAATTCCGATGATCATGTGGTTGTTCACGCCTGTTCCGACGGATGCACCATTTTGCTGCGTGATGTTTAGTTTCACATCCGTTGCCAAAGTGGCGGAGGGATATGTGTTGGCAGTAACCCGATCGAGGTACATGTTATTACCATCGCGACACACACCCATGATGATGAAGTAATAGCGGCGCTGATTATACGTTGCTGCCGGCAATTGATAAATCGAATTGTACCAGGAATTCGCAGCCACGGCGGGAGCAGTGGAATTGTACCTGGAAACCTTATCAAACCCACCAGTATTCGTCAACAATGTTGCTCCGGTAATACTTGGAGCAGTGTTGACATAAACGCGGATATGATCATCTGCCAGCGCAAAACCATTGTCTCGGAAAATAGACAAGCTGAATTCAGGATTCGTTCCCGCATTATTGCTGAAGTCGAAAGGCTTCGTAATCATGTAGGAAGTATCGTTCAGAACCGCTGTAAAGGAGTTCAACATCATCACGTTGGCCCCGCCACCTGCCAAAGGTGTTGCAGCAATGGCAGGATTGGTGGATGACGCAACTGCTTGGAGTACGAAAGCCCCGCTGATGTTCGATGCTGCCTTCAACTGCCTCCAGCCTGGAGCAGGAAAAATAGTGGCACTTTCGAACGATTCTATCTGCTGCACCAATTGAGCACTGGAGGATCCAGGGATCAAAACCATCAGCGTAAACAGGCATGCTACCACACGGCTGGCATACGCTTTGGCGAGAGAGTAAGTGTTTTTCATGCGTGAAGTGTTTTGGTTGGCCGGTATGATTGGAGCACCGGTAGTGAGTATTTTGGCTTGGGTGTTTTTTGTATTGGAGTGAAATTTAATCGTCGAGGAAAATGTCGGAGACACCTCACCTGTTATTAAATTTCGGGTAAATTTAAGTAAACATACTACAAATAACAATACTCAAACATTCGAGTTGGATTGTGTTCCGTTAAAGCATGCATTTTCATTGGCTAAATGTCGATTTTGGTAGGTGAAAAATGTAGATTTCCGTGATTTTTCCTGCCATTCTTTCGCTCATCTTACCTTTGTAAAGCTGCACATACCTATAAAATTGGATATCAAAGTATTAGTAGAAAAAGTAGTGGCATCGGCGCTTCGCAATGGCGAGACTGCCATTTTACTCCAAACCGGAAATACCGGCCGTGATTGCTATGTAACCCGATACGATTTTCTTGCCGGACTCGGCTGTCTAAAGAATTATACAATTGATTATGATACAGATACCTCGGGAATCGATGCCTTTTTGAAAACCAACAGCAGACATTTCCTTTTCGCCCATTTGCAATACGATTTGAAAGGGCTCTTTGAGCAAGACTGCGCTTCAAAAAAGGAAAACCCTTTCAATTTTAGTCCGGGCCGCTTCTTCGTGCCGGAAAAAGTGGTCGGAAAGGACAAGACGGGTTATTTCTACCTCGACCAGAAGACAGGGTTTGAGACCAAAGACGAGGCTGCAATTTGCCGATTGCTTGCAAGTACGGCGTCCCCTTTATCCGCAGAGACAAAATCTGCCATCAACTTTACAGAAACCGGAGATACAAGCACATTCTACCGCCAACAGGCACAACACATACGCTACCATCTCTCGCGGGGAGACATCTATGAAATGAACTTCTGTCTGCCGTTTTCCGCCCGCGGCAAGATCGATGATCCGGTAAAACTCTGGCTCAGCATGCAAGAGCAGCAGCAAGCACCCTTCGCCTGCCTGTACAAGGAAAACGGAAGCTGGCTTTTATGCACTTCGCCCGAACGCTTTCTGAAAAAAACTGGGCGCACCATCGTTTCCCAACCGATGAAAGGAACGGCTCCCAGAGGCGCAAATGCAGAAGAAGATTTTCAACTGGAAAGCGCGCTCCGCAACAGCGAAAAGGAACGGGCGGAGAACGTCATGATCGTAGACCTGGTCCGTAACGATCTTGGAAGAATCGCTGAAACAGGTAGTGTGAAGGTCGATGAATGTTTCGGCGTGTACAAATTCCCCGCGGTGCATCAAATGGTATCTACCGTCAGTGCGAGGCTCAAAGATACTATTGGTTTTTCTGCCATCCTCAAGGCGACTTTTCCCATGGGATCCATGACCGGGGCGCCCAAGATTCGGGCCATGCAGCTCATTGAAGCCTACGAGAATTTCAGCCGTGGATTGTATTCCGGATCCGTAGGCTATATCGACCCGCAGGGAGATTTTGATTTCAATGTGGTCATCCGAAGTATTCTCTACAACGAAAAAAGCGGCTACATACAATTTCCGGCCGGAAGTGCCTTCACCATGCTTTCTGACACGGACGAAGAACTACGCGAATGCATGCTGAAAGCCAAAGGAATGCTGGACATCCTGCAGAAAACAACATGAGTGCGGAGTGCAAAAGCCTACCTTTGAAGCCTGATGGGATACCTGCAACTTGAGCACAAAACGCAAAAGTTCATCGCAAAAAACCAATTGCTGCATGCGGAACAGCCCCTGCTGCTCGCGTTGAGCGGAGGTCTTGATTCTACGGTCCTACTCCACTTGCTGCACCGTCTGCATTACCCTGCTCACGCCGCGCATTGTAATTTCGGATTGCGTGGGAAAGAGTCGGATGAAGACGAATCTTTCTGTGAGAGACTTTGCGCAGAACTGAACATCCCTTTCACTTCCAGGCGCTTCGACACGGAAGTATATGCAGCCGGGCATCACGTATCCATCCAAGCGGCGGCACGAACACTCCGCTATCGCTGGTTTACGGAACTCATGCATCTTCATGGCTACCAGGCTATCGCGACTGCTCATCACTGCAACGACAATACAGAGTCAGTTTTGATGGATACGGTTTTCGGGCGAAGTGCTGAACGCAGCCAGGGCATCCCGATACGCAGTGGAAAAATAGTGCGCCCGATCTGGTTTGCACTGAAAACAGAACTGTTCGCTTATGCTCAGGAAAAGAATATTCCATGGCGTGAAGACAGGAGTAATGCAGAGTACAGCTATATCCGCAATTTATTCAGGCTCCAACTGCTGCCTGAACTTGAAAAAGTAAATCCCGGACTCCACCACTCCATCGCACGATTGTCCAGGCACCAGCAATCCATGCGCAGCATGGCTGAGGCAGGCGCAGAGCAGGTGCTGAGCGGTTGCATCCGTAACACAACCAAGGGTACAGAAATTCAATTGCAAACGATCCTCGAGCACCCCGCCCGTGAATACCTGATCTGGAAAGCACTTGCCGCTTATGGTTTCGACGGCGACATTCTCGATCAATTGACTGAAAGCGTACAATCTTCGGGCAGCGTTTTCAGCAACACAGCCTACACCATCACCGTCGACCGCGACCGATTGCTCATAATCAAAAACGAGCACATTTCTGCTGATTATAGTATGGATATCAGACCCGGCACAGTCACCCATCTGCCCGACGGAGGGAGTATTTCCTGTTCCGTATTCGACCATGAAGGCGAATTTCATTTCCCAGCTGGAAATGAGGAAGCCTGGCTGGACGCCGATTGCTGCACCTCCACCCTGCAAGTCCGGAACTGGAGAGACGGCGACCACTTCCAGCCGCTGGGAATGTCCGGTTTCAAGAAACTCAGCGATTACTTCATAGACCGGAAAATACCCTTACCGGAAAAAAAGCGGATTCCCCTGCTCACCTGTGGCGATGATATTCTGTGGGTCGTGGGCGAGAGAATCGACCAACGGTACCGCATTACCGAAAAAACAAAACACGTTCTACGGTTCAAGTATTCAAAACCGGATTGAAGATATCTCATCGGCATCACCAGCAGCACCGGTGTACTGTGGGCGGTCACGACCATCCTGCGCTGAATACCGAAAAATGCGCAGCGCCCAACAGACCGAGAACCGCTTTGAACAATGCCTCCTGCTCGCCCCTTTGATTTTTCTCAAACAACCACTTGTAATTCGTTGGTAATGAAGAGGGGAATGTTGCCTTCACCAACGGAGGAAGCTTCTTTTTCGTGTACTTTTGCGGCGCATAAACGTGCACAAACAGTATTATGGAAAGAGGTCCCATTTCACAATTCATGGAGAAACATTATCTCCATTTCAATGCTGCATCCCTCGTAGATGCTTCCAAAGGCTACGAACAACATCTTTTAGAGGGCGGCAAAATGATGATCACCCTGGCAGGAGCCATGAGTACGGCCGAACTTGGTATTTCGCTTGCGGAAATCATCCGACAGGGCAAAGTCGATATTATATCCTGTACCGGTGCCAACCTCGAAGAGGACATCATGAATCTGGTGGCGCATAACTTCTACAAGCGAGTACCCAATTACCGGGATCTGAGTCCGCAAGACGAATGGGAGTTGCTGGAAGGCGGATTCAACCGAGTCACCGACACCTGCATACCCGAAGAAGAGGCGTTCCGCCGTATTCAGAAACATATTTTCAAGCAGTGGAAAGGTGCTCAGGACAGCGGCGAGCGCTATTTCCCACACGAATACATGTACAGAATGTTGTTGAGCGGGGAGATGGAGCAATACTACCAGATAGACCCCAAAAACAGCTGGATGCTGGCCGCAGCAGAACGTAACCTGCCCATCATCGTTCCGGGGTGGGAAGACTCCACCATGGGCAACATCTTCGCTTCGTATTGCATCAAAGGCGAACTCAAGCCCTCTACCATGAAAAGCGGTATTGAGTACATGACCTGGCTGGCCGATTATTACGTGAAAAATTCCGAGGGTAAAGGAATCGGTTTCTTCCAGATCGGCGGTGGTATAGCCGGAGATTTCCCCATTTGCGTGGTACCGATGCTCTACCAGGACATGGAAATGGAGAACATTCCTTTCTGGAGCTATTTCTGCCAGATCAGTGACTCCACCACCAGTTACGGCTCCTATTCCGGTGCGGTACCCAACGAGAAGATCACCTGGGGAAAGCTGGACATCACCACCCCGAAATTCATCATTGAATCGGATGCCAGCATTGTTGCGCCCTTGGTTTTTGCCTGGCTCTTAAAGTGGTAGATACCGGTTCTGGTACATCTCAGGAAAAACCCCTAATTTTATTTGAAAGTAGCCACATCAGGATCGTGAACCAGGGACTTGTCATCATTCCTACCTACAACGAGAAAGAAAACATCGGAAAGATGATCCGCGCTGTCATGCAGTTGCCTCATCCGTTCGATTTGCTGATCATCGATGACAATTCGAAAGACGGTACTGCCGAGATTGTACAATCACTGCAGCAGGAGTATCCTCAACGACTTTTTCTCGAACAGCGCGCAGGAAAACTCGGACTTGGCACAGCCTACATCCACGGTTTCCGCTGGGCCTTGCAACGTCACTATGCCTACATCTTCGAGATGGATGCTGATTTTTCACACAACCCCGATGACCTTCTCCGCTTATATACCGCTTGCTCTGAGGGTGGTGCCGACCTAAGCATCGGCTCGCGTTACATCACCGGCGTGAACGTGGTGAACTGGCCTATGGGACGCGTGATGATGTCGTATTTCGCCTCTACATACGTTCGCCTGGTGACAGGGATGCCTGTACGGGATACTACAGCGGGCTTCAAGTGCTACACGCGGCGCGTATTGGAGACTATCGACCTATCAAAAATACGGTTCACCGGATACGCTTTTCAGATTGAAATGAAATTTGCCACCTGGAAACTCGGATTCAAGATCAAAGAGGTTCCGATTATTTTCACCGACCGCAGTGAAGGGCAGAGCAAGATGAGCGGCAGCATTTTCAGCGAAGCCATTTTCGGTGTGCTTGCCATGAAGCTGAAAAGCTATTTCAAGTCCTATAAGAAAAGTCAGTGAAGCACTCGGAGAGTGCTGCTCCCTTATATGAGGGCTATACGAACTTCTCCCCTTTCTGTAACTTGACGTCGTTCACGAACTGCCGGATCTGCTGTTCGTCGTTTTTACGACATACGAGCAGGATGTTGTCCGACTCCACCACAATATAATCCTCGAGTCCCTGCAGGACCACGAGCTTGTCTTTCGGTACGTTTACGATGCACCTGGACGAATCGTACAGCATCACGTGTTTACCCACCACTGCATTTTCGTTTTCATCGTGGCGGATGTGGTCATACAAAGAGCCCCAGGTACCCAGGTCGCTCCATCCGAATTCCGCACTCATGACGTGCACGTTTCTTGCCTTTTCCATCACCGCGAAATCGATAGAGATGTTGGTGCATTGCTCATAGGCAGTTTTGATGAACTCTTCTTCCGCCGGGGTGTCGTATTTACCTTCACCATCTTTGAAGATGGCCGCCATCTCCGGGAGGTGCTCATCGAAGGCCTTCATGATCGCATTGACATTCCAGACAAAGATGCCGGCGTTCCAGAGAAATTCGCCGGTTTGCAGGAAGAACTTCGCCATGTCGAGGTTCGGCTTCTCCGTGAAAGTCTTCACACGGGAGATTTTATTGATACGGTCCGATTTGTCATCGATGAACTGTATGTATCCATAGCCGGTATCGGGACGTGAGGGCCGGATGCCCAGCGTGAGCAGTACATCCTGATTGGCAGTAAAATCCAGACACTCCTGGATGGCCTCCACAAAAGCTTCTTCCTTCAAGATCACATGATCACTGGGAGCGACTACCATGTTGGCCTTTGGATTCCTTCGCAGAATCTTTACTGCTGCATAGGCGATACAAGGAGCGGTGTTGCGCCGCAGTGGTTCCGCGAGCACCTGGTCCGGGTTAATGTCCGGCAACTGTTCCAGCACCGTTTGCTTGTGATCGGTATTGGTCACCACGATGATGTTCTCCTTCGGACACACCTTCAAAAAGCGTTCATAGGTTTGTTGGATAAGGGTTTTGCCTGTTCCCAACACATCCAGAAACTGCTTGGGGCGTGCGTTACGACTCATAGGCCAAAACCGGGTGCCTACGCCCCCCGCCATGATGACACAATAATTATTTTCCATGCTGACTGCCATTACTCATTCAAAGCGAGGCCAACGGCTCTGCAAAGCAAGTAAAAAATGATGGAAAAAAGTGTCTGGACTGGTAAAATCAGGACCGGCAAAAACCGGTGTACTACTTCAGGGCCCCGAGGGCGGCACGGAGCTGACTGAAGAGCGTCGGCAGGTCTTCCAGTTTACAGGTCCCTACGGACAAACGGTACCAATCCGACTCCCGGCTGGCCCCGAATGCAGAGAAGGGCACAATGGCGAGTTTCGCAGCACCGAGGATATACGCTGTCAGGTCATCTGTAGTCTGCAAGACCTTCCCCTCCGGAGTCTGACGCCCTTTCAAACTGAATTGTGCCGTGAGATAGATTGCGCCTGCAGGCTCTATACAACGAACAGGAAATCCTTCGCTGCGCAGCTGCTCGAATCCCTGATAGATACCCTGCAAACGTTGCAGCAATTCACCTCTGAAGCGATTAAGAAAAGCATCCACTGCCGCATCGTTTTTCAGGTATTCCGCTGCAGCCAATTGCTCCGCCTTCGGCGACCAGGCGCCGATGTGGCCGAGGATGGACTTCATTTTATCGATGATGAAATCGGGACCCATGGCCCAGCCTACCCTAACGCCTGTTGCGGCAAAGGCTTTCGATATACCGTCTACATACACCGTATAGGGGCGCAATTCAGGCCGTAAACTGACTGGATCCACGTGTTCATGCTCTCCGTAGAGCAGGGCGCCGTACACCTGATCGTACATCACATACAATGGTTTTTCATCTGCTGAACGGCGACGGTTCTCTTCCAGCACCAAATCGCAAATGGCTTCCAGCTGTGCCCTTGTGAAAACGGTACCGGTTGGATTCTGAGGGGAGCAGAGAGCCAGCAAGCGCGCATCCCTGAGGTGCGGACGTATGCTCTCTGCGGTGGGCATGAAGTTATTCTCCGGGGTGCACTCCACCTGTACTCCTTGTGCACCAAAAAGGTGGCAATAATGGTTGTTGTTCCAGGATGGGACGGGATAAATCACTTTATCTCCTGCATCAAGGATGGTGGCATAGATACCGTAGATGATCGGACGGGAGCCTCCCGCCACCAGTACTTCTGCAGGCGAATAGGAAAGTCCGTAGTTGCGTTGTGTCCATGCGGAAACCGCCTGCCGCAACTCCAGCATTCCGTTGGCCACCGGATAATTCGTATGGCCTGCACGGTAGGCATGGATGATTCCTGTCAGCAGCTCCTCCGGTATCGGAAACACCTGTGGATCAAAATCACCTATAGTGAAATTGGTGATCCGCTCGCCTGCGCGAATGCGTTCATTCACTTCGTTACCGAGCTTAATGATTTCGGAGCCGATCAGGTGTTCGGCCATGTGAGAAACCGGAAAAACATGTTTTCCCTGAGCGGTTGTTGACATACATCAAATCTTCGTGCAAACGTACATAAAACACTGCTACTCGTGTTGTAACAGCTATCCGGTTTTAAAGAAATCGCTTAGGGATGTTGAAAAGAAGCGTCTTCAACGTGAAAAATCTGCTGATACAGGAAAAAAGACTCTCGCAAAAGCAATTACCTTCGCGATGATGAATTCCTACAGAAAAAATCTGCGGCTTTTACTCTTTTCACTGACTATCCAACTCAGCGGCAGCGCCTGTTTCGCCTCCGGCGACAGCCTACTGCGTGAAACCCTCACCCGCGCCATTGCCTCCTGGCAGGCAGGCGATGCAAAGCTGGCGTACCTCTCGCTCGACAGTATCGACAGGACAGAACTATCGGGCGAGAATGCCGGGACTAAAGCACGTGCAGCCATATGGACCGCCACTTACTTACAGGCTCAAAAAAAGATCAAACCAGCAGCCCGATTCCTGGACAGTGCACTGGCATGGTCCATCAGGTTTCAACTTTCGGAAGAGCAAATCAGAGGCTATGAAGCCTATGCCGCCTGGCATCTTGCGGCCGGAAACCCTAAAACGGCACTCATTGCCCGCGAGGCAGCATGGAAAATACAGGATAGTATCCAGTCGCGTGCTTATCTACAACAGATCGATTCCTTGTCGGCAACGGTCACACAGCTGCAAACTGAAATCAGAAGCCATGAAAATGGTTCACTTGCTACAGCGCAAGCCAGGGATGAGCAATCGGCCGGGCAGCTTCGTTGGGTGTATATCCTGGCTGCCATCTGCTTCGTGTTGTTGCTCATCGTTTTTCTTCTCAACGGGCAAGTACAGAGGTTAAAAGCCAGTCCTCCTGCACCGGCACCTGCTTCGAAACCTGCAACGCCTAAAGCGCCCCCCGCTACTACGGCCAACAACACGGATGTTTCCACTCCGAGGGAAACAGATAAGCCAGTGAAGACGGATTCCCCTCCGGTAGTCAGCGAGGCACCGACGCCAACAGAGGAACCCGTAAAACCTCCGGCTCCCGGTGCATTGGTACATAAACTGGCAGAGGTTGAACTGGTATTGATAAAAGCGGATGTGCTTTCCCGTTATAACAAGGGCGATGCCAAATCCATCCGCCAGCTGCTGAACGAATACATGGCGCAACTGCCCTTCATCATGAAGAGTATTGACGACACGATTGCGGGTAACGACGCATCTGCCATCGTACATGCGCTGAGCCACCTGAAATCGTATCTGCACTGTTTCGGCATGCAAGGCACCCTGCAACTCATTCAGGAGATCGAGGACGAAGCATCCACCGAAAAGGTATCGAAACTCCTTTCACGCGTGTTCCAGGTGCGCAATCACTGCCGCAGGGCGGCGGATGAAAGCAAGGCTTTGCTGGAGAAGCTGGGCTGAAAAATCACCCGTCTGCCAACAGGTCCAGCATTCGGTTTTCCACCTCTGCTGACTCCCACTTCTGCTCTATACCGGGCATAGCCATCACTTCCTGCATGATTTTCTCCTGCCTCAAGCCTTCACGCAAGGCCTCACTGTAGCGTATATCCGGCGAAAAGGTCACCATCGTGTACAGCGGAATCCATTTATCGGGATGTTTGTTGCTGAACCAAGCTTCTATTTTCTTCTGCAACAAGAATTCAGGCTGGCCCACTCGGTCGCGCATCTCGATGAAATTCATCAGTGCCAGGTCGGCGATCGCATCACCGTCGGGTTTACGCAGCTGCTCGAAGCGACGGAAGATGGTCTTCCAATCATCGCCGCAGGTTTCCATCAGCTGGTCGAGCACCACACAGTCTTCGAAGCAGCAGTTCATTCCCTGCCCGTAGAAAGGCACAATCGCATGCGCCGCATCACCGATAAGTAGCACCTTATCGCTGAAGCTCCAGGGGAAACAGCGCACGACAGAAAGTGAAGCGGTAGGATTCGAGAAGTAGTCTTGCTTCAGCGTCGGCATCAGCGGAACCGCATCGGGAAAAATCTTCTGGAAGAAATCCATCATTTTCGCCTCCGTATCCAACGAATTGAACGAATATTCGCCCTCGTAAGGGAAAAAGAGTGTACAGGTGAAGCTCTTGTCCATATTGGGCAGAGCGATCATCATGAAGGTACCTCTGGGCCAGATGTGGAGTGCGTTCGGGTCCATGGCGAAATCGCCGTTAGCTGCCGGGGGAATAGTCAACTCCTTGTAGCCGTGCTCCAGGTATGTTTGTGAATAGTTGAACCGATCTGTATTCAACTGCATTTGCAGTCGACCGGCAGAGAAAGCACCATCGGTGGAGAAAATCCTGTCGGCCTCAACGCGATGGGACGAGCCATCAGGCCTCTCGAATGTTGCCGTCGCAGTCTTCAAGTCTACGCCCGTACAGCGGTGTTCGTAATGAATGCTTACGCCATGTTGCTCTGCAAGATCCATCAATACGCAGTTCAGTCCACCGCGCGACACGGAATAGATGGCCTGTCCCTCCTTGCCATAGGGTTGATAGTGCAGGCTGCTGTCTGTGCCGTGCATCATACGGCCTTGCATCGGCAGGGCTACCTTGCGGATGGACTCTGCGATACCTATTTTCTCCAGTCCTCTCCAACCACGATCACTCAGGGCCAGGTTGATGGATCGCCCGGCGCTGATGCGGTTGGAGCGCAGGTCGGGGCGGCGTTCATACACGGTCACCTTGTAGCCACGGCGGGAAAGGTAAATGGACAGCAGCGACCCTACTAATCCGGCGCCAATCAAGGTAACGTTTTTCATTGTACTCTTCGCTCTTAATGTTCACACAAAGGAAAGGGAAACGGGGCAAAACCACAAGGGATGCGGTCTGTAAGCGGGTGTCCGCCCCGGGATGCCGACAGTCGGTGGTTTATGTGTGCAAAAAAGGCAGAAGCCCTTTGAGGGACTCCTGCCTTCAGCGCGGTGGGTACCGTTGCTGTTTTGTGTGGCTATTGCAGCACAATTTTACGCACATCGACGGTATTGCCCTGCGGGTCTATGATATGCACGAAGTACAGCCCGTTGCCGGTCCATCCATTCAAACTGATATAGCTGGACTGCTGATTGATGGCTGTTTGAAACATTTGCATACGACTACAAATGTTTTTCTACCGGCTATTGATTTTCTGTTCCGTAGTTTTGTTGTGGGGCGGGGCCGGAGGCCCCGGATTTTATGAGTCGAAATCATCACAAACATTTACATACGACTACAAATGTTTTTCTACCGGCTATTCACTTACTGATTGGTATTTTTGAAACGGGGCGGGGCTGGAGGCCCCGAATTTTATCAGTAGAAATCGCCACAAACATTTGCACCAGACCACAAACGTTTTTCTACCGGCTTTACATTTTCCAATCCATATTTTTGACTTGGGGCGGGGCTGGAGGCCCCGAATTTTATCAGTAGAAATCGTCACAAATACTTGCACCCGACTACAAACGTTTTTCTACCGGCTTTACATTTTCCAATCCATATTTTTGACTTGGGGCGGGGCTGGAGGCCCCGAATTTTATCAGTAGAAATCGTCACAAATACTTGCACCCGACTACAAACGTTTTTCTACCGGCTTTACATTTTCCAATCCATATTT
>CAZPCA010000011.1:13211-35063 GCA_964584995.1 uncultured Bifidobacterium sp.
CCATATTTTTGACTTGGGGCGGGGCTGGAGGCCCCGAATTTTATCAGTAGAAATCATCACAAACATTTGTACCCGAGTACAAATGTTTTTCTACCGGCTACTCACTTACCGATTGGTATTTTTGAAACGGGGCGGGGCTGGAGGCCCCGGATTTTATCCGTAGAAACCGCCACAAACATTTGCACCCGACTACAAACGTTTTTCTACCGGCTTTACATTTTCCAATCCATATTTTTGACTTGGGGCGGGGCTGGAGGCCCCGGTTTTTGGCACTCCGAAAATCGACAATCAATTTAAGATTGTAGAGGCGCAAAATAAATTCACACTTATAAGACTACTCCGGTTCCGTGGATGAGCACATCGTTGTTTTCCGTTACAAATAATCTTTTTCAGTAAAGAATAGCAGTCCGCATACAAAGCCCCTACTTCGAACAGCATGCAGTTGCTTGCGACACAAACAGGATTGTTATCGAAAAAAGTAACAGAAATCAATTTAAGCCTTTAGCCCCCTACTATTTATCACTACAGAATCAGACGATGTGAGTCCAATCAACGGATAGCGGCAGTCAGTATTTGACCAAAACGCCATACATCTTGAAATGAATTGTATAACGGCACGGGCGCTACGCGAATAACACCCTCACCCCTACCCTCCTGATCGGGTTCGCGCCAATCGGCCACGACACCACGGCTACTGAGCACATCGAACACCTGCTTCCCCCGACCGGTAAGCTGCAGAGAAAGCTGACATCCCTGTAGCTGCTGTTCAAACGGTGTGATGATTCTCAGTATATCAGATTTGCCGGCGGCGGCCAGGACATCCCTGATCACAAATAGGAGATAAGAGGTGAGTTCCCTGCTCTTGTGCGTGAGCTGAGGCATGCCTGCTTCATCAAAGAGTTCCATGGATGCACGCAATGCAGCCATCTCCAGTATCGGGGCATTGCTGAGCTGCCAACTGTCAGCAGTTGGTACGGGTATGAAGCGATGCGGCATGGCGAAGCGTGAGTCCGGATCATTGCCCCACCAACCGGCAAATCGCGGAAGGTGCGGATTGCGGGCGTGGCGTTCATGGACAAAGGCTCCTGCAACCGTGCCGGGTCCGCCGTTGAGGTACTTGTACGAACACCAGGCGGCAAAATCCACATTCCAGTCGTGGAGCTGCAGTTCAAGGTTGCCGGCGGCATGCGCCAGGTCGAAACCGGCATATGCCTCCACCTCGTGGGCGGCCATGGTGATGGCTTTCATATCCAGAACCTGTCCGGTGAAATAATGCACGCCACCCAGCATGACCAAGGCCAATGCATCACCACACTCCTCTATGGCCGCAATGATATCTTCATGCCTCACCACTTCCTCTCCCTCGCGGGGCTGCAACTCCACCAGCGCATCTTCAGCGTCGAAGCCGTGCCACTCTACCTGCGATTGCAAGGCGTATCGGTCGGAAGGAAATGCACCACCTTCGCAAATGATCTTATACTTGTCGGCTGTAGGCCGGTAAAAAGAAACCAGCAACAAATGCAAATTCACCGTGAGGTGATTCATCACCACTACCTCGTGCGGCAATCCACCGACCAGCTTTGCGGTACTATCGCGTAAAAGCTCGTGGTAAGCAAACCATCCAGTATCCGGCTTGAAATGCCCTTCCACACCCAGGCGGGCCCAATCGTGCAGCTCCTGGTTCACCAGTTCCTGGGTTCTGCGTGGCTGTAGGCCAAGCGAGTTACCGCAGAAATAGATACAATCGACTCCCTCGTGCTGCGGAATATGAAAGGACTTCCTATAACGTGCACATTCATCGCGCAGGTCGCGTTCTATTGCCCATTGCTGCGTGTTTTCAAAGCTGAACATCATACAGGCCGAAATTAGTGAGGTTACTCCAATGAAGACATAGCATCCTCTTCTCTAAAAGAAAGAAGCCCCGCTGTGAGCAGGGCTTCCCGGTATGCTTAGTGTTTATGATCGTCAGGGGTATTGGACTCCGGCGTTTCCGAGTAGGGTACGGTCTGAGGAATGAAATCTTCCTTCGCACCGGGCTTACCATAATCATAAGGCCAACGATGAACTTCCGGAATTGCTCCAGGCCAGTTGCCGTGCAGGTGCTCCACCGGAGCGGTCCATTCGAGGGTGTTGGATTTCCATGGATTCTGCACCGCTCTCTTTCCTCTCCAAATGCTATAGAAGAAGTTGAAGGCGAAGATCAGCTGAGCCAGGCCGCCTATGATGGCAGCGGTGGAGATGATTACGTTGATATCTATGAAAGAACTGAAAGCTTCGTAAGCAGTATTGGAATAATAACGGCGTGGAACACCACCCAATCCGAGGAAGTGCATGGGGAAGAACACACCATACACACCAATGATGGTGAACCAAAAATGGATGTAGCCGAGTTTCTGGTTCATCATACGGCCATACATTCTGGGGAACCAGTGGTATACACCGGCAAACATTCCGAAGATAGCGGAGGATCCCATTACAATATGGAAGTGCGCTACAACGAAGTAGGTGTCGTGCACGTTGATGTCCAGGGTTGAGTCACCGAGGATGATTCCCGTCAATCCTCCGGTGATGAAGGTGGAGACAAGTCCCATCGCGAACATCATCTGCGGAGTAAACTGAATATTTCCTTTCCAGAGGGTGGTGATGTAGTTGAACACCTTCACCGCCGATGGAATTGCAACGAGCAGCGTGGTGAAAACGAATACGGAACCCAGGAAAGGATTCATACCGGTCACGAACATGTGGTGACCCCATACAATGAAGGACAGAAAGGCAATAACCAACATAGAGCCAATCATCGCCTTGTAACCAAAGATCGGCTTACGGGCATTCACAGAGATAACCTCAGATGCCAGGCCGAGAGCCGGCAGGAGAACGATGTAAACCTCCGGGTGACCAAGGAACCAGAATAAGTGTTGGTACAGAATAGGAGAACCACCGGAATAGTCGAGCGGCGCACCGTCGATGAAAATATCGCTCAGGTAAAAACTTGTTCCGAAACTGCGGTCGAAGATGAGCAGCAGGGCTGCGGCCAACAATACAGGGAAAGAAAGTACACCAAGAATGGCGGTGATGAAGAACGCCCAGATGGTCAGCGGAAGCTTCGTCATTGACATACCCTTGGTACGAAGGTTAAGCACTGTACTGACGTAGTTGATACCCCCGAGCAGGGATGAAGCGATGAACAAAGCCATAGACACAAGCCATAAAGTCATACCCAAGCCGGAACCGGGAATCGCCTGTGGCAGTGCGCTGAGGGGAGGATACACTGTCCACCCACCGGAAGCAGGACCTGACTCAACAAAGAGTGAGGCACACATAACAATTGTCGAGGCAAAGAAAAACCAGTACGACAAGGCGTTCAGGAAGCCCGAAGCCATATCCCGTGCACCGACTTGCAATGGAATCAAAAGATTGGAGAAGGTTCCTGACAAACCACCGGTGAGTACAAAGAATACCATGATAGTTCCGTGCAGGGTGACCAAGGCAAGGTAAAAGCCGGGGTCCAGCTTGCCGTCTTTGCCCCAACGGCCGATAATGTCCTCCAGGAAGGGGAACTTGGTATCGGGCCAGGCCAGTTGAAGACGGAAAATCAGCGACATGCCCATGGCCAGAAATGCCATGACAATCGCTGTAATCAGGAATTGCTTTGAGATCATCTTGTGATCCGTGGTGAAAACATACTTCGCAAAGAAGTTATTGCTTTCCTCGTGCTCATGATGGTGGTCGTGCCCGTGGTGATGACCGTGGTCATCGTGGTGCATCGTCTCCACCGTAGTACTATGCTGATTCACTTCCATTGGTGATTATTTTCTTGGGGTGAAATGTATGACTTACGATTTTCTCCTGCAAAATTATTTTACTTCATCGCGGTTACTGTTGCTGCAGCGCTGTCAGCCGGAGCTGTAGGTGCGGCAGGGGCAGCAGGCTCGAACACTTTCTTCTCTTTCATCAACCATGCATCGAATTCCGCACGCTCCAAAACGCGAACCGGCATCTTCATGTTGTAATGCGCCACTCCGCATACTTTGTTACAAAGGATGACGTATTCGAATTTGTCGTTGCCCGTGATTTCTTTCATCCTGGCCGTTGTAATGGTGGGCTTGAAGTGGAAACGTGTGGTCATTCCGGGTACGGCATTCATCTGCACCCGGAAGTGAGGCAGGTACACAGAGTGTATCACATCGCGTGAATTGATGACCATTTCAATCTCTTCTCCAACAGGCATGACGAACTCCTTGGCGATGATGTCGTCTTTCGCAGCCGCATCGGTAGAATCCACGCCGAGGGGGTTGGAGTCACTGATGTTGCGGAAGAACGAAGAACCCAGCGTATTATCGTTTCCTGCATAACGGGCTGTGAAGTCAAACTGTTTTGAATAGATCTGCACTTTCATACCATTCGCAGCAGCGGCACGGTCGGTGATCTTGTTCCACTCCATCAAACCGGTAACGATCAGACCTGCCAGCACAATGGTTGGAACAATCGTCCAGATGGCTTCCAGTTTGTTGTTATCGTGGAAATAAAAGGAACGACGGTTACGGTTGTAGCGGTACTTATAGGCGAACCAGAACAGCAAAAACTGGGTGATGAGAAACACCACAATCAATACCATCCAGTTGATATCCATCAATTTATCTACATCAACCCCGTGTTCTGAAGCAGCCACCGGCAGGGCGAAGGGCAACCATTTGATGGTGCAATAAACCATCAGGGCAATTCCGAAAACCATGAACAGCAGGAATCCCAAACCATTCCATTTATTGGATTTATCCTGTTCATCTTCCTCATTTTCACCCGATAACTCGGCAGCCATTTGTGCCACATTCGCGATGCGCACAAGCACCAGGATTCCAAACACAATCGCCAGGGTCAGCAAGAAGTTCATAGCGTATAGTAATGTTTAAATGTGTGTCTTTCAGTTGTTGAATTAGATAGCGTGATGCAGGCTCTCCTCCATCATCGGATGGTTTTTAACCACCAGAGGAGACTTGCTCAGGAAATGTTGTGTGATGTACGCGAACAGCCCGAGGAAACCAATTGTAGTACCGATTTCCATCCAGCCTATGCTTCCAATCAGGAGATGTTCGGCACCGTGTGCAGCACCATGAGCAGCTTCAGCAGCACCGTGTGCAGCGGCATGGTGACCGGCGGTAATCATGGAACCGGGAATCACCATGATGAAGAAATCGAACCAGTGGCCGATGAAGATAACGACCGACATAAACATAAGGAGGTATTTCTTCCGCTTCGCATCGCGGGTCATCAGCACCAGGAAGGGGGCGATGAAATTGATGAAGAAAGCCGCCAGCCAAATTCCGCGGTAGTGGTCCTGGCGCAGCATGAAATAGGTAACCTCTTCCGGAATATTGGAATACCAGATGAGCATGAACTGAGCGAACCACAGATACGTCCAGAACACGGAGAAAGCAAACATGAATTTACCGATATCGTGCAGATGGTGCTCCGTGACTTCCTGCAGGTACCCGCGGTGCTTCAGGTAGGCAACGATGAAAGCAAGTGCAGCAATGGATGTCACGAACAGGCCTGCAAAGGTATACCAGGCGAAAAGGGTACTGTACCAGTGTGTATCGATGGACATGATGAAGTCCCAGGACATGGTGGACTCTGACGCTGCAAAGAGCACCAGGAAAATCGCTGCTGCACGTCGGTTACGCAAATAGGCCGGCGTACCCTCTCCAGCGTCGATGGCCAATGAGTTAGCACGGAACTTACGGGCAAAATAACTCCATATGACGAAGTAGAGAATCACCCTGATCCAGAAGAACACAGGATTGAGGTATCCGCTCTTGCCGGCAATGATTTTGTCGAAATTGGGAGAGTTCGGATCTGTGATACCGGCATCCATCCAGTGGTAAAGGTGCGAACCACCCACTGCGATGATCACGATCATAATCAGGCCGGCAACGGGCAAACTTTGTCCCATGGCTTCAAGGGGACGTTTCACCACTGCACTCCATCCTACTTCAGCTACATACTGAACAGCCAGGAAGAAAGTAGCTCCGAGCGCAAGCGCCAGGAAGATGAAGTTGTTCCAGAGCAGATTCGCCCATGTCTGCTCGTGGTGGGTGGCAAACTGCGCGATGATGGCCACCAGACCGATTGCCATCATGACGAAGGCGATCATGCGGTTGCGGGAGGTGAAGTCGTATGGCTGGGTGCTGCTAACTTCTATATGTCCGTGATGTCCCATAAAATCTTTTTTCGTGTCTTTTATTTCGCCATTGCAGTGGCATTCGAAGAATCTTTCGCAGCAGTGTTTTCGCTTGCTGCAGGAGCGGGAGAATTACCCTGAAGCTGATGAACAAACATCACAATCTTCCAGCGCTCTTCCGGATTGATCTGGGAAGCATGCGCTCCCATCAGGTTGATGCCGTAGGTGATGGTGTGGTAGATCTTTCCGTCGGTCAGGTCTTTCATTGCGCCTCCGCGGCTGGAGTTGCCCGATGCATAGCTCGGAGGAGGCGGGAACTTTCCGATGGCCACCAGGTTTCCGTCACCGGCACCGGTTTCACCATGGCAATGGGTACAATAAATACCATAGAGACGTTGGCCTTCCGCTACGTTTTCTTCTGTAAGGGGCAGCGGATTTTTCACATCGCGGCTGGCGGCCTCATACCCTTCGTTGCTGGAGGGGTAAGAGAAGAAAGTATAATTGCGGGGGATGGTTCCCTGTACAGGAGCCTGCATGGTGATGCTGTCCGCAAAATGAGGATTGGAAGAATACACTTCATACGAAGGGGAGCGGTACATGTCGGGCATGAACTCGAGTCCCGGGTCCTTGGGATCCTTGCCACAGGAAGTCAACAGCATGGTAGCCGTGACGCTAAGGGCAGAGAGGAACACAGCGGGTTTATTCATAGGGATAGGTGCTCTATTGTTTTTATTTTTTTGTTTCGATTGCGCCTGCAGCACGAAGAGCCGCTTCTACATTGGTCGCTTCACTGGCGTCCTGGATCTGAACCGCCATGACGAAATGATCGTCGGCCATGCGGGGGTGGATGACGTTAGGCTCCACACCGGGTAATAGTTTACTCCTCAGTAGGAAGGTAATGACCATCCCGTGTGCAGCACACAACACCGTACTTTCAAATGTCACAGGAATGAAGGCCGGAAGATTCTTGTAAAAGGCCCAACTCGGCTTACCACCAATATCCATGGGCCAGTCGAAGATGTTCATGTAATACATCATGAGCAATGCCAGGCTCAATCCGGTCATGCCGTACAGGAAGCAACAGATGGAAATGCGGGTACGGTCGAGGCCGAGGGCATGATCGAGGCCATGGATGGGGAACGGAGAAATCACATCCTTTACGCGCATCCCTTTCTTACGAAGGGCAGGAATGGCGTTCATTACAGTATCATCGTCATTGAAAATACCGTAAACAAATAGCTTATTGGTTGCGGCGCTCATGCGTGTTGTTCGTGTTTAGAGGTTGTAGATGCTTTCTTCTTGGCTCCTTCGGAAGAGGACTTGACGATGGTCTTCAACTCGCTCATCGCGATAACAGGGAATACGCGGGCGAAGAGCAGGAAGCAGGTGAAGAAAAGACCAAGTGAACCGATGAAAATACCGGCTTCCACCCAAGTCGGAGAGTACATCGTCCAGCTGGAAGGAAGGTAATCGCGGTGCAGGGACGTCACGATGATCACGAAACGTTCGAACCACATACCGATGTTCACGAAGATGGAGATGATGAAGGTGGCAAAAATGTTCTCGCGCAGCTTGCTCGACCAGAAGAGCTGTGGAGTGATCACGTTACACGTCATCATGCTCCAGTAGGCCCACCAGTACGGACCTGTCGCGCGGTTGATGAAGGCGTACTGCTCATATTCCACACCGGAATACCAAGCGATGAAGAACTCGGTGAGGTAGGCTACACCGACGATAGAACCCGTAATCAGGATGATTCGGTTCATCATGTCAATGTGGTAGACGGTGATGTAATCTTCAAGTGTCAATACCTTACGGACAATGATGAGCAGGGTCTGCACCATGGCAAAGCCGGAGAAAATCGCACCTGCCACGAAATACGGCGGGAAGATGGTGGTGTGCCAGCCCGGAACCACCGAGGTGGCGAAGTCCATGGATACCACCGAGTGTACAGAAAGTACCAGCGGCGTGGAAAGACCGGCAAGTACGAGGGAAACCTCCTCGAATCGCTGCCAATTCTTAGCTGTACCTACCCAACCGAAACTCAGGATTGTATAGATACGCTTTCTCCATTTTGTGTTGGCACGGTCACGGATAACCGCAAAGTCAGGAATAAGACCAGTATACCAAAAGGCCAGAGAAACGCTGAAATACGTCGAGATAGCGAATACGTCCCACACCAGCGGAGAGTTGAAGTTCACCCAGAGGGAACCGAACTGGTTGGGAAGTGGTAATGGCCAGTACGCCACCCATGGACGCCCCATGTGTGAAACGATGAAGCTGGCCGCACAAATAACCGCGAAGATGGTCATCGCCTCTGCAGATCGGTTGATGGAAAGACGCCATTTCTGACGGAACAGAAGCAGGATCGCAGAGATAAGCGTACCGGCGTGACCGATACCGACCCACCAAACGAAATTGGTGATATCCCAGGCCCAACCAACGGTCTTATTCAGACCCCAGACACCCAGACCGGTGCCCACAGTATACGAAACGGCTATGATCCACCAGGCGAAAGCTGCCAGGGAAACCGAGAAGGCGAGCCACCACCATTTATTGGCTTTTGATTCCACCGGACGACAAACATCTTCTGTGATGTCGTGCCAGGTTTTGTCACCCAGGATCAGGGGTGGGCGGAGTTCCGATTCTTTATGCATAGAGAATAATGGCTATTCTGGAGGTTAAATTCTGATTCTTGATTAAGCGTGGTGTTTTTCAGCAGCAGCACTTTCTTCACGGTTCCAAACTTTGGTCTGATAGAAGACAGAGGGCTTGGTATTGATGGATTCAAGCAGGTGATAGCTGCGCTGGTCCTTGAAGAGGGCGTTGATCTCGCTGTTCGGATCGTTGAAGTCCCCGAATACGATGGCGTTGGTCGGACATCCCTGCGCGCAGGCCGTCTTGATTTCTCCATCTTTCGGACGGCGTCCTTCTTTCTTGGCTTCCAAACGGCCATACTGGATACGCTGTACGCACATGGAGCACTTCTCCATCACACCGCGTGAACGCACAGTAACGTCGGGGTTGAGCACCATCTTGCCGAGGCTGTCCTGCATATTGTAGGGGAACTGCTCGTTATCGCTGTACTTGAACCAATTGTAGCGACGCACTTTGTACGGACAGTTATTTGCGCAATAGCGCGTACCTACGCAACGGTTATAGGCCATCATGTTCAGGCCGTCAGAACTGTGCGTGGTGGCAGCGACCGGACAAACGGTTTCGCACGGTGCATGATTGCAATGCTGACACATCACCGGCTGGAACATGACCTGCGGATTATCAGCGGCAGGCACTTCCATCTCGGCGTACATATCGAGTTTGCCAAGACCTTTGTCTGCGGCATTCTGCTTGGTGGTATCACTCGTGTAATAGCGGTCAATACGGATCCAGTGCATTTCACGGGCACGGCCAATCTCCTCTTTGCCCACTACCGGAACGTTGTTTTCGGCATTACAGGCGACAACACAGGCTCCGCATCCAATACAACTGTTCAGGTCGATGCCCATGCCCCAGGAGTGGTTCGGACGCTCGAATGCAGGCTGGGATTCTGTTGCCCAAAGATCCAGTTCGGATGGCTTCTTCTTTCCATAGGGGGAATCCAGCAGTTCGGGATGGTTGCCGGACTGGGGATCTTTCAGCCATGCAGCAAGTGAAGTCTCCTTCACGATTTCGCGGCCCATCATGGTGTGGTGGGTTTGCGTGCCGGCCAACTTATAGTCATCGTCCACCGTTTTGGCGACATTGGCACCGGTGGCATAGTATTTCATCGCACCACCGGAGATGGTCACGAATGGATATGCATTGAAACCGACATTATTACCCGCCTTTCCGGCCTTGGTACGTCCGTATCCAACAGCGACTGCGATGGTTTCATCGGCCACTGCGGGTTGCAGCAATACCGGACCTTTTACCACGGCATTACCTGCCTTCACTTCAATCACATTGCCCTGACGCCATCCCATTTTCTCGGCGAAAGCAGGAAGGACCGCAAAGTAGTTGTCCCAGCAGATCTTGGTGATTGGGTCAGGAAGTTCCTGCAGCCAGGGGTTGTTGGCATCTGCACCATTCGACAGACCTGCCTTTTCGTACAACACCACCTCGACACCACTGCCCGGCTTGGGGAGCGCAGCAGCTGCTGCGGCCACATCACCGTTGAAGGCCGAGGCTCCGCCGATCACGAAGGATGCAGCAAACACACCGTCACGCAAGGATTGGTTCCAGAAAGCTTCGAAAGAAGAAATCCCGCTTTGCATCGGGTAAATGTTCGCTCTCCAGTAATCCTGAACGTATGTATAGTAATCGGCCTGTGCAGCGCCTGCCCACTTCATGATGCTCTCCGCTGCCTGACGTGTATTGAACAGGGGACGGATAGTGGGCTGCATCAGGCTGTAATGACCTTTATACGCCTCTGCATCGCCCCAGGATTCGAGGTAATGATGGTCAGGGCAGATATAATCACAGAGCGAAGCTGTTTCGTCTTCACGGTCTGCGAAAGAAACTTTAAGTGCTACTTTGGAAAGACCTGTTTCAAGGGTCTTGCTACCGCCCATGGTATACACGGGATTGGTATTCCAGAAAATCACCGCACCTACGTTGCCGGCATTCATATCCGTCAACCACTCTGCCACGGCCGTGTCGTTGCTGCTTTTCAGGTTGCAGGCGCGATCGAGGTCGATGGTATTTCCGTAATTCCCGCAGAGGTGATTGATAGCATTGATGAGTACTTGCTCATTGGGGTCGTTGGAAGCACTCACCACTACACTCTTGCCTTTCGCAGCAACCAGTTCTTTGGCCACTGTGTCCAATACTTTATCAAGCGGAGTCGCTGCCGCATTCACCGCTGTACCACCGGCAAGTGCTGCCACTTTGTTGTACAGGGAAGCTACTGCTGCTGCCTGCTGGCTCGGCTTCAATTTATGGCGTTGATCGGCATTGGCACCGGACAAGGACAACATGGATTCGAATTGGTAATGCTTGGACAAGGTCCTCTTACCGTTGCGAAGCTTACGTGTCTCACCGTACTGACGTGCAAACTCGATGGGAGATACCCAGCTTTGCAGGAAATCGGCGGAGAAACTCACGATCACTTCTGCCTTATCAAAGTGATAAGATGGAAGCGTGGCTTTACCAAAGGACATCTCGTTTCCTTTGATCATTCCGTGATAAGAAACCGCATCGTACACCACATGTTTGGCAGTAGGATACTTCGCTGAAAAATCAGCCACTGCTTTCTTCGCGGAGGGGCTATAGAGGGAGTCGGTGACGAGCACAATCTTTTTTCCTGCAGCTGCCTGCTGCGCCAAACCTGCTGCTATCGCGGCATCTACAGAAGCCCAGTCAGAGCGCTTTTTATTGGCCATCGGCTGTTGGAGACGCGCACTGTCGTACAGACTCAACACTGAAGCCTGCACACGGGCATTGGTGCCGCCTCTGGTCACCGTGGAAAGCTCATTGCCCTCAATCTTGATCGGACGTCCTTCACGGGTCTTGACAAGGATGCTGCAATAGTCTGAACCGTTCGCATACGTGGATGCGTAATAATTCGGTATGCCGAGCGTCACTTCCTCCGGCTTCACAACATAAGGAATAGCCTTCTTCACAGGAGCGTCGCAAGCAGCCAACGATGCTGCTGCCACACTGAATCCTACGAACTTGAGGAAATCCCTGCGGGAAGTGGAGGAATCGGAATCGGCTCTTTTCTGAAGGGCTTCGTCCAGGGGTAAGTGCTCGAAGAACTCATTGTCGCGCAGGCGTACAAATTCAGGGTCATTGTTGAGTTCTTCAACGCCTTTCCAGTATCTTTTTTCCATAATGGACTTGGTGGTTACCGGGTTTGATGTTTGATTGTCGTTGACGACGTTTAGACTGTATAAAAATCAATAGTGGCAACGGGCACACTCTGTTCCGCCCAGTTTCTCAACCGTGAGCTTCACATCGTCGCCGTACTGCTTCTTCATTTTTTCATGCAATTCGGTGTAGTAACCATTGTTTTCGGTTTTCACCTGTGATTCGCGGTGGCACTGTATGCACCAGCCCATGGTTAGCGGAGAAAACTGCTGCATGGTCTCCATTTCTTCCACGGGACCGTGGCAGGTCTGACACTCTACGCCACCTACTTTAACGTGTTGCGCGTGATTGAAATAAGCCAGGTCAGGAAGATTATGAATGCGCACCCACTCTATCGGCTTCGTCTTACCGGTGTATTGCTGCTTGTCCACGTCCCAACCAATGGCTGCATAAATCTTTGAAATTTCTTCTGTTCCGTATTGGGGCCCCTTTTTCACGTACTTGTGGCAGTTCATGCAAACGTTTGGCGAAGGGATGCCGGCATTCTTGGATTTCTCAGCACCGGAATGGCAGTAGCGGCAATCGATTTTGTTTTGACCAACGTGCAGCTTGTGAGAGAATTTGATAGGTTGATCGGGAGCATAGCCTTGCTGAATACCGATTCCGGAAAGCGCATTCCAGCCTTCCACACTTCCCCACACAAAACCAATGATCACAATAACAGCAATCAGCTTCTTATTGGCACGGATCCACTGCTTTACACCGGCTTTCCCTTCGAGCTTCACCGGTTCAGCAATGCCCTCGCGCTGATTGATGATGCGCTGAAGTCCTTTTTGAACGCGGTTCAAGATGACGAATAAGGCAATGAGGATTACCAATACCATGGCCAGGACCAGTGGGAAATTATCTTCCTCCTCTACCCCTGCTCCGGCAGTTGCTGCGCCGTCCCCACCACCTACAGGTGCAGCTGGTGCAGCCTCGCTTTCCGTCTTGATGTACGCAATCACGGATTTGATTTCATCGTCCGAAAGATTGAAGGCCGGCATGGCCACCTTGTTGTACTGTTCGTAGATTTTGACCGCCTGCGCATCTCCCGTTTTTATCAAGGACTGGGAGTTGCGGATCCATTTCAGCAACCACTCTTCTTTGTACTTTTTGTGTACATTCTTCAGCCCCGGACCTACCACAACATCTTCGCCGGTCACGTGGCAGGCCGTACAATTGGCCTTGAAGATGGCTTCGCCGTTGGGCTGGGCCAGGGCGATGGTGGAAGAAATTACGATCAGGAAGAGCACTAACAGCTTGGATGTCAATCGCCTGTATGCGTAATGGAACATATGCTGGTAATTGTTTTAAGGGTTCGTGTGGCAGTATTTTTACCGATAGGTGACACTACATGCCTGTTTTTTCAGCGCCCAAATTTAGTAGAAACTGAATTTAAACCATGTAAAAAAATCAAAAAAACCTAAGAATTTGGAGCGCGTCTAAGTTGTTGAATGAAACAGGTTCCACAAAGCCGAATCTCATAGACAAAAAGTGGGAAGACCTTGATTAGACGAAACGAACAATACAATCGGCTGGATGGCCCTCCAGCCATACCGGCTTGTTTACCAATCTGAATTCACCGGATATGTTAATAACTAATTTCAGCGAAGCAGGGCGAAAGCTACAAGGGAGATTCGAAAAGCGACGAACACAACGGCTTAGGGCGGTGCCGAATAAGGGGGGGGAGGATATCCGGCTAAATTTCCGAAATTTGCCTCATGCGCGGCCTGATCATCCTCCTTTGTCTCTTCAGCCAACTCGCCCATTCACAATCGATTGAAACGGATAGCTTGGCGAAAGAACTGGTTATAAGGCATCAGAAGATAAATGCCGCCAAGATGAGTAGCCCTGGCTACCGTATCCAGATTTACTTCGGCAACGACCGTGCAAAGGCGCAGGAGGTACGCAACAACTTTGTACAGTTATTCCCGAACTCCTCGATCTATCTTCTCTACCATCAGCCCAATTTCAAAGTACGCGCCGGTGATTTTCGTACCCGGCTGGAAGCAACTCGTTTTTTGAAATCCCTGGGCGACCGTTTCCGACCTGCCTTTATCGTTCCCGATGAAGTGAAGCTACCTGAGCTATAAATCATTGATTTACATTTTCTCACGTAGATAGACCTTCAAAAAATACCCCCACCTCTTTTCGAATCCATATTGATGGATTACAACGGAAATTTATGCCATTACTTTTTTCACACTTTATCGTGAATAATTGAAATAGAAAAGGTTAGACTAACCTTAGAGCGGGTCTACCTTTGTAATTCCAAAACAACGTTCATGCATTACATACGTCACGCTCTTGCCCTGCTACTTTTCTGCTTTTCTGTCATTGGGTTACAAGCACAGGTCGGTTACAACCGCAACTTTCCGGATACTCTGCAAAGGAAAATCAATGAAATCGAAAGTTTGCCGGATGGCAGCTACTTCAGGTTGACTTCACCGGACTCCCTGTCTGGCTTAGCGTATCAAATCAGCGCATACGATACTGCCGGTACCGTTACATTGCAAACGCAACTGCTTGTACCCGAATCTAATGGAAGTGTTACACGATTCCAGATCGACACAGTTACCCAGCGCCTGCTGGTGGGCATGCAATCCGAAGACAGTGGAACGTTCTATCTGCGTCAGCTGGTACTCAACTACAATTTACAAGCTATTGACTCCTTTACTGTTACCGGCAGCAAAATCAAGTGGAAAGCGGTGGCATTGAAAGGCTGCGGCGTGGACCTAAGCGGAAACCAGTTCCTGATTTACAGCAGCCAGGACTTAATCACCGAATTTTGGTCACGTTGCGTTTCCAGAAAAACACTGAGCGGTGCCCTCAAGAACAATGTCATAACGGTCGGGCAGTCCCCCAATGACGGCTATTATATCAATGACTGCGTAGTAACGCCCAGTGGCAATATCTACATCGGTGGCGCACGCGTTGAATCACTTTTTGGAAATTACCTGTATTTCGAGCGTTTGAACAGTTTTGTCAACACCGTTTTCGAAAAAAAGGATCAACTCGTTCCCGGCAATTTTTTCAATAATCACGTATCCTCTATCCATGTATACAACTCCACTTCAACCAGCCAGGTAGTCATCGCGGGTAGCATATACGGTCTGGCGCCCGGAGACACAGTACTGCGGAGTCATGGATTGATAAGTGCATACACCTCCACCGGCACCCTGAGATGGAATTATCAAAACCTAGAAGTCAGGGATTACAAAAAGGTAATTGGGAAAAGTTCGTATGTGTATGCCGTTGGGACCAATAACCTCGTTCCAAGCGGACTTGACTCGAAACTGACGCGCCTCTTTTTAAAGGACGGAGTGGTGGACTGGAACAGATACTACGGAAGCAAGTCGATTCCCAGATGCCTTATTGTTGAAAACGATGGCAACCTTGTGATAGCCGGTGAAAAAGAAAAGCTGATTGCCCTACCCAGCGGATTGAATTTAACTGCGCGCACGTTCATGTTGGTGAAATACAGCCGTAGCGGAAAGCGCCTTTATGATTTCGATTATCCCTGGCATCTGCCTGCCACTTCGAACTTCCTCTATGGCAACTTCACCGACCTCGCCACCGGAAAATTCAGTTACTACTATGCAGCAGGACATAACAGGATTGGTTTCGACAATGGTGCGCCGGTATTTGCCGATAGTGTAGTTCTTCAACAATTCACCAACGGGGCCTTGCGGATCGGAAATACGCAGGACGTCCTTTCCGTACTCCAACTCCATCCGAATCCCTCCAGTAATTTCATTCACTTCCTCTGTGAAGAAGACATCATAGACCTCGTATTATCAGATAGTAAAGGAAGGCTCATTGCATCCGAGCAGGTAAATCAGGAAGGGAGTAGCTACACGATGAATATCCAGCCGTTAAGGCCTGGTGTGTATGTCCTGCAAGTCCGGACTGAGACGGGTTGGAAAAGCGGACGTTTCATCCGGGAGTGACTATGATCGCTTGCTGATTTTATTCAACGAAATATCTTTTTGCCTGGTGCACTTGAATCTTCCTTTGGAAAAATTCCTTAGCGCAGCATGTTTTTCCTGCCTACCGCTCACCCGTTTTCGCCAACACACAAATGAGCCGGGTTTCATTTCGGCACGCATGATGCGGATGACATCGGACTCACTGCAGCCAAACTGGGCTTTGATAGCCTCGAAGGGCGTCCGGTCTTCCCACGCCATTTGTATGATCCGATCTATTTGCTCGGGCGTATATGCGGTTTTCATTTGATCAGATCGCCTGATGATTGAAAGGTTGCAAGACCATCTCACTCACTACTCCGCTGGAAGGTTGCTGGCATAAAAACCAAACCGCTTTCCCCGCCTCCTCCGCAACGATCATCTTATCCCGTTGGACGCGCAAATCAATGGTATCCCAAAATGGAGAATCCACGCCGCCCAGAAAAAGCTGTGTGATCCTTATCTCGGTACGCTTCAACTCCTCGCGAAGGGACTTCAACATTCCGTTCAAAGCATACTTACTGCCTGCATACACCGCGGCACCGCCCATGGGTGTTTTACCCAAGACACCAGGAATATGGATGATTGTTCCTTTACCCGCTTTTTTCATTGCCGGCAGGAACTCCTGCAACAGATGAAAAGCACTGAACACGTTCACCTGAAAGGAGGTCATCAGATCTGCTGTCGTTAGCTGCTCAAAGGGTTTTATGATGCCTACACCCGCTGCATGCACCAATATATCCAGCGGACGCTGATCTTCCATCACTGCTGCCGCCAATTGCGCTATTTCCTCCGCCTTGGTGAGGTCTGCAGCGAACACACGGTGTTCGGGTATGCCGGAAGAAGCCGCCAGCACCGACAATTTCTCTTTGTCTCTGCCTGTAACATACACTTCTGCACCAGACGCAAGTAAATGCCGAACAGCAGCTGCACCTATAGCACCACTGGCACCCGTCACCAGCACTTTCTTTTCTTTCAGTTTTTCCATGAGAAATTGAACAAAAGCGAATGGATTTTGTTTTCTCTTCATGCAAAGAGCAGCCGTACTTTTCCCCCATCAGCTATTCAGCGAGCTTCCATTCGGTTGTGACCATACCATCTATCTGATAGAAGAACCTTTGTTCTTCACGCAGTATCCTTTCCACAAAACTAAAATCGCCTTTCACCGCGCCAGCATGAAAGCTTATGAAATGCGGTTGAAAGATCTGGGTTATCCTGTAAAGTACATAGAAACTGCCGAGTCCGAAACATCACGATTTTTAAAAAAGGTCTGGAAAGAGGGCATTCAGCACATCACGCTCATCGACCCCAGCGACTATCTGCTGGAAAGAAGATGGCACCGGGAGGCCAGCAAAATCGGCATCACGTTTCAAATGCTTGCAAGTCCCAACTGGATGTGCAGCCGGGAATATGGCCACAACTTTTTCAAGAACAAAAAAAAGTTCTTCCTCACTGAATTTTATATCGAACAACGCAAGAGGTTCGATCTGTTGATGGACGGTCCGCAACCGCAGGGTGGTAAATGGACATTCGACACCGAGAACCGTAAAAAGTTACCTGCGGGCACTCCCATTCCCGAATTGCCTGAAGTCAGTAACGATATTGTTGCGCAGGAAGCCATTGCTTACTGTCGTAAACATTTCGGTCAAAATCCCGGCACGCTGGATCATCTCATCTATCCATTCAGGCACACGGATGCGGAAAACTGGCTGGATAGATTCCTGGATGAGAGGTTCAGCAATTACGGCGTTTATCAGGATGCCATTGTAAAAGAGGAGAATTTCCTATTTCACAGTTTGCTTACGCCGATGCTTAATACCGGCTTGTTGCAGCCTGAAGCCGTACTAGAGAAAGCCATACAAGCAGCAAACCGAAAAAAAATTCCAATCAATTCCACAGAAGGGTTCGTGCGACAGATTCTCGGTTGGCGCGAGTTCATACGTATCGTTTACACAGAAAAAGGTGTTCAACAAAGAACCACCAATTACTGGAATCACCAGCACAGCATGCCGCTGGCTTTTTACAACGGCGATACGGGCATCCCACCTGTTGACGATGCAATACGCAGGACGCTGGATAGCGGATACGCCCACCATATAGAACGCCTGATGGTAATGGGGAACTTCATGGTATTGTGTGAAATCCATCCGGACGCCGTTTACCGTTGGTTCATGGAAATGTACATTGATGCGTACGATTGGGTAATGGTACCTAATGTGTACGGCATGAGCCAATTCGCAGATGGAGGCATCATGAGCACGAAACCTTACATTTCCGGATCTAACTACCTGCTCAAGATGAGCAACTATAAGAAAGGCGAGTGGTGTGACATATGGGATGCGCTGTTCTGGCGATTCATACATAAGCACAAAACATTTTTCCTTCGCCACCCGCGGATGAGCATGATGGTGCGACTGACCGAAAAAATGTCTGCTGAAAAACTCGCTGCATACCTGAACAAAGCCGACAACTTTCTCCTTGTGCTTCATGGCAGTCAAGGAAACAGTAAGAGGAATGCTAACAAAGCCCTATCGTCATGAGAAAACCATGGAACAGACCCGAACTGGCTGTCTATTCGCTGGTCAGCAAAAAAGGCGATGGCTATAACATGAATATCTGCACGTATGTGACAGCAGTTTCCATGCAGCCGAAGCGTTACATCATCGGCGTTTACAAAAACACCTGTACGCTGGACAATCTGCGGACGGACCCCGAGTTCGTCTTGCAATTGATGGCGGCGGAAGATTATAGAAAAGTAGTACTCCTGGGGAAGCAGAGTGGATTTACGACCGATAAATTGAAGCGTCTGAAAGCAAAGACGGGAGATTTCTGTGGCTTCCCTTATATTCTAACCTCTTGCGCCATTCTCCATTGCAAGGTCATAGACTGGATGGATGCAGGCGACCATATTGCAGCCTTATGCGACGTTATCACGTACCGGAATCTGAACAATTCACCGATTCTCACCACCACCCTACTCCGAGAGAAAAAAATCATCAGGGCGTGAATATCCCGCTACCGGATTTCCCTACCGACTACTCCGCTGTACTTGAGCGGATAGACAAGGTAGATGTCACTGCCTATAATGCTACGCGGAATCACCTTCACGGAGCCGTTAGTTATCTTTCTCCTTACATATCCAGAGGTGTCGTGACACTCCCACAGGTAGCACGAAGAATACTCATGAAATCTTCGCCAGCAAAGGCAGAAAAGTTCATCTTCGAACTAGCCTGGAGGGAATACTTTCAGGAAATATGGTGGCGTGAGTCAGAAAATATTTTCAGCGATTTATTGAGGCCGCAGGAAATGGTTGAGTTCAATGGTGTCCCTTCGGCCATAATCCATACGAATACCGGAATAGATGCAGTGGATGCCGGCATCAACGGTCTTTACCAGACTGGCTACATGCACAACCATCTGCGCATGTACATCGCTTCTCTTTGCTGTAATATAGGCCGTTACCATTGGCTGAAACCGGCCACATGGATGCACTATCATTTACTGGACGGAGACCTTGCGAGCAATATGCTCAGCTGGCAATGGGTGGCAGGAACATTCAGTAGTAAAAAATATTACTGCAACCAGGAGAACATCAACCGGTATACCGGATCAGCACAAAGGGGTACATTCCTGGACGCAGACTACGAAGCACTGTCGATGATGGACACACCTGACATTTTAAGAAAAAGTGAAATCCCGCATTATGACTTACCAGCAGCCGGCGCTCCAACGGAGCTGTCTGCGAGCGAGAAAATCCTGCTCTACACCCCATATCATCTGGATCCGGAATGGAGAAAAGAAGAAAAAGGGCTTCGAATCTTATGGTTCAATACTGAGCATCTGCATAAGTTTCCCATCTCCCCGCGGGTTTACACTTTCATTATTGATTTGGCTTCACAAATTGATGGAATCAACATATTGCATTGCAGTCCTGAAACAGTTCAATCGCTCATAAAGTCGGCAACCGTACTCAGCCGTCGCCATGCGTATATCAAAGATTTAAACGGCATCACCTTGGATTGGGACGATCGCCTGTTTCCCGGCATCGAAGTCAAGGGAAATTCTTTCATGGGATTTTGGAAGAAATGCGAAAAAAATCT
Organism: uncultured Bifidobacterium sp.; assembly: GCA_964584995.1. Classification (GTDB taxonomy): domain Bacteria; phylum Bacteroidota; class Bacteroidia; order AKYH767-A; family OLB10; genus JAJTFW01. The sequence goes on from CAZPCA010000011.1 coordinate 33,281, forward strand.
GACCGCATTGTCGAAATAAATTTCAATAGAGATGAACAATCTGTAATTTCTATTGTTCTAAAGTGTTTTTCGTTTTCCATTCTGCACATTCACTTTTGTACTCTTCAAATATTCTGCAAGTGGATTGTAATAAATTGAACGTTGCCTGAACAATGCTGACCTAAAGGTGTTGTTGTTTGAAATTATCAACCAACATCATCATGAAACAAAAACTTTTACTCGCATTCCTGCTTTCGTCAGGGATCATTTCCGAGACCTTTGCACAAGCCGAGCTTCAGGTCATTCACAACTGCGCAGATCCGGCAGCAGCATCCGTGGACGTTTACGTCAACGGGTTTTTAGCGCTGGATGATTTCGCTTTCCGCTCCGCCACGCCATTTCTAACGTTGAGCGCTGGCGTGACGTTGAACATCGGAATCGCGCCCGGCAACAGCACATCCGTTAACGACACTTTAGTAAACATACCTGTTACGCTTGCGGACGGTCAACGCTATGTCGCTGTAGCCAGTGGAGTTTTAAATCCATCTGCGTTCAGCGCAAATCCGGACGGAGCCTCCACCGGCTTCCAGCTTTTGATTGCAGACAACATTCGGACAAGCTCACTGAATGCCGGGGAAGTGGATCTTAAAGTATTGCATGGCTCCACCGATGCCCCCACTGTAGACGTGGTTGCTCAGAATGTTGCTACACTTGTAGACAATGCAGCTTACACCAATTTCACCAATTACATCAGTGTCCCTGCGGGAGATTATCTGCTGGACATCACTCCAGGAAACAGCAGCACAGTTGTGGCGACTTTCTCCGCTGAATTGAATGGTCTTGGTGGCGGTGCCGCAGTGGTTTTCGCTTCCGGATTCCTCAATCCCTCTACTAATCAAAACGGACCTGCCTTCGGACTTTTCGCCGCCCTTCCCAATGGTGCCGTTGCGGCTCTGAGTCCTGTAGGCACAGCACGCCTTCAGGTGATTCACAATGCAGCCGATCCTGCTGCTGAAATCGTTGACATTTATGTAAACGGTGGACTGTTGCTTGACAACTTCGCCTTCCGTACTGCGACTCCATTCATTGATGTAAACAGCGGTCAAACCCTGAACATCGGTATCGCACCAGGTAACAGTTCCAGTGCAAACGATACACTCGTCAACATTCCTGTGGTTTTGGCAGATGGCCAAACATATGTGGCTGTTGCAAATGGCGTTCTGGCACCAGCTGGTTTTGCCGCCAACCCCTCTGGCTTGTCCACCGGTTTCCAATTGCTTCTTTTCAACGGGATGAAAGAAGCTGCGACCAATGTCACCGATGTAGATCTGGCTGTTCTGCACGGAGCAACCGATGCACCGGCAGTTGATGTGTACGCACGTGGTGTTGTACAATTGATCGATAATATCGATTATGGTCAATTGCAAGGATATGTCAGTGTACCACCCTCCTCCTACTTGCTGGATATCACCCCGGCAGCTGGCAGTCCTATTTTACTCACCTATAGTGCCGATCTCAGCGGTCTTGCAGGTGGAGCAGGAGTTGTTTTTGCTTCCGGCTTCCTGAGTCCTTCGACCAACCAGAACGGTGAGGGCTTTGGACTTTTCGTCGCCCTGCCCAATGGTACTGTATTAGCTTTGAACGAAACCAGCAATGCCAGACTTCAAGTCATCCATAACTGCGCTGATCCAGCTGCATCCACCGTCGATGTATACCTCAATGGCTCTCTCGCCCTTGATGATTTCGCCTTCCGTACAGCAACTCCTTATATTGACGTTCCTGCCGGCGTAACCATCAACATCGG
>CAZPCA010000012.1:0-14691 GCA_964584995.1 uncultured Bifidobacterium sp.
TGCTATGCAACTGCATTCCATCGATACCGGATTCTTCAAACTCGACGGCGGCGCCATGTTCGGTGTCGTACCGAAAAGCATCTGGCACAAACTCAACCCTGCCGATGCGAACAATATGTGTACATGGGCGATGCGTTGTTTACTGATCGAAGATGGATCACGGCTGATCCTGGTCGACAACGGAATCGGTAGCAAACAGGACGAAAAATTCTTCAGCCACTATTACCTGCACGGTGAATCGACACTTGAAAAATCCTTAAAGGCAAAAGGATTCTCCAAAGACGATATCACCGATGTATTTCTAACGCATCTGCATTTCGACCACTGCGGCGGAAGCATCGAACGCGACGCGGTGGGCAAGCTGGTGCCTGCCTTTAAGAATGCTACATTCTGGAGCAACGAAAACCACTGGGCCTGGGCCACCCAACCAAACGCCCGGGAAAAAGCCAGCTTTCTGAAAGAAAACATCGTGCCCATCCAGGAAAGCGGTCAGTTGAAGTTCACTCAGGATGGCGCGAGCCTGTTTCCCGGCGTACGCATCCAGTACATGAACGGACATACCGACGGCATGATGCTCCCCCACATCAGCTACAAAGGAAAAACCGTCGTATTCATGGCCGACCTTCTCCCCTCGGCTGCGCATATCCCTGTTCCCTATGTGATGGCCTACGACACACGCCCTCTGATGACCTTGCAGGAGAAATCCGCATTTTTAACAGAAGCGCACTCCAATGACTATGTGCTGTTTTTTGAACACGACCCTTTGAACGAATGTTGCACGCTGCAAATGACCGACAAAGGCATACGCGCCGACCAGTTTTTCAAATTGTCTGAATTAGGCGCATAAGTGTATATACGATAAGTACCAACAGCATTTCGAGGAGTACGCGAAAACGTTTCTGTGTCCACCAACTACCGAAAAGTGCCATAAGGCTGTAAAGTAAAACAACGGCCTGCAGATCCGCTTTCAGGAAAGTCACGGCACCCGGCAGAGCAGCCATCCACAAGACCAGCCTGTCTGAAAGTCCTATGAGGACGGTATTCAGTGCTGCCAGCCAATCGGGCAGCACCGGAATGCTATGGACTACGAGTTGACATATCCCTGCGTAAATACTGGCAGTAGTCAGCGGTATGACGCAGAGGTTCGCTGCGACAAAGTAATTGGGGAACTGCCCGAAATAGTACAATCCTACCGGCAGTGTCAGGCATTGGGCAGCAAGGGATACCGCTGTCAGCTCCCACATCCAGCGCAATGGCTTGAAAGAGGGCGCCCACCATGCGGCAATGTGCGGGTAGAGACTCACAATGCCCCATACCGCAAAAAAGGAGAGTTGCATTCCCGGCTCAAACAAAAGCAAAGGACGATAGAGCAATAACAAAAATAAAGATAATCCAAGCATTCCGGCACCGGAACTACGTCGCCTCGTCCATTTCGCGAGCAGATGCAATGAACACATCGTGGCTGCCCGCAGGATGGCCGGCACTGCACCAGCCACCAGGGCGTAGGTCCAGACCAGCAGCATGACGAAGGGGAAATAGAAGTGCCTGGAAGTCGAATGGTTCAACAGCGGTTTTAGCAGAAAACCCAACAGCAGGTATATCAATCCGACATGCATACCAGAAACCGAAAGCACGTGCAAGGTTCCGGTTGCAGCATACGCTGCGTTCAACCCCTCATCGATGGCCCGCTCCTCTCCCACCAGCAACGCGATAGCAATCGCTGTTTCAGGAGCACCCTGCATCTGCCTGCTCAATATATCCACCACTTCACGTCGACATTCGGCTGCGAAACGCAATGGTGAAAAACCTGCAGAAGCCGCGTCGAGTACAACCCATCGGCGCGCAAATAAGCGATAGTATAGTTGCCGGTTATGCTGAATCGATACTGCCAGGCTTTCGCCTGCGATCGCATCCGGTAGCCCGTACACCATCAGGCGCGAACCCGGCAATAATGCGGAGGAAGCCTTCGACACCGGAAGATACACCAACAGTTTGCCGGAAGCTTTTTTCCAAACGTTCTCCTGCCGGAGTCCGAGCACACGTACAGTCACTTTGCAACTGCGGGACCTTTGTGCCGCTGAGGTAAGTGTCTCGACCAAAAAACAATCCGCTGTCGGATAGTGTCCGAGATAATTGGGGCTCAAGCGGTCGAGCGAAAACACCGTGAGCGCATAGCCTCCGCAAAGGGAAGACACAGTGAGCAGCACACCGAAATAATGTCGTCGCCCGAATTGCGCCCGCTTACTGCGCCATGACAATATCCAGCAGATGGACTGAAATATCAGCAATGTCAAAGCAAGCGGAACATCCGGCAGGTAAGCCCCCGCCACTATACCGGGCAGCAAGGCCAGCAAGATCCTCAGCGCAGGCACCTTCCTCAACATGGGCCAGGAATTGCCGTATATCCTGTCATGCTTCACCGTCTCCATAATCACCGACAAAGGTGCGGCAACAAAAAACCGCTATCGCGAAGCATCGGATGTAAACGGATACAAACAAATGCAAGCGCAAAGAATCCTTCATTGCATCATTTCCTATCTTTGAATGATGACGATCACCAACATACTGATAGGAATCACCCTTGCCTGGTCCTTGCTGGCGTTCAACAATGAGGAATTGATGCGCAAATGCATATTAAATCCCTATATGGTTCATCACCGTAAGCAATGGTGGAGAATGCTCAGCTCAGGTTTCATCCATGCCGATTTCCTGCATCTGCTTTTCAACCTCTTGGCATTTTACTCCTTCGGCATGGCCGTCGAAGCATACTATACGGTGATATTCGAAGAGAAGGGAGCCTTCTTCTACTTGCTCCTGTACCTGGGAGGGATCTTCATTGCCAATGCTCCGAGCCTGGCCAAGCACCGTGACAACCATTACTACAATTCACTTGGCGCCTCGGGCGCTGTATCGGCCATCATATTTTCAGCCATCCTTTTCAATCCCTGGGGCAATATCTATCTTTTCGGACTCATTGGGATTCCCGGAATAGTGATGGGACCGCTTTATCTGTATGCGGAATACAAGATGGGGCAACAGGGTCAGAGCAACATCAACCACGATGCTCACCTCTGGGGCGCCCTGTTCGGACTGGTGTTCACGATTGGACTCAATCCAAAAATCCTGTTGTACTTTTTTGACAAAATCACCGGTGCAATCTGACCATGGCAGAACAGCACTTTATCCTCAACGGCAGTATCCTGAGCGAAGAAAAGTCACGGGCTTTCCGCAACAACAGGGGCTTCCTGTACGGTGATGGTTTTTTTGAGAGCATGCGCAGCTACCGGGGTAAGGTCTTGTTTGCGGATGAACACTACCGGCGCATCCTGCACACACTGGCCTTGCTGGAAATGGAAGCAAAAACTTTTCCGACAGAGGCGGAATTGTTCCAAATGATTGAAGCACTCTGCCAACAAACAGGCTGCCGTGAACATGCAAGGATCCGGTTAAGTGTTTACCGAGAGGGAGAAGGCCTTTACACTCCTGATAACGAAAATGTATCCTATTTACTTACGATGGGTCCGCTGGAAAGCGCTTATTTGCTCGGTAGTCAGGGAATGAAGATCGATTACTTTACAGGGCAGACAAAGGCCGGAGGGAAATATTCCAGAGTAAAATCGTTGAGTAGCCTGCTGTACGTGATGGCCGGTAAATTCGCCCGGCAGCACCACTACGATGAACTGTTATTGCTAAACGCAGAAGGGCGGATCATCGAAGGAGTCAGCAGCAATGTATTTTTCGTCTGCGACAACCGCCTTTTATGTCCTCCCGTGAGCGAAGGCGGTGTGGACGGTGTCATGCGCAAAGTCGTGATAGAGCTGGCGCAATCCGAGAACATAGTTTTGGAAGAAACTCCTGTCAGCCAGGCAATGGCTGCATCCGCCTCTGAAATTTTTTTCACCAGCTCGGTGAGGGGCATCCGCTGGGCTGAAAATTTCCGCAACCGAAAACTGGAAAACACGCTAACGGCAAGGCTATTTGCACAACTGGTAAAAAGGGCTGAACAGTATCACTGACCCGCCAGCTCCTGCAGTTCCAGCCAGCGCATACTCTTCTCATCGAGCAAAGCCTCGTTCTTTCGGAATTCTTCACCACAACTCACTAATTCATCCGCTGCAAGACCGGCACTCATTTTGGCCACCAAGTCCTGCTTCTTTGCTTCCAGCACCTTTATATCCGTCTCCAGTTGCTCCAGTTCTTTTTGCTCTTTGTAACTAAGCTTACTTTTCTTCCTGGTCTCAGCGGGCGGCACCTCTACCGGAACCACTTCCTGTTTTTCCTGCTCCTTCTTTTTCAAAGGCATCTCTGCAAAGGCCTGTCGGTATTCGGTGTAGTTGCCGTGAATATCGCGCACACCGCCGCTTCCGTCTAGTACGAAAACGTGGTCGGCCAGGCGATCCATGAAATAGCGGTCGTGGGTGACCATCAACAGGCAACCCTGATAGCCCTCCAGAAAATCCTCCAGGATATTCAAGGTTACGATATCCAGGTCATTGGTAGGCTCATCGAGAATAAGAAAATTGGGATTCCGCAGCAACACCGTGAGCAGATAGAGGCGTTTTTTCTCACCGCCTGACAGCTTGGAAACAAACGTATGCTGCTTGGATCCTGTAAAATTGAAATGATTTAAAAACTGGGATACGCCCATCCAGTTTCCGTTGCCGGTTTCGACATATTCCGCAATGTCTTTCACTACATCGATGACGCGCTTGTCTTCAGGCAAAACCATGCCTTGCTGTGAATAGTAGCCGAACACGACGGTATCGCCGGTCTTCACCCTGCCCTGATCCGGCTTGACCAGTTCCATGATGATGTTCAACAAGGTGGATTTTCCAGCTCCATTACGACCGATGAGGCCAATCTTCTCCCCGCGCTTGAATACATAGGAGAAGTCCTTGAGCAGCATGCGCCCATCGTATTGCTTGCAGATATTTTCCAGTTCGAGGATTTTACTCCCCAGGCGGTTCATCTGCATGGTGATCTGCATCTTCGCTTCGGTCTTACGTGAACGCGCGGCATCTTCTACATCATAAAAGGCATCCTGTCTCGACTTAGACTTGGTGGTACGGGCCTTGGGTTGCTTGCGCATCCACTCAAGTTCACGTCGGTACACATTGCGCGCCTTGTCGATGCTGGAACGTTCCTGCGCCTCGCGTTCTTCTTTCTTCTCCAGGAAATAGGCATAATTGCCGTGATAGGTGTAGATACGGTTGTTCTCGAGTTCCACGATCACGTTGCAGACACTGTCCAGAAAATACCGGTCGTGAGAAATCAGCAAGAGTGTGCGGCTCATCCGCTTCAGGTACTGTTCCAGCCACTCGATCATGTCAAGGTCGAGGTGGTTGGTAGGCTCGTCTAAAAGGAGCAAATCCTGCTCTTCGATCAGCAGACGCGCCAGTGCCACTCTCTTTTTCTGACCTCCCGAAAGCTGGGCCACCGGTTTGTCGAGCTGATGCAAGCCGAGCTTCCCGAGCACTTCTGCCGCCCTTGCCTCGTAGTCCCATCCGTTGAGCGCGTCGATACGGTCCATCACCTCCTGCAAACTATCCTGATCAACTTCTGCAGATGCCAGCAATGACTCGTATTCACCAATGGCCTTCAATACGGGATGCCCGGGCTCAAAAATGCAATCGAGTATCAGTGCATTGGCAGGAAAGCAGGGATCCTGCTCCAGGTAACCAATCCGCAAATCGTTGCGGAAAGACACCTTTCCCTCATCGGGAACTTCTTTGCCGGCAAGGATGCGCATCAGGGTGGTTTTACCGCTTCCATTGGCTGCGATGAGCGCCATCTTCTGCCCTTCACCCAGCGAGATATTGATCCCGCTGAACAAAGGCTTCTCGCTGTACGCTTTGGCAAGTCCCTCGGCGGTGAAAATATTCATGGTGCAAAGGTACTACATCGGTGGGCTAAATGGACCGAAACCAGTAATTCCATTCGCTGCTCTACCTTTGCTCTATGGAAATCCTGAAAGCTAAATTGACAGACCTTCCGCGGATTGCCGTATTGGCGGAAAAAATCTGGAAGGAGTACTACACGAGCATCATCAGCATGGAGCAAATCAACTACATGCTCGAGCGCTTTTACAGCAAGGAGGCCATGGAGGAGCAGTTTCGGGAGGGGCAACAGTTTTTCCTGTTGAAAAACGAAGAGGAGGACATCGGCTACATCGGATTCAGCCGTACAGCACCGGGAGCGTATTTCCTGCATAAATTCTATATCGACCTACCCTACCACCGTAAAGGCCTCGGAGACTATTTTTTACAAAACACCCTGATGCTGAATACGGATATACAGACCATCCACCTGCAAGCCAACAGGCAGAATTTCAGAGCCATCAATTTTTACTTCAAGCATGGGTTCACCATCGAAAAGGTGGCCGACTTCGCGATTGGGAACGGATACTATATGAACGACTTTGTGATGGTGCGTAAGCTACAACCCTGAAGCTCCAAGCGGTTTCCACACTGCATACCAAGGCCATAAGTTCCTTACCTTTGCCGCATGGCGGGCAACTCTTTCGGACAACTTTTCCGTATCAGCACCTTCGGCGAATCGCACGGCCCCGCGATTGGCGTGGTGATCGATGGCTGCCCTTCCGGTCTTGCGCTGGATACAGACTTCATCGCACTGCAGCTGCAACGCAGGAGGCCCGGACAAAGCGAACTAACGACCAGCCGTAACGAGGAAGACATTCCGGAAATACTCAGCGGCATCTATCAAGGCAAAACCACCGGAGCGCCCATCGCTCTGATGGTGCGCAACCGCGACCAGCGCCCGCAGGATTATGCCCCACTCAAAGAAGTATGGAGACCCGGACATGCCGATTTTACGTACGAACAAAAGTACGTCCACACAGACCCACGTGGCGGAGGTCGCTCTTCCGCACGTGAAACCGCTGCCCGTGTGATGGCTGGCGCTGTAGCGTTGCAGCTGATCCGGCTCGCGGGTATGGAAGTCTATGCATGGGTGAGTTCCGTAAAAGATGTCGACCTGAAAAAGGAAATCGGTGAACTCGACCTTTCAACCATCGACGCTACTCCAGTTCGTTGTCCCGACCAGGAGACATCCGCACGCATGATGCAGGAAATAGCGTCAGCCAAGGCGAATGGCGATTCCGTTGGCGGCATCATCACCTGCCTTGTCCGCCATGTACCTACGGGACTTGGAGAACCCGTTTTTCATAAATTGCAGGCCGATCTGGCGGCCGCCATGATGAGCATCAACGCGGCCAAGGGATTTGAAGTAGGCAGCGGATTTGCCAGTACCCGAACGATGGGAAGCGAACAGAACGACCGGTTTGCAGCCGAGACAGACCCAGCAGGACATCCCAAATTCCGGACCTTGACCAATAATAGCGGAGGTATACAGGGAGGTATCAGCAATGGTTCCGATATAGTATTCCGGGTAGCTTTCAAACCCGTTTCAACCATCTCAAGTGCCCAGGAAACAGCCGACAAAACCGGCAACCCGACAATACTGGAAAACAAGGGCCGTCACGATCCCTGCGTGCTGCCCCGAGCCGTCCCCATTGTAGAATCCATGTGTGCGTTGGTGCTCGCAGATCATTGGCTCCTGCAAAAATCTACCCTGCTGTAGGATGTTGATAGTTTGATTAAAACTGGCTGATTTCCCTCATCTTCCCCGCCACAATTTATCCCGAATTTTGCGTTGTAGTTCTAATCAGCTCCGCAAAGCATGTTTAAAAAAATCCTCCTCGGAATCGGTATTTTCCTTGTGCTCCTGCTGGGAGCGGCCATCATCCTGCCTATCGTTTACAAAGACAAAATCGTCGCCCTTATCAAAGATGAAGTCAACAAGAAGATCAATGCCAAAGTTGATTTTGGCGAAATCGACCTCACCTTGCTCAGCACCTTCCCTGATTTTTCGGTGCGTATAGACTCGCTCAGCGTTGTGGGCAAGGATGTCTTTGACGGAGACACACTCACCGCCATTCCTCAACTCTCAGTTTCGCTTGACCTAATGAGTGTATTGGGAGGAAATCAAATCGAAATCAATTCCGTAAAACTTCAGGCGCCGCTGTTCAACCTGATTGTGCTAAAAGACGGGAAGTCCAATTGGGATATCGCTAAGACCGACAGCACACCCTCCGCAGCAACCGAGCCGGCTACTGCATTCAAAGCAACGCTTCAATCCTACGCTATAGAAAACGGCAATTTATTCTATGACGATGCATCACTCGGATTCCGCATGCACATGCAGTCGCTGAACCACAGCGGCAAGGGAGACTTCACACAAGACCTGTTCGTGCTCAGCACGATGACAGAAGCTGGGGCGGCCAACCTGTGGTACGGAGGCGTGAAATACCTGCACGAGGCCAAAACGGGTTTGAAGGCCGACCTGGATATGGACATGCCCCATTTCAAATTCACGTTCAAGGAAAACGAATTGCGCGTGAATGAGCTGGTGGTAGGACTGGACGGATGGCTCGCCATGCCGGCTGAAGACATCAACATGGACCTGAAACTGGAAGCCAAACAAAACGAGTTCAGGAATTTCGTGTCCATGATTCCCGGTGTTTACAGAGAAGGTTTCGATGGACTGAAGTCCTCCGGTACACTTGCCTTGAACGCATACGTCAAAGGCACGTACAACGAGCAGAAGATGCCCGGCTTCGGACTCACCCTGAAAGTTGGCAATGGCATGTTCCAATATCCTTCACTCCCTGTTGCAGTCAACAACGTACAGATGGACCTTCAGATCGTCAATCCTGACGGTGTACCCGATCATACGCAGATTGACCTGAACAGACTGCACGTAGAGTTGGGGCGCGAACCGTTTGACGCTTCATTGCGTGTACGCACACCCGTGAGTGACGCCTCCATACAAGGAAGAATACAAGGAAAGGTAGACTTTTCCAACATACGCAATATTGTCCCGCTGGAAAGCGGCACCTCCCTTAGCGGTGTCATGAAAGCCAATTTGACAATGAACGGACGATTGTCTGCCATTGAACAAAAGCACTACGAGGATTTCCAGGCAGAAGGTTCACTGGTGCTGGAAAATTTCAAATACAACAGCAAGGACTACCAACAGGGTTTTGACCTTCAACGCTGCGAACTGGCGTTCAATCCGCAAAACGTTACGCTCAGCGACCTTGTAGCCAGTACGGGAAAAAGCGATTTCAAAGCCCAAGGCACCCTGGACAACTTACTGGCTTATGTATTCAAAAATGAAACCCTGCGTGGCACCCTGAACCTTCAATCGAACACCATCGATTTGAGCGAACTCAATGCAGGTAGCGAAACCGGCTCCACCCCTGCGGACACCGCCGTCATGCAACTGGTAGAGGTGCCGGGCAACATTGATTTTACCGGTATGGCCCAAATCGGCCGACTGCACTATGACAATGTTTTACTGAACAATGTAGCGGGCAAAGTGGTCATCCGCAACCAGGCAGTGAACATGGAGAACCTCAGCTTCTCCACACTTGGTGGAACGATGAAAATGAGTGGATCCTACGCTACACCGGAACGAAAAAAAGCGAATATCGCGCTGAACATGGACATTTCGGGCTTCGATATACAGCAAACAGTACGCACCTTTGCCACTGCTAAAAAAATTGCACCTATCGCCGAAAAAGCCAGCGGAAATTTCAGCAGCAGTTTCACGATGAACGGCGTGCTGAACGAAAAAATGGAACCCGATCTGAACAGCCTTAGCGGAGGCGGGAAATTGTCTACCGCCAATGTCATCATCAGCAACTTCGCTCCGCTCCAAAAAGTGGCGGAAGTACTGAAGCTGGAAGAGTTCAAGCAACTGCGCGTCAGCAATGTCAACCTCAGTTTCAGTTTTGAAAATGGAGGCGTGCAGGTGAAACCCTTCGATGTGAACCTCGCGGGCATACCGACCAATGTTTCCGGCAGAACCGGCTTCGACCAAAGCCTGGACTACAACCTGAACATGAATATTCCCACGGCCAAACTCCCCACAGCAGCTACCGGTGCGGTGAATAGTTTACTGGCCAAGGCCAATGCGGCAGGTGCCCGCTTCAGTATGGCTGAAAATGTACGTATGACACTCAAAATCGGCGGCACTGTACAAGACCCTAAAGTCACCACCGATATCAAGGAAACCACTGGCAAAGCGGTAGATGCCCTGAAAGACAAAGCCAGAGAAGAAGTAGATAGACTCAAGAAAGAAGCCGAAGCAAAAGCCAGGGGCGAAGCAGAGCGCCTGAAAGCAGAAGGAGAAGCGAAAGCCAAAGCAGAAGCTGATCGGCTGAAAAAGGAAGCGGAAGAGAAGCTGAGGCAGGAAAAAGAAAAGATGAAAAAGGATGCCGAAAAGAAGGCCAAAGATGCCCTGAAAAACTTTTTTGGCCCCAAGAAGTAATTCTGACTTCGTTGACATGGTTCAATTAGATCAGGGCTTACTTGATTCGCTTTTCATTTATTTGTAGCTTGTGCCCTTGAATCGATGTACGCATGAAACTATCTGCCTTTTTACCCACCGTTGCATTAAGTATCTTGATGTTGTCGTGTGACCGTAACTCTAGGAACGCAACCGTCACCGTCGACACTGTTGACACCGATTTTTTCGAGGGACTCACTCCTTCAGCCGTTATTTTCACCTATAAAGGCGTGTTGCCTTGCGCAGACTGTCAGGGCATCAATACACAACTGGAAATTAATCAAGACAGTTCTACTTTCACGCTCGCAGAAACCTTTCAGGGCAAGTCAACAGGCGACTCGTCCTTTATTATCAGCGGACGCTTCAGCAGGCTCAGCGCAGCCGATTCCGTTTCTACGGTTTTGGAACTTAAAAGCTCAGATAGGAAAGACTATTATCTGGTGGAAGGAGATTCTTCCCTGTTGAAACTGGATCAGAATGCAAAAACCATCAACAGCGGTGCCAATTACAGACTAAATCGTCTTTAAAATGCCAACGGATTTCACTCCGTCTTCAACTCTCCCTCCCATTTGCTGACCACTGCCGTGGCGACCGCATTGCCGATTACATTGGTCGCGCTACGCCCCATATCCAATAATTGGTCGATACCCAAAAGCAATAACAGGCCTGCTTCCGGAATATTGAACGAGGTCAGCATGCCTGCTATCACCACCAATGAGGCCCTCGGCACACCGGCCATACCCTTACTGGTCACCAGCAACATGAGCATCATGGTGATCTCCTGTGACAGACTCAAATCAATACCATAGGCCTGCGCGATGAACACTGTGGCAAAGGTCATGTACATGATGGAACCATCCAGGTTGAAGGAGTACCCGAGTGGCAGTACAAACGAAATGATCCGGTTGCTGCAGCCATACTTCTCCAATGCTTCCACTGTTTTGGGAAACGCCGATTCCGACGATGCGGTGGAGAAGGCCAGCAGCATAGGCTCGCGGATGGCTTTAAGGAGCTTCAGGAACGGAATTTTCAGGGTGAAACAGATGAGTCCAAGGATCACGAATCCAAAGAATATCAATCCGGAATAGAAGCAGGCGATCAGGTAGAGATACCCTCCGATGATGCCCAGGCCTTGCTTGGCGACCACTGCGGCAATCGCACCGAACACGCCGAATGGAGCGAACAACATCACATAATTCGTCACCTTGAACATGATATGTCCCACTGCATCCATGGCGTGCACTACGCTTTTTGCCTTTTCACCCATGGAGGCAGCTGCTACGCCGAAGAAAAGAGAGAAAATGACAATGGGCAGAATTTCGTTGTTGGCCATCGCCTCGACTACACTTTTAGGAATGACATGGGTAATGAACTCCTTGAAGGAAGGTGCCTTGTTGGCTAGCCCGCTGCTGGCATCTTCGGCGGGGAGTGGCAAAGACATCACATGACCGGGCTCGAAGAGATTGACGAGTACCAAACCGAGGCAAAGCGCGAGAATCGTGGCGAACTGGAAATACAGGATGGTCTTGATACCGATACGGCCCACCGATTTGAAATCACCCACCTTGGCAACACCATAGACCAAGGTGGCAAAAACCAGCGGCGCAATGATCATCTTGATGAGCCGGAGGAAAATGTCACTCAGGATCTGGATGTTCTCGGCAAACTTATTGAAATCGGCAGGGTCAGGGTGGGATTCGCGGTACAGGTGTCCGACCAGGATACCGAGCACCATACCGATGAATATGCGGGCAGTGAGGTTTATCTTCATACGTGAAGCATCAAAAGTAACCGAATTCCCTTAATTTCAACAGACTTCCCTGTCGGGTACCTCAGTCAATTTATATATTTGCGAACCCTCAGCAACAGGGTGTATTGTATGGAGATTCCGAAAACCTTTCAACCCGAAACAGCAGAAGCAAAATGGTACACCTATTGGATGGAAAAGGGGTACTTCCGCTCCGTACCGGATGAGCGCGAACCGTATACCATCGTTATTCCACCGCCCAATGTCACCGGTGTGCTCCACATGGGGCACATGCTCAACAACACGATTCAGGATGTGTTGATCCGCAGGGCAAGGATGCTCGGCAAGAATGCCTGCTGGGTACCTGGTACGGACCATGCTTCGATCGCCACTGAAGCCAAGGTAGTGCAGATGCTACGGGAGAAGGGAATAAAGAAATCAGACCTGAGCCGTGAGGAGTTTCTGAAATACGCCTGGGAATGGAAAGAAAAATACGGCGGCATCATCCTTGAACAGCTCAAGAAGCTGGGGGCATCCTGCGACTGGGACCGCACGCGTTTCACCATGGAAGACGACCTCAGCGAGGCAGTGATCGATGTATTCATCGACCTGTATAAAAAGGGATACATCTACCGGGGCATGCGGATGGTGAACTGGGACCCCGCAGGGCTTACCGCTGTCAGCGACGAGGAGGTCATCCACAAGGAAGTCCAATCCAAACTGACCTATGTTCGGTACGTGATAGTCGACGAAAACGAATCTTTCGACGCCCACGACAAAGAAGCATTGCAGCGCAAGTTCGACAATAACGAAACCATCACCATAGCGACTGTTCGTCCGGAAACCATTTTGGGTGATACTGCCGTTTGTGTACACCCTGATGACCCGCGCTACAGCCACCTGAAAGGGAAGTATGCTGTGATCCCCATGGTGAACCGCAGAGTACCGGTAATCTTCGATGATTACATCCTGATGGAATTCGGCACAGGCGCCCTTAAAGTCACACCGGCCCACGACATCAACGATTACAATCTGGGATTGAAACACAAGCTACAGGTCATCGACACCTTGAATCCGGATGGCACCCTCAGTGCTGAAGCGGGCTTCTACATTGGTGAAGATCGCTTTGTGGTGAGGAAAAAGATCGTCAAAGACCTGAATGAACTCGGGCATATCGTAAAGGTCGAGGACTACACCAATAAGGTCGGATACAGCGAAAGGACCGATGCAGTCATCGAGCCCCGTTTATCGATGCAGTGGTTCGTGCGCATGAAGGAGTTCTCCAAACCGGCCCTCGATGCAGTGATGAACGGTGAAGTAAAACTGTTCCCCGACAAGTTCGTCAATACCTACCGCCACTGGATGGAGGGCGTCCACGACTGGTGCATCAGCCGACAGTTATGGTGGGGACAACGCATACCTGCCTGGTACGATACGAAAGGCAACTTTACCGTCTGCAAGACCGCTGAAGAGGCCCTCGCCCAACTCCAAAAGGAAAATCCCGGTGTAACGGTAACGGATATTCGCCAAGACGAGGATGTATTGGACACATGGTTCAGCAGCTGGCTCTGGCCGATTTCTGTTTTTGACGGATTCAAGGATCCCGAGAACGAAGACATACGCTACTACTACCCTACCAATGATCTCGTTTCAGCACCTGAAATCCTCTTTTTCTGGATTGCGCGCATGATCATGGCCGGGTACGAATACCGCGGGCAGAAACCTTTCAGCAATGTGTACCTTACCGGAATCGTGCGCGATAAGCTCGGCCGCAAGATGAGCAAATCACTGGGCAATTCGCCCGACCCGCTGGACCTCATCAAAAAATACGGAGCGGACGGCGTACGCGTGGGCATGTTGTTATCCTCTCCTGCCGGCAATGACCTGCTCTTCGATGAATCGCTCTGTGAACAAGGCCGGAACTTCTCCAACAAAATCTGGAATGCATTCCGCCTTGTGAAAGGATGGGAATGCGATGCATCCCTTGCCCAACCGGATGTCTGCAAAGTATCCGTTGCATGGATGGACTCGCGTATGAGCGAGGCCCTCGCAGAAATCAACGAGCATTACGATAAGCTCCGCATTTCGGATGCGCTCATGTGCAGCTACAAACTGGTCTGGGACGATTTCTGTTCCTGGTACCTTGAGCTCATCAAGCCCGCTTATCAGCAACCCATCGACGCCGCTACACTGGAGGCCACGCTCGGACTTTTTGAAAAACTGCTGGGCATACTGCATCCCTTCATGCCTTTCATCACCGAAGAACTGTGGCACCTGATTGCTGAAAGAAAAGCCGGTACCGACCTGATTGTTTCTCCTTGGCCTGCATCGGCAAAGGTCCAGCCGGAAATCATGCAGGCATTCCCCATTGCGGCGGAGATCATCTCTGAAATACGCAATTTCCGACAGACAAAAGGTGTAAGCCCCAAGGAAAGCATCGTTCTCAACATTCGTGGTCAGGCAGAAACACCCGCCCTGAAGCTCTTCGGGACCGCAATAGCCAAACTGGGCAATTTATCCGCCATTGCGTTTGTCAATGAAAACTTCTCCAGATTCTGGATCAAAAATTTTGA
>CAZPCA010000012.1:14701-21202 GCA_964584995.1 uncultured Bifidobacterium sp.
AAGCCCTCCGGCACATTCCCCTTCATTGTACGTGAACTGGAATGCTTCATTCCGATGAACGACCTTGTCGATCAGGAGGAAGAGAAAAAGCGCTTGAACGAAGAACTCGCCTACATGCAAGGCTTCCTGAAATCCGTCATGGCCAAGTTGAGCAATGAACGCTTCGTGAACAATGCCAAGCCGGATGTCGTCGCCGCAGAGCAAAAGAAGAAGGCCGATGCCGAAGCGCGCATACATGCCATTACGGAGGCCTTGAAATCGCTGTAAACATGCACCTGGGACTACGACAACTTTTTTTACGGCACGTAGCCCAGACGAGTCCGGCTCCCCTGGGGCTTGAGATCGACAAAGCCGAAGGCATTTACCTCTTCGGTGCAGATGGCAGAAAATGGATCGATCTCATCAGCGGTATTTCTGTCAGCAATGTGGGGCATCGCCATCCGAAAGTACTTGCTGCAATTCAGGAACAGCTGGACCGATACATGCACCTGATGGTGTACGGTGAATACATACAGGCACCACAGGTGGCTCTTGCCCAAAGACTGGCCGGAGTACTGCCCGGCCTTGATCAGGTCTATTTCGTAAACTCCGGGGCAGAAGCCATCGAAGGCTCCATCCAACTTGCCAGAAGGTTCACCGGAAGAAAGAAGATTTTTTCATTCGCACAGGCCTATCACGGTTCCACGACAGGCGCTTTGAGCCTGATGAGCGACCCTTACTTCCGCGAGCCCTTCATGCCGTTGTTGCCCGAAGTATGCCACCTTGAGAGCGGTTCCTACGAAGACCTTGCCTTTATCGATGAACACACGGCTGCGGTATTTGTGGAGATTGTACGCGGTGAAGCCGGCGCATTGCCTGTCGACCACGACTACCTGCATGCACTTCGCGCGCGGTGCTCTGCCATGGGGACCCTCCTCATTGCCGACGAGATCCAGACGGGCTTCGGCCGCACCGGAGATTTTTTCGCCTCACAGGGCGTAGGTATCCTTCCCGATGTCATCGTTATGGCCAAAGGTATGGGAGGAGGCATGCCTATAGGCGCCTTCATGAGTTCATCCGCCATCATGCAATGCCTCAGCCACGATCCGGTTCTGGGCCATATCACCACCTTTGGGGGCCATCCCGTATCCTGCGCCGCTGCTGCTGCAGCCTTCGATGTACTCTCCGGCATGGACTTCGGCAGGCATGTCGCCGACTGCGAAGCCCTAGTCCGAACCACCTTGCGCCACCCGGCCATCCTGGAGCTGAGCGGGTGCGGCCTGCTTCTATCTCTGCGCTTCGAAAGTGAGGCCGTGGCGCAGCAGATCATTGCCGCATGTATTCAGCGCGGAGTGATCACGGACTGGTTCCTCTTCGCACCCGACCGATTGCGTATATGTCCTCCGCTGACCATCACGTTGGAAGAGTTGGAAAGTGCTTGCAGAATCATCCTGAGTGCTATTGCCGATGTATGCCAGCATCCGGGCTGAGATATCATCCTCAAATATTCATCTTACTGAAATAAATTTGCCGGATATCTGTTATAGCTGAACCACTATGAATGTCCTGATTGTAGAAGACGAGCGCTCCCTGAGCCATGAGATGGAAATTTACCTGACACGGCAGAATTTCAACTGCGACGTGGCCTTTAACGGTAAAAGCGCTTCGGACAAGATCCATTCCAACAGTTATGATTTCGTATTGCTGGATTTGGGGTTGCCGGACATGGACGGCCTTGAACTGCTCAAAGCCGCCAAGAAGCAGGGGATAGAAAGTGCATTTATCGTACTGACCGCGCGTAGCGAAGTGGAAGATAAAATAGCCGGACTTGACCTGGGTGCTGACGATTATCTGAGTAAACCGTTTTCACTGGCAGAACTCCACAGCCGGATGCAGGCCATCCTGCGAAGAAAACATGGTCTAAAATCGAACGTGATGCACATCCATGACTTCGCTATCGACATTCAGAACAGGACCGTGCATTGCAACGAACAGAGCATCAATCTGACCAAGAAGGAATTCGACCTCTTGCATTACCTCGCACTGAATAAGAACCGCGTGCTCACCAGGATGCAATTGACAGAACATATCTGGGGCGATGTGCTGGAAGACGATTACGAATCCAATTACATCGACGTGCACGTCAAGAACCTGCGCAAGAAACTATCTGCACAGTCTCCCGTCGATTGGTTTGAGACAGTCCGTGGCGTGGGTTACCGAGTGAACGCTTAACAACCAAATAAAATGTTCGGAAACAGGACAATGACCATTCAGGTCAAATTCGCGGTGTACAACGCTGTTTCCAAAGCGCTGGTGATCCTTGCCTTCATGGCGCTCTTGCCGCTGTTGGTTGAACGCATCGTTTACGACCATATTGACAAACGGCTATTTGCCCGAAGTGAACGCGTTCTGCTCACTGTACAGCGAGGCAGTATCGCGGACATCGTACGTGAACAGGATTGCACGTTCGAGAGCTACAACATATTAAAGGAAGAATTCGTAGCCATCTATCCCATCACCGATCCGCGTAAGATGAAAGAAGGTCCCAGCATTAAAAACGAAAGCTGGTCGATTGAAGGCGAAAATCTGCAGCACCGCATCATCCGCCGTCCATTTTTGTACGATAACCAGATGTATGAGCTCAATATAGGAGAAGGCATCGGTGCCATCGACGACCTCAAATCGATCATCCAGCGCTTTCTGCTGTTCATGATGCTGGCAGTCATTTTGCTCACCCTTTTCGTGGACCTCACCTTTGTACGCCTACTCGTCAAACCGTTGAATGCCATCATCACCAAGAAACTACTTCCTGTACCCTCTCCTACATCTTTCAACTTTGAAACTGTTAACAGCACTACGGCGGAATTCCGTCAGTTGGACGAACGCATCAACGAGATGATGCACAAACTAAAGGACACCTTTCAGATTGAAAAGGAATTCATCAGCAATGTCTCACACGAGTTACAGACTCCCATCAGCGTCATCCAGAACCGACTGGAGAACATCATGATTGAGGGTCACCTATCCGATGAGGTGATGATAAAGTTGAGCGAATCACAACGCACCTTGAACAGAATGAGTCGCATCATCAAGGCTTTGCTGCTCATATCCAAAATAGAAAACGACCAATACCTCAAGCAGGAGTCCGTTCAGATACAAAGTTTACTGGACGAAGTACTGGAGGAAGCGGAAGACCGCATACGCGAAAAGGGATTACAGCTCAAATGCCAGTTTTACGAAGATCTAGCCTTCAGCCCCTGCAACAAAGCGTTATTGTTCACCATGTTCATGAACCTTGTGAACAATGCCATAAAATACAACCGGGAAGGCGGCAGCATCACCATCAGCACACGTAACAACAAAGGTCGTTTTCAGGTCCAAATCGAAGACACAGGCATCGGCATGGATAAAGCCGATGTAGGCAGCATTTTCGATCGCTTCAAACGCCTGAATAAAAACACGGCGGATGGATACGGTCTTGGTCTACCTATCGTAAAAACGATTGCCGGATTTCATCAGATCGATATCCAGGTGGACTCTACGCCTGAAAAAGGCACGGTATTCACCCTGAGCTTCTGACTCAGTACTGTCCTGTAGACAACATGACCAGGGTGCAGGCCTCGTTCACTTCGACGCCGACTGAACGCAACTGCTCCATCAGCGACTCATTTTCCGTCCCCGGATTGAAAATGACGCGGCGAGGATGAATGCCTCCAAGGTAATCGAAAAGAGCATCCTGATGCTGAGGTCCCACATACAAAGTAACAGTATGGATGTCCGCAAATGCGGGATAACCGGTATGGATATCCACATCCTCCACCCTGCCCTCTTTTAGGCCGAGCGCCACAACCGGATGGCCAGCCGCCCGCAACCGACGTATAGCCATATTGGAATAACGGTCCGGTTTCTCCGACGCACCAATGACGAGTGTTTTCTTACTCATGAAACTTCAAAATAATCAAGGTCTTTCGAAAAAGTCTCCCTCACCGACCACGTAGCCCACACCGCCAGCCCCATACAAATCCCTCCGATCAGCAATGCACTGTTCACAGCCCCCATCGACACTTCAACGGCCTTGAAAGAAAGTACCAGCGGGACCACCGCACCGCGAACGAAATTCGGCACGGTAGTAGTGACGGTGGCCCTGATATTCGTTCCAAATTGCTCCGACGCAATGGACACGAACAATGCCCAGTAACCCGTTGCCGCCCCTATCAGAAAACATAACAAATAGAAACTATTCAGCGAAAGTCCTTTGGCATACACAAAGACCAGCACCAACAGCATGGTTAAACTCAGGTAGATGAAAACGACTTTTTTACGGCTACGCAACCACTGGCTCAAAATCCCACTCAGCAGATCTCCGACAGAGAGTCCTATGTAGGTCCACATAATGACCACACCCATATTGACCTTCCCGACCACGCCGGTGATGGCAGCGAATTTCTCAGCAAACTTCACCAGGATACCGATACAATACCAAACAGGCAGACCTATCAGTATGCACGCGAGGTATTTTTTAAACCGCGCGGCATTCGTGAAAAGCATAAAAAAATCGCCTTTGCTCACATCCTTTCGTTTACTGGCCTCCGCAAACATACCTGACTCGAAGGTGCCTACACGCAGAAACAACAACAAAAGACCGAGTGTGCCGCCTACGATGTAAGAAAACTGCCAGGGCTCCAGTCCGAAGAAATGAAAGGGATTATTGCTCAACAAGGCTGCAGCCACCGCTCCGAGGGCTCCCATGGTCACGATGATCATAGTACCATAGCCCCGGTGTTCCCTGTGCATGATTTCAGAAACAAGTGTGATGGCTGCCCCTAACTCCCCGGCAAGACCGACACCCGCTAAAAAGCGTACTGCGCTGTATTGGGGCAGGTCCACCACAAAGGCGTTGGCAATGTTCGCCAGGGAATACATCAGGATCGATCCGAACAACACCGTTTTACGGCCCTGCCGATCACCCAGTATGCCCCAGAGCAAGCCTCCGGTCAGCATACCACCCATCTGCCATAAAAACAGCAGGTAATCGTATTTGTCTATGACTGCCTGATCCGTGATACCAATTCCACGTAGGCTGGCTTTGCTGATGACATTGAACAGCTGCAAATCGAAAATGTCGACGAAGTAACCAAGCGATGCCACCAGCACCACCAGATTAAAAGGATTTTTTGTTCCCTGATCGGCCATAGAAGTCTTCGAAAATAGCGCATATCCGACAATAAAGGCTGCGCTTAAGCAAAAATGCCGACAGGGTAAATCAAGCCAACACGCTACCGGCTCCCTGCAGAATCAGGTGTGTGGTAAACCTGATCTCCTCCACTTGTTCGGTATCATCGGCAGTCACCTCTGGCAGGGAAGCAGAGGGGATATTATCGATTCCGGTAAGTCCGCTTTCTCCTGAAACGGAGGATATCTTCAGCAATACATCGGCAAGCCTGGCAGAATCAGTCGGTCTGATCTCTCCCGACTCAACCCCCTCATTGAGGATATCCTGCAATATCATCTTTTCTTCGCTGCGTATTCCGCTTTTCAAGGTGACGAACATAGGTTCAATCTTTCGAGCCAGATTTAGCGTCAGCTCGTGCAGGTATCGCAAACGGCGGTAAAAGCGTGTACGTTCCACCAGGAAGAATACGACTCTGGCTTCAACATCCCTGATGGCTTTTGCCTTACTCCGCACTTCCTCCCTGAAGCGCTGTGCTTCGGAATAGATCACATCACAGAACAGATCTTCCTTGCTGCTATAGTAATAATAAAGGGATGCTTTGTTCAGTCTGACTTTCCCCCCGATATCGTCCAATGTGGTCTTTTCGTACCCATTTTGAGAAAAACATTCAGTCGCAGCGTTCAGGATCATCAGCTTTTTTTCTTCTTTTTTCAACATTGGATTTTGTGTGTCCTATAAAAGTAGACAGCGAAATCCACCTCCACTACAATTATGATCCGAATCACGAATTTGAACCGCTGAACGGGAAAAATAGAAAACTGAATCAGTGGGGTCGCTTTTTGATTTTTTCCTTTACCCTAAAAAATAAAACTTTCGCCTAATAATTCGACCTTTTAACCCACAGATAACATTAAGCTGACGATCGCTGGTGACCCTAAAGGAAAATATCTGCCGGCAAATTCCGACACGGATGAGATGCATACATCCGGCTCAGCCGCTCCAATTATTCGCCGACAAGAACTGTGACCTGGGCGTCCAGCGGTTCGAGATGGAGCAATAAATCCCGAATGAACGACGGGCCATACTGAGCGATGAAATACCCACCGTTGATGACGCGCTCCTGGTGGACTCCACCGGGACGCACACGATCCACATGCTGTCTGAGCTGCTGCACGACAAGCTCATGTTTTCGTTTCAGCGCAGCATCGGTTTTTCTGGCAAGTGTATCCATTCCGTTCAGACTTTTCTGGCATTCGGCTTGTACGCTTGCACTCAGCGTTGAATCCACTGCCGATACACTGATTTGCAGGTCGTCGGCAATCAGTTTGTTGGGCTTGCCTGCGATCACC
>CAZPCA010000012.1:21212-34246 GCA_964584995.1 uncultured Bifidobacterium sp.
TTGTTTGCGAGGTAATGCTGTACCAATTGCTCGTATGCCGTGAACACATCGGCCTCAGTAAACCCTAAAGCCTTGAACTTGCTGTACCCTCGGGCGGAAAGCAGCAGTGCATTGTTACGGGGAATCAACAAGGGATAGGCTACACGGTGGTGATTAAAAAGGTCCTTTAACTGTAGCCAG
Source organism: uncultured Bifidobacterium sp. (assembly GCA_964584995.1). Lineage (GTDB taxonomy): Bacteria > Bacteroidota > Bacteroidia > AKYH767-A > OLB10 > JAJTFW01. Next base: position 21,393 of record CAZPCA010000012.1, read on the forward strand.
TAATTGATCTCTCCCGGCCCTCCGATTGTTGCGATATCGGGCAAGATCATTTCCTGATAAAGTGGACGCAGAATAACGTTCGGACTGAATCGTTCAGGATAGCGATCCAACAGCTCCAGCAACTGTTCCCTGGTAAACTGCAAATCCGTATTGAGCACATGAAAAAGACCGTGCTCATCTTTTACCAATCTTTCTCTCAGCCCCTCATCCATGTAAAAGAGATTGATATCGCGCGGCGTGGCTTGCACCTTATACCGCTTCTCCAGTAGGCTACTGGTATCACGCACTATTCCGCCGGACGAAAGCAAGGACAACTCCTCCCGCATCAGCGGAACGAAAATGCGTTTCAGGGATTGGGCATCCGCATCCAGCACCAGCAGACCATCTGCCGCGAATAATTCCAATACTATATGCCGTGTGGCCTCAGAAAGTGTTGTTGTGGACGAGTAAGCTTTTCGGAGAAGTGTCAACCAATCGGCAGCAAAAGGAGCTTTGGAGAGGGCCGACTCCATTTCTACGAAGAACGGCTCTATGCCTTCTGCCAGCATCGGCCCGGTAGCCCCCTGCTGTAAGGTTTCCCAGTTGAGATGTGCATCCGGAAAATCCACCTGCCTGATTTCATCCAGGTCATGGTCTTCCGTAGCCATCCAGAAAACAGGAATGAAACGCATGTCCGGATGCTTTGCATTCAACTGACGACATACATTGATGGTCGTGACAATTTTATAGAGGAAGAAAAGTGGTCCGGTAGCCAGACAAAGTTGATGTCCCGTGGTGACGGTAAAGGTGTTTTCCGACAGAAGCGCATCTGCCTGATCCTCCAGTACAGGAAACCTCGAAACCCAATCCGCATGCTGACGCTTCAGCTCAGCGACGAGCGTTTCACGGTGAAACGGGAAACGCTTCCTCTCTTCCACCGCATCGGAAACACAAGACAATGCAGGAGAATACTTATAAAAGGGCCGCAAAGAAGGATGCCCCTCCAGGTAATCCTTTAGCAAGAAGCTGTGAAAACCGGCCTCAGCAGCCGGAAGTTTGAATACGTCCATGTGATTATACGGCAGGTACTCCGTAAAGATCAAAGGCCTCGGTGGCCGTTATACGAATATCCGCAAAATCACCTACACGCAGGTAATGATTTTTCGCATCCACAAGCACTTCATTATCCACTTCGGGCGAATCGAATTGCGTTCGACCGATGAAGTAGTCTCCTTCCTTGCGATCGAAGAGGACTTTGAACACTTGCCCAACTTTACTGCTGTTGATGTCTTCTGAAATCTCCTGCTGCAGGGCCATCACCGCCTCAGCGCGCTCTTGTTTGAGATCAGCAGGAACATCGTCGGTCAATGAGTAGGCATGTGTATTTTCTTCGTGCGAGTAGGTGAAGATGCCCAAACGATCGAAGCGTACGTTGCTGACGAAGGTAAGCATGGCTTCGTGGTCCTTATCCGTTTCTCCGGGATAACCGGCAATGAGTGAGGTGCGCAGCGCGATACCGGGCACTTTCTCGCGAATGCGGTCGATGAGCTGGTATGTCTTGGCTTCCGTGGTCCCCCTACGCATAGACTTCAGCATAGCATCACTGATATGCTGCAAGGGCATATCGATGTACTTGCAAATATTGTCCCGTTCGCGCATCACATCCAGCACGTCTTCCGGAAATCCGCTGGGGAAAGCATAATGCAAACGTATCCATCCGATGCCCTCCACATCGCTCAGCCTAGACAGCAGTTCAGCGAGTTTACGGTCCTTGTAATTATCAATTCCGTAATAGGTACTGTCCTGGGCAATCAACAGCAACTCACGGGTACCCTGTGCCGCCAATTTACGTGCTTCCTCCACGAGCTCTTCCATCGGCCTTGACACATGTGCACCCCGCATGAGGGGAATAGCACAAAAAGAACAGGGCCTGTCGCATCCTTCAGAAATTTTCATGTAGGCAAAATGACGCGGGGTGGTCAGCAGGCGTTCACCGATCAATTCATGCTTATAATCTGCTCCGAGCGTCTTGAGCAGCAAGGGTAAATCGCGGGTACCGAAATAGGCGTCCACATTCGGGATTTCCTTTTCCAGATCCGGCTTATAGCGCTCTGAAAGGCAACCCGTAACGATCAGGCGATCGATTTTACCCTGTTCTTTTTTCCGGGCATAGTGAAGAATGGTATCAACCGACTCCTGCTTCGCATTGTCGATGAATCCGCATGTATTGACGATGACAATGGCTGCATCCTGTTTGGAACTTTCGTGCACGACTTCGAAATCGTTGGCACGCAGTTGTCCCATCAGCACTTCCGAATCGACCAGGTTTTTGGAACAACCCAGTGTAATCACATTCACTTTGTTTTGCCGGAGCGTTTTGGTTTTCACAATCAGTAGAAGACGTTGAACTTATCCTTATCAAAAACGATTCTCACTTCTGCAGGCAGCAATGGATTCAAAGCATCGAATAAGCGAGCATACAATCCTACCCAGGCGTTCGTCGCGCGGGACTGCACTTTCTTATCCCCGTATTCCATGTTCAATTCTATCGAACGTGGAAAATTCTCCGCATCGATCTGTTTGAATTGATCGTAGCCCATGAAATACTCGGCTTTCACGCTGTCGAGCGGAAACTTTTTCAGCAGTACTTGCAGTGCCTTTTTTTCTTCCTCCTTCAACAAGCGGTTCAGGTAGTCCACGTGAGAACGTCCGTAGTCCGACACTGCCGTGATGATCAGGCTATCGTTTGTGAAGCGATAGGTCTGGTTGGAATTCATCATGCTGAGGTTGTCGACGATCTCAATTTTGAATTCCTGCGCCACGGAATCCATCAGCGGAAAGAACAATACCAAAGCCAATAACCATCTTTTCATATCAGTCGTTTTGTTCACCGAACAACGAATTAACGAACTCTTTTCTGTCGAAAAGCTGAAGGTCCTGCATTTTTTCTCCCACACCAATATACTTCACGGGTACCTTGAACTGATCAGAAATACCGATGACCACTCCCCCCTTGGCTGTGCCGTCGAGCTTGGTCAGCGCCAGGGCATTCACTTCGGTGGCAGCTATGAACTGCCGGGCCTGCTCGAACGCATTCTGTCCGGTGGACGCATCCAGCACCAATAGGATTTCGTGCGGCGCTTCAGGAATAACTTTCTCCATCACCCGCTTGATCTTTGACAGCTCGTTCATCAGGTTGATTTTGTTATGAAGGCGACCGGCTGTATCGATGATGCACACATCGGCCCCCTGCGCCTTTGCCGATGCAACCGCATCGTAGGCCACTGAGGCGGGATCAGCCCCCATGCCCTGGCTAACGAGGGGGACATCCACACGGGAAGCCCAAATACCCAATTGATCAACGGCTGCTGCACGGAATGTATCGGCAGCACCGAGCACTACCTTCTTGCCTGCTGACTTGAACTGATGGGCCAACTTGCCAATGGTAGTGGTTTTCCCGACACCGTTCACCCCCACCACCATGATGACATAAGGCCGTGCAGGCAGGTCTGTGAGCGTGTTACCCTTGGATGTATCCGAAGTGTTGTTCTCGGCCATCAGCGCGGCAATCTCTTCACGCAGGATGCGGTTCAATTCACCGGTACCTGAATACTTGTCTCTGGCCGCTCTCTCCTGCACGCGCTTAACGATTTTAAGTGTGGTCTCAACGCCCACATCACTCGTCACCAAAACCTCTTCCAGGTTATCCAGCACATCGTCGTCGATGGTGGATTTACCGATAAGGGTCTTGGTCAGCTTGGAAAAAAAACTCTCACGTGTTTTTTCCAGTCCCTTATCGAGCGACTCCTTTTTCTCTTTGTTAAAAAATCCGAATAATCCCATGCGTAGTTTTTGCTACCAATAAAAACAGCTTCTTTCTGAGAGAAAGAAGCTGTCTGATCAGGTTGAATGTCAGTAATTATTTTTCTTTGAGAAAATCCTTGATATGGTCGTTGTGCACTACTTCCTCTTTGAAGGAATACGCACCGGTCACCGGAGATTTCACCATCTTGATGACTTTGGAGAATTCTTTTCCTTTTCCGGTTTTGAGGGTTGCAACTACTTTCTTTGCCATGGTATTGGAGTTTTACGCGAAAACTATTATTTGATTTCTTTATGAACGGTCACCTTTTTCAGTACTGAATTGTACTTCTTAAGCTCAAGACGCTCAGTGGTGTTCTTTTTGTTTTTAGTCGTGATGTAACGACTTGTGCCGGGCATTCCGGAGGTTTTATGTTCAGTGCATTCTAAAATTACCTGAACGCGATTACCTTTCTTGGCCATGATTGAAACTTCTTTTTACTCTTAAATTGGGTCGGCAAAGATACTACATATTCTATCACAATACAAAGGATTTAAGACACACAAATCACCACCCAGGCAATGTGCCACTTAAAATGTTGAATATCATACACATACAATATATTAGTCTTGCTGCATCAATGACTCCAGCTCTGCAATGGTCCGCGGCAAGGCACGCGTCATGACCATTGGTCGGGACGAGGTCACCAGGATATCGTCCTCAATGCGGATACCGATACCCCACCATTTTTTATCGCAAGCGGCCCCCTCCGGGATATAAATACCGGGTTCAACGGTCAGCACCACTCCCTCTTTCAAAGCACCATAAGTACCTGCATCGTGCACATCGAGTCCGAGATAATGAGATGTGCCGTGCATGAAATATGTATCCACATCTTTTTCCTGCTGAATGATTCCCAACTCCTTCAATTTCCGGGCAATCACCTTTTCTGCAGCCCGGTGGGAGGCCCTGAAATCCGCACCAGGTGTACAGGCGGCGATACCGGCATTCTGGGCTTCGAGTACGATGTTGTACAACACGGCCTGCTCGGGGCTGAATCGGCCATTCACAGGAATTGTTCGGGTGATATCTGCCGTATAACCATGGTACTCCGCACCCATATCGACCAGGATCAACTCCTTGGAATCGGAAATCTTCCTGTTGGAAGTATAATGCAGTACGCAGGCATTGTTACCGGCTCCGCAGATGGATGGATAGCCCATGTATTCGGCACCCTGGAACCTTGCGTGGTATTCCACCTCGGCCTGGGCCTGGTACTCGGTCCAGCCGGGTTTTATCTTCCGGAGCATCTCTTTGAACCCATCGATGGTCACATCCATGGCTTTTTGCAACAGCACTTGCTCCTCCGGCAACTTTACCTCGCGTAACTGAGACATCAAACGGTACAGCGAACTGATATCTACATTCACTCCTTCGGCAGCCTTCAGCTTTTTCTGCAGGGCACTCACCAAATCGAACAAATCTGCCTCTTCGAATTTGCTGCTGTTCGGACTTTCAGGAAGAATGGTCAACACTTCTTTGAGTGTGGCGAAGTTGACGCCGAAATCCTGCCATTCCTTGCCTGTGTAGGCCGACTTGAAACCAAGTCGATCCCGCGCCCCTTCCGCACCGAGTCGACGACCGGTCCAAAGTTCATCCTTGGCATTCTGCTCCTCCACAAATAGAACCTCATCGGTATTTATCCCGTCGAACGTGCGGGGCTCCTTGAAAATCAATAAGAGCGCATTCGGCTCTATGCATCCAGTGAGGTAGTAGAAATTGGGGTCCTGGCTGTATTGGAAATCCACATCATTGCTGCGGTTACGGATAGGATTCGCGAAAAAAACTGCGACACTCTTTTCGGGAAGGAGTTTTCTTAGCGCCTCCCGACGCTCACGGTGAAAAGACGGAGACAAACGATCCGTATCCTCCCATTGAGCAAAAAGAGAAAGGGGAAGGATGCATAAAAGGAAAACCGGTAAACCGTATTTCATGGTCCAAAGTTAACCACCTACAGTTTACCGGTCGAAACGGGCAAAGAATATCAGAGACTTCCCTTCACAATGGCACGTGTGATGGCCTCGGTGATACCGATTTTATCGATTGTGCGCAATGCTGAGGTGCTGACCTTCAAAGTAATCCACTCGCCGGTTTCAGGCATATAAAACTTCTTGGTTTGCAGGTTGGGATGGAACCTACGCTTGGTTTTACGGTTGGAGTGGCTGACATTGTTTCCGGTGATGGAATGCTTTCCGGTGAGGTCACAAATCTTGGACATGACTATCGTTATTGGGAGGGCAAAGATAAATAAAATTCCAAAGAATACAAGCTATACTTCCAAGAGTGCCTTGCGCAGAAGATTCAAGGCCGTTTGGGAAGCCACTTCTATGGTTCTCAGGCGATTATCTCCCAAAAGCACCTTTTTAGCAAAAACTTTACCCGGAACAGCCACCCCAATCCACACGGTGCCCACAGGCTTCTCAGGCGTCCCTCCTCCGGGGCCTGCAATTCCCGAGGTGGCTACAGCACAATCGGTACCGATCAACCGTCGGCAATTCTCCACCATTGACAGCACCACTTCTTCGCTTACAGCACCATGCTTATGTATTAAGCCGGAGGGTACTCCAAGCACATCGGTTTTACTTTCGTAAGAGTAGGTCACGGTCGACCCCATGTACCAGGCAGATGCACCGGGCACCGAGGTGAGCAGATGGGCTATATTTCCTCCGGTACAACTTTCGGCAGTGGAGACTGTGAGTTTCTTTTGAATCAATAGCCGGCCTACCACTGCTTGCAGTGTATCGTCATCGTAGCCGAAAAGGTATTCCTGGACCTGCCGGGCCAGTTCCGCACTCAGCACTTCCATCTGTGAAGCAAGGTCCGCACTGTCGCCGTAGCCGCTGAGACGCAAACGCACTGCGCCGGCAGAAGGTAAATAGGCCAGACGGATGTGCTCGGGCAAGCGGTCTTCAAAACCGGAAAGACGCTCGGCCAGGAAACTCTCGCCGATTCCCTGCGTCAACAGGGTACGGTGGAGAATTTCGGGCGTATTGAATTTGCTCCGGATGCGCGGTATCACCTCCTGATCCATGAGGTACTTCATTTCGTATGGAACCCCGGGCATGGAGACATAAACCACACCCTTCTCCTCGAACCACATACCAGGGGCTGTACCGACTTTGTTGCGCAACACTTGTGCATTGGCCGGCACTTCCGCCTGCCCCCTGTTGATGGCGGTGACATCCCTCCCCCGTTGCCGGAACAAATGCGCAACATCCTCGTAGGCTTCCTCATTGAACACGAGCGATGATTGAAAGTAATCGCACAATGTATGCTTGGTAATGTCGTCCCGCGTAGGCCCGAGCCCCCCTGTCAGCAACACCAGCTCCGCACGGGAGGAGGCCTCTCTCAGCGCAGAGAGTATATGCTGCCTGTTATCGGACACAGAACTGATCTGGAACACCCGGATGCCAATCTTGTTCAGCTCCTGCCCGATCCAGGCGGAATTGGTATCGACCACCTGTCCGATGAGGATTTCGTCGCCGATGGTGATGATCTCAGCTCTTATGTTTAGCATACTGCGATGTAAAGGAATGTGCAAAGTTATCAATGCGCTGCCGAATAATTGAAAAAAGGGCACTTGAACGTTTCATCCCGATTTGTTTTGGCAGTATTTTTGAAAGAGCGAAGACCTATGAAAAAAATCATCCTTTTACTGCTGCTGCTTTCGTCCATGAGAACGAATGGTCAGGTCACTATCAACTCAGTAATACAAACCGTCAACAATGCCCTTGGAACTGGATTGAGTAATGAAGAAATCACCAAAGGCCTCAAAGAGGCGCTCAATGTCGGCACGAAGAATGCAAGCGGGAAGGCTGCTAAAACGGATGGATATTACAAGAACAAACTGATCCGAATACCCTTCCCGAGCGATGCCAGGGATATGCGCACCACGCTCGTAAAAATGGGCATGAAGAAACAAGTGGATGCTTTCGAAAAACAGATGAACAGGGCCGCCGAGGATGCGGCTAAAAAGGCCGCACCGATTTTCATAAATGCGGTAACCGCTATGACCATTCAGGACGGACTCACCATTCTGCGTGGCAAGGACGACGAGGCTACCCAATATCTCCGCAAGACGACAGCCGCCCAGCTCAGCAAGGAGTTTCGCCCCATCATCAGCGCCTCGCTCAAGAAAGTTGAAATCACCAAGTATTGGAACCCCTTGTTCACGACCTATAACAAAGTTCCTTTCGTGAAAAAGGTAAATCCAAAACTTGACGAATTTGTCACCAACAAAGCAATAGAAGGTCTTTTTCTGCTGATTGCAGAGGAGGAAACGAAAATCAGGAAAGACCCTGCTGCGCGGATTACTGAAATACTAAAAAAAGTTTTCGGAGGTTCGTGATGAACCAAAGAGATCAATCCCCTTTACTCAAATTAAGTGGCCAGCTGAAAATATCCTCTTTCGACTTGGGTTGCAGCCATCCTTTCCAGGAGAACCCTTTCAAGCGCATTGCGGCTGGATCAGCTTGCTTTATTGGGAACAAGGTGGCATCGGGTGCCTGAATGAGGTTGATCTTTTCCACCTTGGCGGAATCGAGGTATATCATCATGTCGCTGCAGGCGGCCTGATTTACGCCGGTGAGTTGTTTCAATTTGTTGCGGATGTGATACACCGACTGCCCATTGCCGGTAACGAGTATCCGCTGCAACCTGTTATCCTTGAAAAAGCCGCGCATTTGCCTGCCTTTGATCTGGTTGTACCGCAAAGAATCCTCCTTGCCGCAAATGAAAGCATCGGCATATAAATCCATTGTAGTAATCTTGTTGCCGGATAACTGTAAGGAGATTTTCTCGGCGGTCAACTGGTTCCGGTCGTTCCATAAAATCGGGGCTGAATAGAACCAAATGACCGAATCAACGGTGGAATAGACCAGCGAATCGCATTGTGCCTGGAGATCGGGTTTATACACCCTCACCCGATGACAGGCGATATAGGTTTTCTGGCGCGTAGCCGTATCCTGTTGCGCAAACAAGGTATCAGCGTGCAGAAAAAGGCTGTCCGCTTCAAACACTTTCGTCAGCAGCGCCTCGCCAGTCACAAAGGACTTGCCGGACACTTCGTTCATCCACGCATATCCTCCGCTTATGATTACTTTCTGAACGGTGTCGGTAATCGTTACATTGTACCATGCCCGCCCCACTTTGGTGTTGCGCTCGTACACCAGACTATCTCCTTGCAGTTTACTTTCGCCGGATTCGATGTAGGCGTTTTTAGCGAAGCGCGATTTGCCGGTGATTGTATTGTACCAACCGTCTTCACAATAGATATGCGCACTATCGGTTCCGGTACTATTGATATCTGAGGGCCCCAAAAAATAAGCGATTTCCGTCGGAGTACTGTACTTCAGTGTATCGGATTTGATCACGTATTTCGGATTGACAAGCACCACATCGTCCTTGAAAAAAACAACCTTTTCCTTGGCTGCATAATACCCTTTTTTACTGGTCAGCACATTTTCTTTATCGACCACTTTCCCACCCGCCTGATAATATCCTATATCGGAGGCGAGGTCGTACTGAAGAGCTCCTGTGGTCAGCACCATTTTCCCGTCGGTCATCCGGACGATCCGACCCGTCACATCCGCCAGACGCTCATTCCCACGGTAGTGTAGTATATCTCCGTAGAGTTTTGCTCTGGGCCCTTCAATCCGCACATTTCCGAACGCATCGATCCTGTTGGTCGATTCGTAGAACAAAGCACTGTCGCAGTACATATACGTATCCTCCTGACGGAAGATTACATTCCCCACCAGGCGGCGAACCTCTTCACCGTCAATCTTGACACCTTCCAGGCTACCCGCCTGAATGATTTCCACCTGCTTGTTCTCCTGTGAAAACACCGGCACACTGAAAGCAAGTAGCATCAGCGCCACCAATATCAGGCAAGCCAAAAACGAGTCTTTACCGCTTCTCAAATGCAGGTGATGCATACGCAGTGGTGTCGCCGGACATCGTAACATCGTTACCAATCAGACGGCAATCTGTCGTAAAAGGGTTTGCTTACGGTCAGGCCCTACCGAAACAATGGTGATAGGCAAGCCGGTAGCGCGCTCGATGTACTCCATATAATGATTCAGTGCGGCGGGGAACTGAGAAAGCTCTGTAACCTGTGTCAAATCTTCCTGCCATCCCTCCAACTCTTCGTACACAGGCTCTATAGGCTCGTTCACCACGTCGTAAGGCACCTGATCCACGATTTTCCCTCTGTATTTGTAATGAGTACAGACCTTCAGCCTGTCCAAGCCACTGAGCACATCGGATTTCATCATGATCAGCTGTGTGACTCCGTTCAGCATGATCGCATATTTCAGCGCAGGCAAATCGAGCCATCCGCACCTTCGCGGACGACCGGTAGTAGAGCCGAATTCATTGCCCATCTTCCGAAGGCGTTCGCCTGTTGCATCGTGCAGCTCCGTAGGAAATGGACCGCTCCCAACCCTGGTGCAGTAGGCCTTGAAAATACCGTATACTTCGCCAACACGGGAAGGGGCGATTCCTAGGCCTGAACAAGTGCCCGCTGTGATGGTATGCGATGAGGTGACGAAGGGGTATGAGCCGAAGTCGATGTCCAGCAGGGATCCCTGCGCACCCTCGGCAAGAATGGACTTTCCGGAAGCAATCGACGCATTGAGCACATATTCACTGTCGATCAGTGTCAACTTCTTCAATAATTCCACCCCCTCGAAAAAAGCCGGCTCAAGTTCCGCCAGGTCATAGGTGTAATCGTAATGAGCAAGTAAATCGCGGTGCTTGCTAACCAAGTGCCCGTACAGGCTCCGGAAATCGCTGTGTTCAATGTCTCCGACACGTAAACCATTCCTGCCGGTCTTGTCCATGTATGCAGGACCGATACCCTTCAGAGTCGACCCGATCTTGGCCGCACCTTTAGCAGCTTCGGATGCAGCATCCAACAAGCGGTGCGTCGGAAGAATGAGATGTGCTTTGCGGGAAACGAACAAATTCCTGAACACGTCCACCCCACGTGTTATCAGCGCATCCACTTCTTTTTTGAATACCACCGGATCTATCACCACACCGTTTCCGATCACATTCATTTTACCCGGATGGAAAATACCGGACGGAATTGTATGCAAGACATGCTTGAATCCTTCGAACTCTAAGGTATGACCCGCATTGGGACCACCCTGAAAACGTGCTATTACGTCGTATCGGGGTGTCAATACATCCACCACCTTACCTTTGCCCTCGTCTCCCCATTGAAGGCCCAACAATACATCAGCTTTTATCATTTCTGTTCCTGAAGAATCGTTCACTCTGTTTTAGATTGAAACCCTGAATGGTTGCATCGTCATGCTTCATAAAGCAACCAATCGTACAGCCATCATTTGGCAAAAGATGCCGTCGCCTGCTCCTCTGAGTCCAGTACCGAAAATACGTTTATCAATTTGGTGATGACCAACAAGCTTTTGATTTTCTCAGGTACTGCACAAATCACTGCTTCACCACCGCTTTTCCTGGCCTTGGCCAGGATGCCCAACATGACATTGAGTCCGGTACTGTTCATGTATTTGAAATCGGAAAGATCAATCACAAAATTGCTGCCTTCTTTTTCGGACAGCAGATTCACTTCATCCATCAGGTCATTGGCCTGATTTTTCTCCATCAGGTTCCCCTTCAGACTAATCAGTGAATAGCTTTCCTTTTCTTTTATTTTATATTCGAACTCCATTGGACTTGTTATTTCTAATCAGGAACCTGTCAAAGGTATCTGTTTTTTCTTTGCAAGGTGTTCGCACCCACCGTCCCGCTGTAGTTTTCTACATTTTCCGAAAAGGTTCAAGCTGTGCTGAGTAACTTGAAAATCAAGTATATCACCCATCATGGTTTGTATTTGCTGTATGCGCGGATCGCAAAACTCCAGCACCTTATCGCAATCGATGCAGATCAGATGGTCGTGTTGTTTGTATGCATAGGAGCGCTCGAACAAGGCTATATTCTTACCGAATTGATGGCGGGTAACCAGGTCGCACGCAAGCAAATGATCGATTGTATTGTACAAGGTAGCCCTGCTTACATGGATTTTTCGGGCCTTCCTCTGGATATACAACGACTCGACATCAAAGTGATCATCGATAAGGTACACTTCTCGAAGTATGGCGAAACGTTCTGGAGTTTTTCGCAAGCCTTGTTTTTCGAGATACTCTGTAAAAACCTGCTGCACGGTATCGAGCAGCTCCTGCTGCGAACGGGCACTGGCGGCTGATTTATTCATTATTGATTGGTATCTATTCGGGTGACGGATAAAATGCCGGGCAACTTCTGCAATTTCTTGATCAACGTCTTTAAATGTTCCGTGTCGTGAACGAAAAGCATGATGGTACCTTCGAACAGCCCGTCTGTACTCTCAATGTTCAGCGAACGGATGTTCACCTTCAGTTCTGAGGAAATTACTTTGGTGATGTTACTTACCACACCCACATCGTCCATGCCGTTGATTTTGATGCCTGCCAGGAAGGCGATTTGCTGCTGGCCGAACCACCGTGCTTTGACAATCCGATACGCATAATTGGACATGAGCTCAATCGCATTCGGGCAATTCGTACGGTGAATTTTGATACCTTCATGTATCGTGATGAAGCCGAACACATCGTCGCCGGGAATAGGGCTACAGCAGGGCGACAACTTGTACTCGATCTTGTCCATGCCCTCACCTATCACCAGCATATCGCTGTTGCCGCGGATATTGCGTACAAGGTCGTCGAACTTCTGTTTATCGGTTTTTTCCGGCAGCTGCAATTGACCCGAATCCTTCTTCTCGAAGAAGTCTTTCAGGTTCTTCAGGTCGATGGCCTCAAGGCCGATACGGTGATAGAAATCCGTTAAGTTGGACACCTTGTAAAAGATCAGGAGTTCGTTCACGCTGTAGTGTTTGCCCTGAAGTTTAAGGCTCTTGAGCTTGCGCTCAAAAATATCCCTACCGGTATCGGCCAGTCGGCGTTTTTCCTCCTTGAGTGCGGCCTTTATCTTTGATTTGGCCTTGGCCGTG
>CAZPCA010000013.1:0-18740 GCA_964584995.1 uncultured Bifidobacterium sp.
AAAAATTTATTGTCATGGACGCTATCGATGTAATTCTTCACAGTCTACGCTATGCCCCGCTCTGCCTCATGGGGATGGGGGTGCTCACGTTACTTTGGATGCAGGTACGGGAATTCAAGAAATCATAAAGTGCAGCTCCGTATTGTTTACCCCCTTGATGCGGGCAAAGCCGATGTATGTTTCTCAATTGCCATAGCTGGTTCAGTTTTCACTACGGCGCCCTCCCGGTGGAAACATTATTGGAAGAAGCCCGTCGTCTCGGCATCCGTAAGCTGGTGCTTACCGATATCAACAATACCTCCGGCGTACTCGACTTCGTCCGCCTCGCTCCCCGCTACGGTGTCGATCCGGTTGTAGGTGTTGAATTTCGGCAAGGCGATACCGTTAAATTCATCGGCATCGCGAAAAACAACGAAGGCTTCGAAGAGCTGAATGTTTTTCTGACCGAATGTCTCCGCCAGGGAGCCGCACATGGTCAGAGCTCCGGTAACCGCGATGCCTTGCTGCCCGATGATATCCCCTGTTTCAGGAATGTTGTGGTGATACTGCCTGTCAGGCCCGGGGAGGAATCCCCGGGCAAGGAGGGGGTGGGCAATACAAGCACCACCGCAAGACGCAGGAAACCCTCTTCCCGTACCGCTTCGCCTGCGTCCGAGATCTGGTATGGCATTCGCCCAGGAGACCTTTCCCGACTTCCTTTCTCGCCCTTCGCCCTCCATCTTCACCGTTGTGTGGTCCTCTGGCCGGTAACGGTACGCCATGCCGTCGATTTCAATGTGCACCGTCTGCTCTGCGCCATCGGACACAATACGCTCCTCAGCAAGGTGCCCCCGGAAGCCAATTGCCGACCCGATGAAATACTCGTGGAAGAGGCGGAAGTACGCAGGCGCTACGAAAGCTTCCCTGCCCTAATTCAAAATACGGAACAGTTGCTGGAGCGCTGCAGCATCTTCTTCGATTTCCACAGTCCGAAGAACAAGCTTACGTTCAGCGGCAGCCGTCAGGTGGACCACGACCTGCTCGACCGGGAAACATGGAAGGGCGTGTGCTACCGGTACGGAGCCTCGTTCGGAGATGAAATACGGGCGCGTGTAAGCAAAGAGCTGCAGATGATCCATGACCTCGGCTTCGCACCGTATTTTCTCATCAACTGGGACATTGTCCGCTACGCGCAGCAACGCGGATTCTACTACGTGGGGCGCGGTAGCGGCGCGAACAGTATCGTGGCGTACTGCCTGCGCATCACCGATGTGGATCCGATCGACCTCGACCTCTACTTCGAACGGTTCATCAATCCTTACCGCAGGAACCCGCCGGATTTCGATCTCGACTTCAGCTGGAAAGACCGCGATGAGCTGACAGCATACATCTTTCGTCGCCACGGCGAAAAATATACCGCCCTGCTCGCCACCTACAGCACCTATCAGCGGAATGCCGTGGTGCGTGAGCTGGGCAAAGTGTTCGGATTGCCCAAGGCGGAGATCGATGCCCTCCAGGCCGCCCCGCACAACAGTACGGTAGAGGAGGGATTGCCGGCCACCATTCGGAGGTACAGCGCACTGCTGCAGGATTTTCCACACCACCTCAGCATACATGCCGGCGGTATCCTGATCAGCGAAAAACCCATCGCCTGCTATACGGCCCTGAACCATCCCCCCAAGGGTTTTCCCGTTACGCAGTTCAGCATGCTCGAGGCGGAGGACATCGGACTGTACAAATACGACATCCTCAGCCAGCGCGGCCTGGGTCATATACGCGACACGGTAGAGCTCGTGCGCAGGAACCAGGGAGTGGATGTGGATGTACACAGGGTGGCCGATTTCAAGAAGGACGAAAGGATAAAGGCCCTCATCCGCGGCGGTCGTTGCATGGGCTGCTTCTATGTAGAGAGTCCTGCCATGCGGATGCTGCTCAAAAAGCTCCGCGTCGACACCTACCTGCAGCTGGTCGCGGCCAGTTCGATCATACGTCCGGGTGTGGCCCGCAGCGGCATGATGCGCGAGTACATCCTGCGTACCCACGACCCCTCCCGCAGAACGTACATTCATCCCGTTATGAAAACCCTGATGGAAGAGACCTACGGCATCATGGTGTATCAGGAAGATGTCATCAAGGTTGCGCATCATTTCGCCGGACTCGACCTCAGCGAGGCCGATGTGCTGCGGCGCGGCATGAGCGGGAAATTCAGAAGCAGGGAGGAGTTCCAGAAGATCAGGGACAAGTTCTTCAGCAGCTGCAAGGCGCAGGGATATACGGACGATGTCACGGCCGAGGTATGGCGGCAGATAGAGAGCTTCGCCGGCTATTCATTCAGCAAGGGGCATTCGGCCAGCTATGCCGTCGAAAGCTATCAGAGCCTGTACCTCAAGGCGTACTACCCTCTGGAGTTCATGGTCGGGGTGATCAACAACTTCGGGGGCTTCTATGCCACCGAGTTCTATGTGCACGAGGCGCGCATGCAAGGCGCCGGGATCCATGCGCCCGACATCAACCGGAGCGCTTACCTTACGGATATACATGGCCGTGATATTTACCTGGGCTTCATCCACCTGCAGGGACTCCGGCAGGAAACCGCACTCGCGCTCATCGACGAGCGGGAAAGCGGCGGGCCCTTCCTGAGTCTTTCCGATTTCATGCACCGTGTTCCGGTGGAACTGGAGCAGCTGCGCATACTCGTGCGTATAGGGGCCTTCCGGTTCACAGGTAAAAGCAAGAAGGAACTCCTTTGGGAGGTGCACCTTCATCTGGCCGAAGGAGAGAAAAGGACCAATGTATATCCGCAGCTGTTTGCAGAGCCGGAGGAGGAGTGGACTCTTCCGGAACTCAGTCGGCATCCCAACGACGATGCCCTGGATGAAATAGAGTTGCTGGGCTTTGAACTGTCAAGTCCGTTCCGGCGGCTGCGGGAGCAGGATGTCGCTGCTGCATTCGCTGCGCAGCCTCCGCGCTTCCGGCCTGTCCACCGTGCGGCATCACTTCCTGAACATACAGGGCGTGAGGTCGCCATCATTGGCTACCTCGTCACGACCAAGCCTACCCGAACCGTAAAGGGGGAGCACATGGCCTTCGGGACCTGGCTCGACCGCGATGGTTTTTTTTTCGATACGACCCATTTCCCGAATGTGCTGCAGGGCTTTCCCTTCCGGGGCAAAGGGATGTATGCGATTACAGGAAAGGTCGACGAAGAGTTCGGTTGCTGCAGCATCACCGTTGTCCGTATGGTCAAACTGGCCATGGCCGGCCGTGAACAGTCGGGGTGAGGCTGAAGGCCCTGACCATCCCGCACACGAAATTGTATAATTTAGCCGGACCTATACGATGGAACCGACAGTCGGCAAATATGCAGGAGCCACGGGCTTGCGCCTTCACCTCGGCGGATGGGAAGTGCGGGAAGGGTGGATCATTGTCAACGTAGAAGACCGTCCCGGAGTGGATGTCCTCAGCAGTTGCACCGACCTCTCCATGTTTCCCGACGGCAGTGCACAGGAAATCTACGCTTCCCATGTATATGAGCACCTCGGTTACCAGGACGAGCTGCCCCGCGCGTTTGAAGAGGCGCGGCGTGTATTGGAGCCCGGAGGTCGCCTGATGATCGCCGTGCCCGACATGGAAGTGCTGTGCCGGCTCTTTTTGCATTACAAGGATCAGGTGAACAATCAGTTTTATGTACAGCGCATGATCATGGGCGGACAGATGGAGCCTTTCGATTTCCACAAGACAGGGTTTTCACAAGGTATCCTGATTGCTTTGCTCAACAGGCATGGATTTACAGGCTACCGCCGTGTGGAGGACTTCGGCTTGTTCGATGATACCTCGAAGCTCCGGTACGCCGATGTGCCCATCAGTCTCAACCTGGAATGCAGAAGGGGTAAATGAGGACGGGAACTAATGGTCGTGTAGCCCCTTACCCTGCAGGATCCTCTCCTTGCACTTGCGGATGCGGGCGGTCCGTGTGGCCGATTGTTTTGGCTGGGAGAAATACAGGATATATCCGCGCTGCCTTCCCGGGCTGAGTCGTTCGAAGGCGCTTTGTAAGGCGGGATGGTCTTTCAGCTCCATCACAAGTTCGGCAGGCATGGGTTCCGGATCTTTTTTGAAGGAGACCTTTTCGCCGGACGCTTCAATCGCTTTCGCTTCCTGCAGGTATTCGCTGAGGATGATTTCCAGGGGTGCTACCTGTGACATATCCGTGAAGCGTACGATGCGGTGTGCCTGCGAATGTTCGCCGTGTTTTTCGAGGATGCCGGCGGGATCTTTCAGCAAGGCCCCTTTGAAAAAGCTGAGCGTGCAAAATTCGCGGAAGGGTCCGAGAATGGCCACATTTTTACCATGGTGTGTATAGCACGGAACGCCCCACTTCACGGTTTCGGTGAGTCCGCTGGCGAGCAACAGCGCACGCAGCCTCTTGAAAACAGGCACCCAGGGGTGCACCTTGCAGCGAGGCGTGTTCCCGAATGCACAGCGTCCACAGCCCTGTTCGAGGAATACATCCACCTGGTCTGTCATCCTGCTCATAGGGAGTACTGCAGAGGGATTATCCGTTCAGCGTATCGGCACTGTATCCGTACACGGCCGGATTTTTTCCACCCATCGGACGCAGGTAGCTGGAGAGTTGTCCGCGGTGGTGTATCACATCGAAGAAGAAAAACCACATCATGTTGATGCGGGGGATGGTGAGCAGGGGCTTGCCCGCTACGAGCAGTTCCACGGGGGTGTTGTTCCAGTCGTTTTCCGGATAATTTTCCAGCATCTCCATCGTCTTTTCCCAGTAGACTTTGAGTTTCGCTGCGCCGTCGGCAGGAGAGGAGAAAGGCATTTCCAGGCATTCGTCGCAACTGTCAGCGCTCAGGATCACGGTGAAGTCGAAAGCGTGGGCGATGATATGCTCGGCGATTTCATAGGCGCTGCGGCTACGCGGATGGGGCCTGTAGCTCAGCTGGTCGGTGGGAAGCGCGGCGATGATATCATGGGTGGCCTGCAGTTCGTTTTTCAGGCAGGACTTGAAGAAGTCGAGGTTGTTCATAGGTGTAGTGCTTGTCAAGGCGCTTAAAGATAGAAAATACAACGGAGAAAAGTGTGTAAAACCGTGACGGCGGTCGGCGGTTTCTTCCTGGAGATGTTTTCCTGGAGTGAAAAGCAGTCGGCGATGGGCCTTTCTGCGGGTAATCACTACCGATAGTGCCCGGTATCGAGGCCGGTTAAAGCTGGAGTGATGGGCCCTTATCCGCTTTTCACCCCTTGAACCTTCCCCGTATTCCGGTTCCCGTGGCGCGCTGCACGGCTGCTTCGCCGTACTTCTTCCGGAGCTTGTCCATGGTCTGGTAGAGTTGCAGGATTTCCTCGTTGTCTTCAAACAGATGGATCTGATGGCCTCCTCCTACCAGGTGGCTGAAGCGTACTCCGAGCAGGCGCACGAGCAGGCGGCGGTCGTAGAGCCGGTCGAGGATATCCCCCGCACAGGCGATCAGCGTATGGTCGTTGGCGGCATAGGGAATCTTCCGTTGCATGGTATGGGTATCGAAGTTGCTGTAGCGTATCTTGACGGTGACACAGGCCGTGAGTTTATTTTCGCTGCGCAGCTGGAAGGCCAGGCGTTCCACCATCTTCACCAGCAGTGCACGCAGGAATACGGGGTCTGTCGTATCCGTCTCAAAGGTCTCTTCGGTGCTGATGGATTTGCGCTCGTTGTATCCTTCCACCGGACTGTTGTCGATGCCGTTGGCTTTCTTCCAGAGCACAAGGCCCTGTTCTCCCAGTACACGCTCAAGGAGTTTTACAGGCATCTCCTGTAGGGTATGTATTTTTTCCACTCCCATGCTCCGCAGGGTGGCACATGTTTTTTCTCCGGCGCCCGGCAGTTTCCCCACGGGCAAGGGCGCGAGGAAGGGCTTCTCTGTACCGAAGTCGATCTTGAGTTGTCCGTTGGGCTTGGCCTCGCCCGTAGCTACCTTGCTCACCGTTTTATTGGCCGAGAGGCCGAAGGAGATGGGCAGAGCCGTTTCCCGGATGATCTTCCTGCGCAGCTCCGTCGCGAAGCGGTAGGCTCCGTAAAAGCGCTCCATGCCACTCAGGTCGATGTAGAATTCGTCGATGGAGGATTTTTCGTACAGGGGCACCTCTTCGTGGATGATGCTGGTGACGATACCCGAATAATGGCTGTACCGCTCGTAGTCGCCACGGAGGATAATGGCCTCCGGACAGAGTCTTCGTGCCATGCGGATGGGCATGGCGGAATGTACCCCGCAGGCCCTTGCTTCGTAACTGCAGGCCGCCACCACTCCCCGCTCACTGCTTCCGCCTACGATCACCGGCTTGCCCTCCAGTCCCGGATGCTCCAGACGGGAAACGGAAACGAAGAAACTGTCCAGGTCCATGTGGACCACTGTGCGGGAGGCATCCATAATGACTACAATACAATCATTTTGCAGGATTGCAATATAAGCATATATTTGCAGAAGATTTAGATGCTGCTGCTTTCGATATGAATGACCTTGCCCCCAACGAAAATGCTTATCCGTATGAATGCGGCAGAAGCGTCAGCCATGCAGCAGGCACAGTATTATACGGACAGTATCCCTACGACAAATGAGCTTCAACTCCAACATCAAACTACTCCGTCAGCGCCGTAAGCTTACACAGGATCATGTCGCCGGCGAACTCGGCATCAGCCGCTCCACCCTCAATAGCTACGAGAACGGCAGTGTGCAAAACCCTACGCTCGAAATGCTCACGGCCTTTTCGAAGTATTTCCGTGTCAGCATCGACACCCTCGTCAAACTGGATCTGGGCAAACTGAGCGAGTTCCAGCTCTCTGAACTCGAACGCGGACACGATGTGTTCGTGACCGGGGCCCGCCTGCGCGTACTGGCCACCACGGTCGACAGCAACAACCGCGAAAATATCGAGGTAGTACCCATCAAAGCCAAGGCCGGCTACAAGAACGGGTTCGCCGATCCTGAGTTCATCAAGAAGCTGCCTACCTTCCAGCTTCCCATCCTTTTCAGTGACCGCAAATACCGCATGTTCCAGATCACCGGCGATTCCATGCTGCCCATTCCCGACAAGAGTTGGGTGATCGGAGAGTACGTCGAGAATTTTTACGATATCAAGGACGGTACTGCCTACGTATTGCTAACCCAGGAAGACGGCGTCGTGTTCAAGGTGGCCTACAACCAGATCCGCAAGAAAAAAAATCTTCTGCTCAAATCCCTGAATCCCGCCTATGACCCCTACGAGGTACCGGCCACGGATATCCGCGAAGTGTGGAAGTTCTGCAATTACATCAGTGCCGAACTCCCCGAAGAATACTGGGCCAAGGACCGGGTGCTGAAGCGCATCGAAAAGATGGAAGCCGAAATGAAAGAGCTCAAAGGCTCGTTTTAAGACTGCCTTCCGGAGAAAGTCCGGGCTGCCTGTACTTGCGTCCCAACTTCCTTCTACAGTCCAATATCCTGATAGCCAGCCCTGCCGTGGGGGCTGGATAGCAGTATTTTTTCCGGAACAGGATTTTTTCGGACAGTACAATGCCCCCGAAGCGCTATCTTCGTTCCTTCCAATCCGGTGAAAAACTACTTCCGCATCCTGCGTTTCATGGTTCCCTACAAGGGTAGGGCAGTGACCAGCGTGGTCTTCAATATGCTCACAGTGGTTTTTTCACTCTTTTCGCTGACCATGATCGTTCCCTTTCTGAATGTGTTGTTCAGCCAGGAACGCAACTACGTTTTACAACCATGGTCCGCCTCGGTCAAAGTATTGCTGAATAATTTCAATTATTACCTGAGTGATTTTGTAGTCCAGCACGGACAGCTCGAAGCCTTGTCGCTGATCAGTCTGTTGGTCGTCGTCCTCTTCCTGCTGAAAAACACGACCCGTTACCTGGCTATGTATTACCTCGCCCCGATCCGCAACGGCGTGGTGCGCGATATCCGCCGCGAAGTGTATGCGAAAATACTGTCCCTGCCCGTCGGCTACTTCACCGAAGAGCGCAAGGGCGATATCATGGCACGCGTCACCAACGATGTGCAGGAGGTGGAGTGGACCATCATGAATTCGCTGGAGGCCGCCTTCCGGGAGCCGCTCAACATCATCATTTTCCTGGTCACGATGTTCACCATGAGTCCGGACCTGACACTTTTCGTATTGGTACTGTTGCCTGTTGCCGGGATATTCATCGGACGTATCGGAAAGAGTCTGCGGCGCAAGTCGACACAGGCGCAGGAGAAGATGGGACAACTGCTGAGCAACCTTGAGGAGTCGCTCGGTGGTCTGCGCATCATACACGCCTTCACCGCCGAGGAAAAGTCGCAACGCCGTTTCGGAGAGATCAATCAGCAGTTCTACCGCTTGCAGAACAAGATCGGCCGACGCCGTGATCTGAGCTCACCCCTGAGCGAGTTCCTCGGAGCCCTGGTGCTGACCGTGGTGATGTATTTCGGTGGCCGGCTGGTACTGGGTCCCTCGTCCAACCTTCAGCCCTCGGAGTTCATCGCCTTCATCGCCATATTTTCCCAGCTCATCCCACCCTCCAAGGCGCTTACAACGGCCTGGTACAATATCCAGAAAGGCCTTGCTTCTGCAGAGCGCATCTTCCATATACTGGACGCCCCGGTGGCCGTGAAGGACGCTGAAAACGCTGTGCCCCTGAAAGGATTCAGCGACAAGGTTTCCTTCTCCCATGTATCCTTCGCTTATCGCAAGGATGAGCCGGACTATGTGTTGAAGGATATTCAACTGGACATTCCGCGAGGAAAGACGATCGCCTTGGTCGGACAATCGGGCAGCGGAAAAACGACTTTAGCGGATATGCTTCCCCGTTACTATGATCCGGATAAAGGCACTGTAAGTATCGATGGATTGGATATCCGGAATGTGCGTCTGGCGGACCTGCGCAAGCTGCTGGGCGTGGTGACACAGGAGTCCATCCTTTTCAACGATACGGTCTTCAACAACATCGCTTTCGGCGTGGAGGCTGCCACGGAAGAAGAGGTGGAGCAGGCAGCCAGGGTGGCCAATGCACACGACTTCATCGTGGCCCTGCCGCAGGGCTATCATACGAGCATCGGCGACCGTGGAGGAAAGCTAAGTGGAGGGCAGCGTCAGCGCCTGAGCATTGCCAGGGCCGTACTGAAGAATCCCCCTATCCTTGTCCTTGACGAAGCCACTTCCGCACTCGATACGGAATCCGAACGCCTGGTTCAGGATGCCCTCACCCGTCTGATGCAGAACAGGACCACGCTGGTGATCGCTCACCGTCTTTCCACCATCGTACATGCAGACGAGATCATCGTGATGCACCAGGGCGAAATCATCGAACGTGGTACACACGATGCGTTGCTCAAGAAAGATGGTTACTACAAGCGGCTTTCCGACATTCAGAGTTTCCGTTGATGGGTTCCCGCTGGCGATACCTCTTGCTATAAAGCGATGATGTTTCTAAAGCCGGGGAATCACCCACTCAGGCCTTCGACTTCCCATACGTCCATAGCGCCTTTGTTTTTCAGCGACACACTTCCTTTGTTGGTGAGTGTGAATACATCGCTCAGATAGCCCGCAGTGATGGCGCTGACGGTAATAGTCCCTGGCTGTGCGATCTGCTCCATGCGCGCTGCCGTGTTCACCGTGTCGCCCCAGATGTCGTAAGCGAATTTTCTGGAGCCCACCACACCGGCGACCACGGGTCCGGAGTGGATGCCTATGCGTGCTTCAAAGTGAATACCCTTTTGCTGCTTCTGTTCACGCTTGCAGGCCGCAAGGAATGCCTGCATCTCCAGTGCAGCACGTACGGTTCGCAGTGCATGATCTTCGTACCGTTCCGGCAGTCCGCAAACACACATATAACCATCCCCGATGGTTTTGATCTTTTCTATTCCGTGTTTGGCAAGTATCTCGTCGAATGCACTGTAGCAGCGGTGGATTTCCTGGACAAGGGATTCGGCCGGAAGCGAATCCGCAATCCCCGTGAAATTGACGAAGTCGGAGAACAGGACCGTGACGGAATCGTATCGCCTCGCTTTGGTGGTACCTGTTTCTTTCAGCTCTTCGGCGGTGGCCTGTGGGAGGATATTCAGGAGCAGATTGTCGGATTTCTCTTTCTCTTTTCCAAGAGCGAAGTGCTGTTCTTCTATCTGTCTTTTCTGCCTGCTTGTGACACGAAAGCGGTTATATGCGAAAAGCGCGAAGAGGGTGATGATGAACAGTACAGCGGTGATGGCTTTCCTGTTCGCCTCCTCTTTCTCCACTTGTGCCTGTAAGACCATGCGCTCTCCTTGCGCTTTGATTGAATCACTGGTCACCTTGCGGTCATAATCGTACTGGAACGATTGCCGCATATTTTCCTTTCTGAAGTTCTCGTTGAAAATGCTGTCGTGCATGCGTACATAAAGCTCGTGCATCTTCAGTGCCTCTACTACCTGTCCTTGTTTTTTCCTGATCTTGTAAATGATCTCCGAGCTTCTTTTCAGAATTTCAGGAGAGCCCAGCTGCTCACCTGCAAGCAAGGATTCCTGTGCATAGGCCAGAGCCCTGGGATAATCCTCTTTTTTGAAATAATACTGTGAAAGGAAACTCGCAGCAAGGGCTTTGCCGGGTTTGTCACCGTATTCAGCGAAAGTACTGTAGCTCTGCTTCAGCAACATTTCTGCCCTTGATTCCTCTCCTTTGACGACATTCGACGTGTCAAGTATTTCTTCTATTTCTCCGATGTACAGCAAAGAATAGGCTATGCCCTGCTTGTCCTGTATGCGCTCACGGATCGACAGGCTCTTTTTGTGGTTCTCCAGCGACTCCTGCAGTTTCCCTTCCCGTTTGAGTAAGACTGCCAGGTTATTGATGGCGTACGAAAGTCCGTAGGCATCATTTGCTTTTTCCAGCAGCGCAAGACTCTTTTCAGCGTACTTCCGCGCCATGTCCCAGTCATCCTGTTCTCCGTACACCGTGCTCAGGTTGAGCAGCGAGGTGCTCATACCGTTGAGGTCCCGCAGACGTTCCTGGACCGCAAGGCTTTTTCTGTAGTATTCTACCGCAAGTGGGATGTTGCCCATGGCATGGTGGGTGGATCCCATATTATTGTGCGTCTCGGCAACACCAACTTCATCAGATCCTTCCTGCCGCAAAAGCAAGGCCTTGGCATACATCGCCAGGGCTTCCTTGTTCATCCCGCGGTTCTGTAAAATAATGCCTTCGTTGTTGAGTGCTGCACCGAGATATTTTTTGAAAACCGTACAGGCATTCGCTATACAGGTGTGCAGGTTTTTTTCTGCAACGGCTTTTAGTTCTTCGTTGTATTGCACCCATACCTGTTCATCGGCCTCCTCTTCGATTTTTTCATAAAGTATGCGGCATTGAACGGAATCGTTTTGGCCGTGCGCAGACAGACAGAGAATAAGGAGGAGTATGGGCAGTAGACGCATGCTGGATGTCTTTATCAAATATAAAAAAATAAAGAGGGTGGGCAGCTGGCTCAACTGTTTTGGATTCATGCAGGAAGCGCCTCTGTTTTTATTTTTACCTTCGTGAATTGTTAGTCCATCCAAAATGTCATTACAACTTCCACCTTCACCTCCGGTAGACGCCGTAGCCGTAAACGAACGTGTCGCCCGCTTTACTAAGCGCTCCATCAAGAACGAATCGAAGCGGGAGGCCCTGCTCACAACCATTCGCATGATGGATCTTACCACGCTCGATGCGAAGGATACTCCCGGCAAGGTACAGCAACTTTGTGCGAAGGCCATGCACCTGCACGAGGGCATACCCGGTTTGCCGCAGGTAGCGGCCGTTTGTGTTTACCCTACTATGGTAAGAGTGGCCAGGCAATGCCTCGGTAACAGCGGTGTGAAGGTGGCAGCGGTGGCGACTGCTTTCCCCAGCGGAATGAGTACACGTAAAGTCAAGCTGGAGGAAACTCGTTTTGCAGTGGCGGAGGGCGCCGATGAGATCGATATGGTCATCTCCCGCGGACGCTTCCTGGTAGGAGAATACAATTATGTATTTGACGAGATTGCGGCGGTGAAGGAGGCTTGCGGTACTGCACACCTGAAGGTGATTCTCGAAACCGGTGAGCTGAGCACGCTGGACCAGGTGCGAAAGGCATCGGATCTTGCCATGTACGCCGGCGCGGATTTCATCAAGACCTCCACGGGCAAAGTCCAGCCGGCTGCTACCTTACCGGTCACTCTGGTGATGCTGGAGGCGATACGTGATTTCTACTATCGGGAGGGCAGGATGATCGGCATGAAGCCTGCCGGAGGCATCAGTACATCCAAAATCGCGATCCAGTACCTGGTGATGCTGGGCGAGACATTGGGCGCAGCGTGGATGAGTCCCGATTATTTCCGCTTTGGCGCGTCAGCACTGGCCAACGATGTGTTGATGCAATTGCTCAAACTCGATACCGGTGTTTACCAAAGTGAAAATTATTTCTCCAAAGATTGACGCAGGCTGCCCGTGTATGCGAATGCTGTGCCATCGTGCATGAATGAGAAAGCCACCGGAGTGCGGTGGCTTCTTACTGGCAGTTGTATACCTTGTACGTGAGATAAGTCTCAGTTTTCAGCGATCTTCATTTTCTCAAACGTTTTATCGTTCAGGCATTCCATCGCTTTCACGTAGAAGTTATTGATATCATTGATGATGACGTAGTACGCATTCGTATTCCAGAGGTCCCTTGCGAGGAGCGCTTTCAATTGTGTACGGATCAGTTTCTCCGAGGTCTTGATGCCGGTTTCGTCTTTTTTGACCGACTTTTTCTCTGCGTAGGCGATAAACCGGTTGAAGAAATCATCGCTGATGCTGAACTTCTTTTTGAATTCGAATACATCCTTGTATTCCGATTTCAGCATCGCACGGTTTTCATCGACATAGGTAAGGGTGAAATCATTGAGGATACCGTTGCGGCGTAACTCATCGTAATAGCGGCTGCTCATGCTCGTGTCGAGCGGTACGAACACATCGGGCATGATGCCTCCGCCACCGTATACGGTACGTCCTCCGTGTGTTTCATACTTCAGTGAATCCGAGAATTTGATGCTGTCGGCACTGTACAACTCGCCGTGTTCGTAGCGCTGACTGATATCCATATCGTAATTCTCGTCGCCGTGTTCGTAGGGTTTCTGGATGCAGCGGCCACTGGGCGTATAATAGCGGGCGATGGTAAGGCGCACGGCTGAACCATCGGGCAGGGGATAGGGTTTTTGCACCAGGCCCTTGGCGAAGGTACGTCGGCCGATGACCAGTCCGCGGTCCCAGTCCTGCACAGCACCGGTCACGATTTCACTCGCAGAGGCGGAATTCTCATCCACCAGCACAATCAACCGTCCTTTTTCCCATCCGCCTGCATTGGTGGAATATGACTCCTGCTTGGGATTGTTTCGGCCTTCTGTATACACGATGCGTTTTCCCATCGACAGGAACTCGTCGGCCAGTTCAATGGCACGATTGAGGTAGCCGCCTCCATTGCCGCTGAGATCCAGCACCAGGCTATGAACGTTGTCTTGTTCCTTTAATTTTTTTAGCGCCTCGCGGAATTCATCCACGGTGCTGTCCGCGAAACGGGAAATCTTGATGTATCCTACGCCCGGGGCGGCAGGGTAGGAGGCCTCCACGCTGAAAAGCGGAATCTTGTCGCGGGTGATATTGAACACCATCAACTCCGATACATTCCTGCGTGCGATACTCACTTTCACTTTGGTACCCTTGTCGCCGCGGAGCTTTTTGAGTACATCGTTGTTCTTGATGCCAATGCCGGCCACGAGGGTGTCATTGATCAGTACAATCCGGTCACCGGAACGTATGCCCAGTTTTTCCGAAGGGCCACCGGAGATGGTCTGCGTGACCATGATCGTGTCTTCCAGTATATTGAACTGAATGCCTACCCCCTCGAATTTTCCTACAAGTGGCTCATTGGTTTCCTTCAACTCTTCCGCCGGAATATAAGTTGAATGAGGGTCAAGTTCTTTGAGCAAGGCACGGATGGCGTCGTCGGTGATTTTCTTCTGGTCAACAGTATCTACGTATGCATACGTGATCATATTGAGCAAAGCATCTATTTTTTGGCCCTGAGCATTTTGCTGGGCCATGGCTGGAAGACTGATACAAAGGCCGATGCTGAGGAATAGCTCACGCAAGCCTGGAATGTTCTTGATCATGGTGCGACGATACCGTGTTACCGGTTTATGACGTGGTGTGGGTGGATTTATTGTCCTCTAGATTTGGAGTATACAAGGATACATCCGAAATTCATCCGGTGGGATGATTTCTCCTCGTGAATCTTACAAATGGAAGCACTATTTGGCGTCCTCCTCGTGGGGAGCCATGTTTTCCAGATCGCGGTCGAAAAGGTACATACCGCCTTTGTCTCCGCCGATGAGCTTCAGTTTATCGAGCAGGGTACGGGCGAGTCTTTCTTCTTCAATCTGCTCGGCTACATACCACTGCAGGAAATTATGGGTGGTGTAATCTTTCTCCGACAGGCAGTTTTCAACGAGCTTGTTGATTTCAGTACTTACCTTGACTTCGTGCTTCAGCAGCAATTCGAAAACCTCGTTGATACCTTTGAAATTGGCCGGTGGACTTTTCAGTGCCGGAATTTGTGCAGCGCCACCCCGCTCGTTCACAAAACGGATCAATTTGAGCATGTGCATCCTTTCCTCGTCGCTGTGTTTGTACAGGAAAGCGGAAACTCCGTTATAGCCGGTGCGTTCGGCCCAGGAAGCCATGGCCAGATAGAATTGGGATGAATCAGCTTCCAGATCTATTTGCTGATTCAGTAATTTTTCGATTTTCTTTGAAATCATAGCATTCTGTATTTGTTGTAAAAGTAAGGCATTCGACCGATGAATTGGCTGCGCAGTACTGTAATTCATGAACACCCTGCCCTTGAAAAAACACTTCAGGCCTTGATGAAATACCCGTGGGAATAGGCCCCTCCGTACAAGGTGAATACACGCTCTGGTTTGTCACTAAGAAATTCATCACAGGCAAGTCTGACTCCCGGATTGATGGGGGTTCCTTGAACCGTGCGTTCCGGATCGTGGTAGTCCATCAGGAAAACAACAGCTCCGGAACTGAGACGCGGGTATATGTGCTGAAGGAGATGATGAATGGTGTTTTTCAATTTATCCGTATCGCCGCCATACCCGCAATCGATATGAACCATTGCCAGTTTTTGCGGAAGTGCGGACGGAACCGTGTCGAAAAAATTCCCTTCATGGATGTGTGGTTCAGGCAAAGATTGTTCCCTGAAATTTCTCAATAACTCATCCTTGGGGCTAAGCTTTTCAGACCGGTATTTTTTTTCAAAGAAGTCGTACAGATGAATGCGCAGCGCTGAAGCGTTTTCCGTCAGTATCTTTTGGAAGACCATGGCGGATTGTCCGGTGAAACACCCGAATTCCGCCCATTCGCCATCTATCTTATCTTCCAGTACACGTGAGGCCAGCAAATGGAAGTTCATGCGTTGCTCGATGGTGTGCATCTGTGTGATACCATCCGGGAATCTTTTCAATTGGTACCCTATACCGAACTTGGCGAGGAGCTTATTGATCAATTGTATTTTTGCAGAAGGCTTAGCGAGCATTCCCGGTAATCGGAAGAGGGGAAAGAAGTCCATGGTGCGTGCAGATTGATGCTGAAAGATAATCAGAACTTTGTCATGGTGTAGCAGCGCTTGACAGTTCACGTTCGAGGTTTCGGGCACTTACAAAATACCATTCACAGTCTGGCCCGTTGGGCTGAGCAAGGGCGATACTGCACACGGTTTGCGAGTGCACCCGGGTCATCAGGGAGAATCGACGGTCATTCACAGCACAGACACTGCTGCTACAATCCAATGTGTTCAAGCCGTCAGTAAGACCCGTTCCCGCCGCTTTCAGCACTGCTTCTTTGCGTGTCCAGATGGTATAAAAGCCCTCGTTGGTTTTCGACATGGGTATTTCTTCAGGATGAAAATTTTCTTCGCGGATCGCCATGAAGGATCCGGCATCGCGCATCACCTCGATGTCTATACCTCCTTCGTCCGGCCCGAAATAACAGGCAAAATACTGCTTGCTGTGGCTGATGTTGAAATGTATGGGAGATCCGGCCAGTATGGGCTTCCCGAACGGGTTGTAATCAAAGGACGGCAGTGCTTCCGGTGTGGTGTTCGACCAGTGGGCCAGCAGGCGACGCAGCAATGTGCGCCGCGCATAAAAATTCCTTTGTGCTTCTGGTGTGCGTAGCCGCAAAGCCTTGGTTCTTTCTTCAGGGCTCAGCAAACCCGTATCCGCTTTGAATTCTTCCGTTACCTCTACGACGATAGCACAACTCCGCTGCAGGGGATCCGTGTACAACAAAGTCTGATGCTCCATCTCGTTTGAAGGTGCTGGCGTTACTTTTTTGTAGATCTGAGGTGCTTCTGCAGTTCCTCTGCAAGCACATCCACATGAGGCTCCCAGAAGATGGAGTTGTGGTCCCCGGGCACCGTGAGGACCTTGACCTTACCCGTGGTGAAGTGTGACCATCCGAGGTCTTTGTCGTACTCGTTGTTGTAGAAGCTGTTTTTAGCCCGTACGAGTAGGATGTCTCCGTCATATCTCGGAATCTTGTATCCCATCAGTGCATCGTGGCAGGCCTCCTCTATTCTACGGAAATAGGCCGCTGAGTCACTGCCGATCATTTCCGCCATCTTGTGTTTTTCCAGCCACGATTCAATGTCGTTGTTTCTTTGTTGCTGTTTGCGTCTCGCCTCGAAATAACTGCGGCGCTCATCCTTGTCGGCCATCGCAAGCTCTACAGCGCGCTTGACAAAACGTCCTGCCAGCAAGCGTGCATCTACGATTTGCTTGACACCCTGCGGTAAGAACTCTTTTCTTTTGGCGGCATCAATATCAAAGAGACACAGAAACGCCACCTCCTTGCCCATGGCTCGTAACTGCACGGCCATTTCATACGCCAGGTAACCGCCGAAAGAACCTCCTGCCAAGCGGTAAGGGCCTTCTTTTTGATTATCTATCAGCGCAGCAACGTGGTAGGCGGCCATCTCATGCATATCATGGAACGGGGTGTCTTTGCCGTTGAGTCCGTAGGCCTGCAAGCCGTAGCCGGATTGTTCATTACCCAGGCGCTGCGCCAGCGCATGGTATTTGAATACATTTCCGCTGATGCCGTGTGCGTAGTAAATGGGTCCCCTGATTCCACCTTCACGCAGCGGTACAATGGGATTCCATACACTTTCAGCCTCTTCGTTTTCATAAAGTTTGCTGAGTTCGGCGATGGTGGGAGAGCTGAACAGTACTGCGAGGGGGAATTTCTTGCCGCTTAGCTTTTCCAGTTCCACGATGATTTTTACAGCCAGCAGACTATGGCCCCCCAGTTCAAAGAAGTCATCGTGCAGACCTATTTTATCGGTCTGCAGTACATCCATCCACAGGTGTTTGATTTTTTCCTGGAAGGGCGTGAAGAACTGATTGGACCCTGCAACGATTACTTCCTCTTGTGCTTTCTCTGTATAGGTCAGGGCTTTTCTGTTGACTTTGCCATTGGCTGACAACGGAAACTCCTCCAGTTGTATCCATCGTGCAGGCAGCATGTAATCCGGCAGCTTGGCAGAGAGTTGTTTGCGACAGGATTGCTGGATGAGCGGTTCGCTGTCGCCGGTACGGGCAGCGGTATACCAACATACCAGCATGTTTTGTCCCGAAGCATCGGGTACCGCCATCAGAACAGCCTGCTTGATTTCCGGACATGCATTCAGAGCGGTTTCAATTTCACCGAGCTCGATTCTGTAACCACGCACTTTCACCTGGAAGTCGAAGCGATTCAGGAAATACAGATAGCCCTCTTTGTCGCTCACTACTTTATCACCTGTCCTGTAGGCCATCCCCTCTCCCTCCGGGGAGCGGATGAACTTCTCCTCGTTGAGTTCGGGCCTGTTGAGGTATCCGATGGCAACACCGTCTCCAGCAATCCATAGCTCTCCCGGGACACCTATCGGACAGGGATAGCCGTTAGTGTCCATGATATAGATCCGCGTGTTGGCGACGGGTTTGCCGATGCTCATCACACCGTTTCTGGTACGGATTTTTTCCTCTTCGCTCAGACGCAACGCTGTCGACCAAATGGTGGTTTCCGTCGGACCGTAAACATTCCATACTTCTCGGTTGCTCCTCAGCAGTTTGATGGCCAGTTCTTTGCGAAGCGCCTCCCCGCCGCATAGCACAACAAGGTCTTTTTTCCCCTCCCAGCCTCCGGTGTAAAGCAGCTCGTATGTTGCCGGCGTGGCCTGCAGGAAGCGGATGCCTACACGTTTCATGTAGTCATTCATCCAGCGGGCATCCATGGATTGTTCACGGGTGGCGAAGTGTAGCGCGCCTCCGTGAATCAGGGGCATGAATATTTCCAGGACGGAGATATCGAAGGATACGGTGGTGATAGCCAACAATTTTTCCTCTTTATCAAAGCCCATTTTACGCGCAAGATCCTGGAGCAGGTTCGTCACGCCGCTATGTTTCACCAGCACTCCCTTTGGTTTACCCGTGGATCCTGATGTATAGAGAATATAGGCGGGAGTGTCAACGGCAACTGGATGTATCTTCAGGGGCTTGCTGTTACTTTCACTGTTCAGCACCTCCGCATAAAGCACTTTGTCTGCCGGGAACCCGAAAGTATGCTGCAGTTCTTTCGTCGTTAGAATGTATTTAACCTCCGCATCCGCTTCCATGAAGTGCAGGCGTTCTGCGGGAAGAGCGCGGTCCAGGGGAAGATAGGCC
>CAZPCA010000013.1:18750-33142 GCA_964584995.1 uncultured Bifidobacterium sp.
GCGCAGGATCCCCAGCATGGCAATGGGTAAGTCTGCGTTCCGGGGCATGCAGATACCGATGAAATCGCCCGCTGTGACACCGCGCGACTGCAGACAGGAAGCATAATGGGCACTTCGGTAGAGTGCATCTTCATATGTCACCTGAACTTCTTCACTGACAATGGCTATGTGTCCGGGCTTCAGGTATTGGGTATTTTCAAGGATGCATTCATGGATGCCGAGGGGTTGATGGCGTTCGGTGCGTGTATCATTCAGTTTCCTGAAAAAAGCGATCTCCTCCTCGGGCAGTGCATTGAAGGTCGCAATCGGCCGTCCTGGAGCCTGTGTGATGCTCTGCATGAAGCAGATGAACTCCTCCATCCTCCGCTGCATTGACTCCTCCACAAATAGATCCGTGTTGAAGGTGCATTCCAGCGTAAGCGCATCGCCGTCGCCGGATGCATTCAGAAATATTTCAAAGTTGTCGAAATACCGCGGGTTGGTTTTCGCTTCGAACGTGCATCCTTCGAAATGAAAACCTTCTGTAAATCCGATATCTACATTGAAGACGACCGGCACGATCGGAATCCGGGAAGGGTCGCGTGGAATATTGAGCTTCTGAACCAGGCTTCCAAAAGTGAATTGCTGGTGCTCATAGGCATCGAACAAATACGATTTACGGTCTTTCAGGTATTCCTGGAAGGGTCGCTGAGGGTCGATCTTGCTCCGCAAGGGCAAAAGGTTAACACAATGTCCTACCAGCTGGTAAAAACCCTCTGCATTCTGGCCTGCCGCGGGTAAGCCTACCACGATGTCTTCCTGCCCGGTGATTTTGTACAGAAACGTTTCAAAGCAGCTGAGCATGACTGTTACGAAGCTCGTATTGTTCTTTTTTCCCAGTTCCCGCAGTTGCTTTACCAGCAGGCTGGGTACAGGCACGTCGATGCGCATAGCATGGAAGCTGCGCAGTGGCGGACGCAGCTGATCCGGTGGAAATTCCATGACCGGAACATCCCCCGCGTATTGGTCGACCCAGAATCTTTCTGTTCTGCTTTGACCATCACTTGTCGCATCGGCACTCAGCTTTCTGGAATAATCTGCAAACGAAAGCGCCGGCTCGGCGCGCAAAGAGGAGTTGTTTACGCGTGCGGAATAATGGTGGCCAAGGTCCCGAAAGATCAGGCTCAACGACCATCCGTCACATACGATATGGTGACCCGTTATCAGCAGTGCGTGATCGCTCTCCTCAAAGCGAACCAGGTGCATGCGGATCAGTGGACCTTTTGTAAGCGAGAAACTGTACAAGGTTTCCTCGCGGCATAGTTTGTTCAGCAGCACATCTCTCTCCGTTTCTTCGCCTGCGTCAGTGAATCTCCAGGGAGTATCTGACAATGATGCATGGATATGTAGGGTAGTGCCGTCTTCGCTGAATGTTGAGCGCAACGCGTCGTGTCGGAGGATGACGGCTTCGAATGCTTTCTTCATGCATTCAGGATCCAATTTCCCCTTCAGGCGAAGCATGACAGATTCGTTGTATGCACAATTGGCAGCCGAACCGCCCATGAGTACAGAAGTGAAAATCTCACGCTGTGGTTCAGTAGAGGGTATTGTCAGCTGCAGCGGAGCGAATGGATCGAAGTCCACTGCTTCAAATGAAATTCCGGGCGCTTGAGGATACATATCCGGAGAAATCAATTCAGGTTTACTTTAAGGTATTTACCAGGTCTTCCCGGGTCGGGAAGAAACCATCCGGGACTGCCGTCAGGATTCTTTCCCAACAGGGCTCCTGCTACAGGCGGATGTGCAGGATCATATATCAGCTTTCCATTACCGTTAGCATGGCTCCCGTTGGTGTTTACGGGGGCTGCCGCAACTTTCACTGTGGCATTATCCTGTGAGGGAAGGAGTCCGAGGCTACATAATTCAGTCAGGACCTCTTTGAACGCCCGAACGATTGTATCTATATCCTCACTGCTGTGCGCTTCGGTGAGGAAGCAGGGGAATCCGTCGTACATGTGGATTCCTTTATGGCGCATCATAAAATAGATGAGGTCTGCGTTGGTCAGGTCGGCATCTACCTTCGGTTTGAAGAGCGAACCGAAATGTACGATATGGAAGGCTACCCCCAGCTGTTCACAGTGCCTGTTGACAGCCTCTGCCAGACGTTGGGTATGGTCGTTGAGTTCCTGCTGCAGTGCAGGGCCGCGTTTCAACATGTGCCGGAGGGCCGCATCTGCAGCTGCCAGAGCGAAGGGATGCCTGACAAATGTTCCTGCGAAATAGGTGACACCGGCCTCGGGGACACTGCTGTCGCCGTATTGCCAGAAACCACCGTCGAGGGCGTCCATGAACTCTTGCTTTCCTGCAATGACTCCGATGGGCATACCTCCGCCAACGACTTTTCCGTAGGTGCCGAGGTCGGCCCTTATGCCGAACACTTCCTGTGCACCGCCGGGTGCGGCGCGGAAGCCGGTAATCACCTCGTCGAATATCAGGAGGCTGCCGGTTTCTTCCGTGATTTTTCGTACGTCCTGCAGGAACTCTCGGGGCTGGAAATCCGCCCTTCTGCTCTGGACAGGTTCAACGAGCACGGCGGCAATCTCCTCCGCCCTGTTGCGGATGATGGCTAACGCTTCCGGCGTACCGTAATCGAGCACCAGCATGTTCTGTACGGCTTCGGGCATGATACCGGCAGCTGCAGGGATGGATTTCAGTTTTTTGGTACCGCGCAGGATCACTTCGTCGTTAATGCCGTGGTAGGCGCCGTTGAAGCTGACGATCAGCGGACGACCGGTGATGGTTCGGGCGATACGCATCGCTCCCAGTACCGCTTCGGATCCGGTATTGCACAGTCCTGCACGGTCGAATTTTGTCATTTCACAAACCATACGAGCTACATCACCTGCGAGTTCATGCTGAGGTCCGAGCTCGTAGCCTTTCTTCAGCTGTTCCTCTATCGCTTTGACAATAAAATCAGGGTTATGTCCGAACATGTTTGAGCCGAAACCGTTGAGGACATCTATGTACTCGTTTCCGTCGATGTCCCAGATGCGCGAACCCGCAGAGCGGTTGACGACCGGTTGATAGACCATCTCCTTGAGGTGTGGTTTGAAACCGGTCACCACCCTGGGGTCGGCAAGATGCGCACGATGATCCTGTGTGTATTGCTTCGACAGTTTCGTTTTTTCTGTGTAATCCTGGATGAACCGTTTCAACCACTCCTGCTGCGCCGTCGTAAACTGTGTGTTTTGCTGCTTTTCGATACGTGCAACCGCCCCGAAGGGCTTCTTCACTTCTTTCTCTTCTTCCGCATTGATAAATGGAGTATCCGCATTCGCCGTCGACTCCGATTTTACTATGGGGTGTTGCGTTTGTGAATTCAATGCGGGGATGGCCGGCATTTGTCCAGACATCATCATGAGTTGTTGTTGCATCACTTGCAATTGCTGGGTGATGAGCCACTGCAGGTTGCTTTCATTCCCCTGTGGCATGGAAATCGTCGGCATAGCTTGTGCCTGGTCCGCTGCCGTTTTACCCGTCATGGTGCTAGACGATACTGTGCTGGATGTCGCAGCCGACGCCATTTCTGCCGGCAACTGAGCATCGATATAGGTGGCCAGAGCATTCAGGCTGCACAAGTCTTCGTTGAGTTGACGGAAAGTGATGCGTGTATTGTACCTTTTGGTGAGGGTGAGTGCCACCTGTGTGAGGAAAAGGGAATCGAGTCCTATTTCAGTGAATCCTGCGTGCTGGTCTGCACTGTGCATTTCCATGCCGGAAGCCTCCTCGAGAATTTCTGCGATTTCAGCGATCAGGCGTTCTTTGCGCTGTGTTGCCATGGTCATGTTGGTTTCGGTATTGTGATCGGATAGTTCCGGGCTGTTTTCAGTATTGATACTTGCTGTTTTAGACGTATCAGGTCCAGTTATGATCGGAAGCCAATACTCCTTGTGCTCGAAGGGATAAGCCGGTAGCGCAATTCTATTCCTCTTCTGCATGGCATGAAAGGCATCGTAGTCGATACGGATTCCCTGCAGCCAAAGCTGACCGATGGCGGAGAGGAGACAATTCCATTCGTTCTCGTCCTTGACAGTGTCGCCCAGCGAAGGGATGGCTTTCTGCAGTAGTGGATCGGTGGCCTGCTGTCTTGCCAGCGTAGTGGCGGTATTTCTTGGACCGAGCTCCAGCAACACATGACCGGGTTTTTCTTGCCACAGCGCTTTAACGCCGCCGGCAAAGCGTACAGTAGCGCGCAGATGTCCGGCCCAATACATGGGTTCTGTGGCCTCCTCATCCCGTAACCAGGTGTTCGTGACGGTCGATAGGATGGGTATCTGAGGAGCGTGTAGCGGTATCTTCCGGACTATTTCGGCAAAGGGTTCTACCACCGGATCCATCATTGGAGAGTGGAAGGCGTGGGAGGTATGCAAGGGCTTGCAGACAATCTCTGCTTGTTCCCAGATCAACTGTAGTTTTTCGACCGCTGCGAAAGGTCCTGCAACGACACAAAGTTGCGGACCATTGACCGCTGCGATGGATACTTCCGGTGTAAGGTAGGACTGGATGTCTTTTTCGGACAGGCGTACCGATAGCATGGCTCCTCCGGGACATTCCTGCATCAGGCGGCTTCGCCCAGCTACGATCTTAAGGCCGTCTTCCAGGGAAAATATGCCGGATATCACCGCCGCCACGAACTCTCCGACGCTATGGCCGATGAGTGCTGCGGGCCGGATGCCCCAGCTCATCCACAATTGCGCCAAGGAGTAACCAATGGTGAACAAGGCCGGCTGTGTGTAATAGGTCTGTTTGAGCAGGGCTTCCGCATCGGCATCGTGTTCCGGCGCGAACAGGATTGCGCGCAGGTCTCTTCCCAGCAGGGGTTGCAGGATTTCATTGCATCGGTCCACGGCATCCCTGAACACTATTTCATCCCGGTAGAGCGTGCTGCCCATGCCCACATATTGAGAACCCTGACCCGGAAACATGAACACAACGCCGTCTGATTGTCGCGTGAGCAAATGGCCCCCGCTCCGTTTCGGATCACCTTTGGTCAATTGTTCTTTTATGTCATCCGTGTCTTTCACCACGGCAAACCAGCGGGATGAGAAATCATGCCGGCCCATCTGCAGCGTGAATGCAGCATCGGCCAGCGACAAGGAGGGATGTGCATCCAGAAATAATTTAAGGTCGCGTTTTCGATTTTCCAACGCTGTCTCCGTCTTGGCCGATAGTTGTATCAAATGGCGCGTAGCCGATGATGATCCCATCGGAGCTTCCGGCGCTTCCTCCAGTATGACATGGGCGTTGGTACCACCCACGCCGAACGAGCTTACTCCGGCGCGGCGGGGCAGTCGTTCTGTGTCCCAGTCTTTCAGACGGTCATTGACATAAAACGGAGTGTCTTCAAAGCGTATCTGTGGATTGGCCTCTCTGTAATGCAGGCTCGGGGGAAGTGTTTTATGATGAAGCGATAGGACTACCTTGATGAAACCGGCTACGCCGGCGGCAGCGGTCAGGTGACCGATATTTGTTTTCACAGAACCTATTGCGCAAAATTGCTTTTCATCGGTCTGTGTGCGGAAGGCCTTGTGAAGGGCTTCGATCTCGATGGGATCACCCAGCGGGGTAGCGGTACCGTGCGCCTCGATGTACGTGATCTCCTCCGGTCTTGTTCCGGCCATGGCCTGGGCCATGCCGATCACAGAGGCTTGTCCATCGACGCTGGGAGCCGTGAAACTTCCCTTTTCTCCGCCATCATTGTTGAGTGCTCCGCCGCGTACCAGCGCATATATAGTGTCTCCGTCGGCCAATGCATCGGCATAGCGTTTGAGCACTACGATGCCGGCGCCGTCGCTGAACACTGTGCCTTTCGCCGAGGCATCAAACGTCCGTGTGTGTCCGTCGTTCGAATACATGGCTCCTTCCTCGTATCGCTGCCCGCTGTAGACAGGGGAAGTGACGGAAGCGCCACCGGCCAGCACCATATCGCATTCGTGGTTCCGCAGGGCATCACAGGCTTGTACGATAGCGGTGAGGGAGGTGGAGCAGGCGGTGTGTACACTTACAGCGAGTCCTTTCAGATTCAACTCATAGGCCACACGGGTCGCAATGTAGTCTTTCTCGTTCTGCGTCATGGCCAGGAATGAGCCTACGCGTTGTACAGCTTCCCGGTTGGGAATAACATTGTTGAGGTAATAGGTGTTATTGCCCACACCGGCAAACACACCGATGAGACCTGTATAACGGTCGGGGCTGTACCCAGAATGCTCAAGCGCATTCCATGCCAGTTCGAGAAAGTTGCGCTGTTGTGGATCCGTGACCTTGGCCACATTCGGATTCATGTTGAAGAAAGCGGCATCAAAACCTGCTGCGTCTTTCATGATACCCCTGGCCGGGACATACTGCTCATCGTTCACGAGGTCACTGGGCAGGGATGGGTCCAGTTCTGTTTTGCTGAAGTGCCGGATGCTTTCCACCCCGTTCATCAGGTTCGACCAGAACTCTTCGGGACTTTCTGCTCCCGGGAAGCGAAGCGACATGCCAATGACGGCGATGGCATCGTCTCCGGAATGCCTGTTTCTCGCTGCTGCTCGGTCAACGAAACTCTTCTGCACGTTCTCCGCGTTGTTTGTTCCCTGTAGCGCTGCAGAGAGGGATGCGATGGTAGGATACTGATATATCTTTATGACACTGATCTCCTCACCATGGCGTATCTTCATAAGGGACACGAATTGCAAGGCCAAGAGCGAATTGGCTCCCAGGTCGAATAAATTGTCCGATATGCCAACCGGTGATATGTCCAGCAGTTCACACCACAATGCCGCCATCTTTGTTTGCAGTTGGTCTTGCGGAGCGGCATAAGCTACATCCAGTTCGGGGCGCTTCTTATCCGGAGCGGGCAACGCCCTGCGGTCGATCTTGCCACTTGGTGTCCTTGGCAATTCATTTAATTGGACAAAGGCCGATGGCAGCATATAATCCGGAAGGCGCTTCTGCAGAAATTGACGTATATTCTTCACGTTTAGTGAGGAACCTTCCTTCATCACGAGGTATACGACCAGTTTTTTATGGCCATGTTCGTCCTCGCGTACGGTGGCAGCGCATTGTTGAACATCTGCCCATGCACCTGCGGCAATTTCTATTTCTCCCAGTTCGATGCGGTAGCCGCGTACTTTCACCTGACCATCGATTCGGCCAAGGTATTGTAACTGACCATCGGGTGTTCTCTTCACCAGGTCGCCCGTCTTGTACAGCCGTTCGGCCGGTCGCCACGTGTTTTGCACGAAACGTTCCATGGTGAGATCCGGTCTGCCAATGTAGCCATCGGCCAGACATACTCCGGCTGCATACAATTCTCCCTCTTCACCATCGGCCACAGCCTGCATGTGCTCATCGAGCACGTATACCGAGCAATGGTCGATTGGCTTACCGATGGGAGGAAGTTCCGCCCAGGTTGTTGGTGAACCTTCCAGCCGGTAGGCCGTTACCACGTGGGTCTCGGTGGGTCCGTAATGGTTGTGGAGTGTGCAATGGGGAAGAGTGGTGAAAAAATCACGTAGGGCAGAAGTGATTTGCAATTGCTCCCCGGCGGTAATGATTTCCTTCAGTTCCGGTAGGGCTACAGCTGTTTGCCGGGCGATTTCGCACAAGCTTTGCAGCGCGATGAAGGGTAGAAAAAGCCTGTTGATATTCTCTTTTTGGAGGAATTCGAGCAAGGCCACCGCATTCAGCCGTAGCTCATCGCTGATCAGCACCAAACAACCTCCGTCGCACCAGGTACTGAAAATCTCCTGGAAATGTACATCGAAGCTCACCGGCGCAAATTGCAGGGTGCGTCCACCCTGGTGAACAGCGGTTTGCCGTATCTGCCATTCTATCAGGTTGACGAGGGCACGGTGCGGCATCTGAACACCTTTAGGCTGACCTGTTGAGCCGGAAGTGAAGAGAACATAGGCTGCCT
Organism: uncultured Bifidobacterium sp.; assembly: GCA_964584995.1. GTDB lineage: Bacteria > Bacteroidota > Bacteroidia > AKYH767-A > OLB10 > JAJTFW01. The sequence continues at coordinate 26,690 of CAZPCA010000013.1, forward strand.
GCTCCTCATGAATTTCTTCTTCCGGCAGACTGGTTGAGTGTTTTATTTGATTGATATCTAGAACTTTGAATTCCCCTTCCGGCAAACGAGGAGCCAATGTTGCAGAGCTGATCATTACGGAAATTCCAGCATTTTCAGCCATATACCGCAGCCGATCTGCGGGGTAGTCTATGTCGAAGGGAACATAGGCTGCACCGGCTTTCAAAACGCCTAAAATGGCTACCATCAGGTCGGTGGACCTTTCCAGACAAATGCCAACGTAGCCGCCCTTAATTCCTTCATTTTCAAGTAAGTAAACTGCCAATTGCCCCGCTTTTTCATTCAACTCATGATAGCTCAGCTCTTGTGTACCCATTTGTACAGCCGGTAAATGAGGGTGCAGAAGCGCCCGGCTTTCGAAAAGTGCGGTTATACTGGAATACAGTGACATGGATGTAGCCAATTGCTGAGTGAGAAATGAGGTTTGTCTTTTACACCAAAAACCAACAAAAGTTACAAATTTTCCCCTCTGAACGGTGCTAAATTACATAGTTAAAACTAGGAATTTCATGATATTTAGCATTTAACGACATTTTAATATTAAAATCAGGTCAAAATGTCAGAGTTGAACCCTTGGCATTTTAATTGACAAGATGAAAATCCTGAAAATATAAAGCACTATGACCACACAAAAGCAAACCGGTAAAATCAATGTACAGACGGAAAACATCTTCCCTATCATCAAGAAATTCCTCTACAGTGACCATGAAATTTTCCTGAGAGAATTGGTGGCCAATGCAGTAGACGCGACCCAGAAATTCAGCATGCTGAATCGCATCGCTGAAAAGCCTGTGGAAGAGGGAGAGCTTTTTGTGGAGGTGAAGCTCGACAAGGAAAACCGCCAGCTCCTGATCAGCGACCGTGGCGTGGGTATGACCGCGGAAGAGGTGGAGAAATATATCAACCAGATTGCTTTCAGTGGGGCTGAGGAGTTTGTACAAAAATACAAGGACCAGACCGGCGCACAGCTCATAGGAAAATTCGGACTGGGCTTTTATTCGGCGTTTATGGTAGCCGAAAAGGTAGATCTTTTTTCACGCTCCTGGCAGAGTGAAAATGCCGTGCAGTGGACCTGCGACGGAAGTCCGGATTACACCCTGACCGATACCACCCGCGATGACCGCGGTACCACCGTTGTGCTGCACATCAGCGAAGATGCGGAGGAGTTCCTGGATGCCGGCAGGATCCGAACTCTGCTCAAAAAGTACTGCGCCTTCCTTCCCGTTGAAATTCGCTTTGAAGGAGAAAAGATCAACAACACATCTCCCGCCTGGATCAAAAAGCCGGCCGACCTGACGGACGAAGATTACCGTAACTTCTACAAGGAGCTTTATCCCTTCGCGGAGGAGCCGCTGTTCTGGATCCATCTCAATGTGGATTATCCTTTCAACCTTACCGGGATCTTGTATTTCCCGCGTCTGAAAAAGAACCTGGAAGTCCAGAAGAATAAAATCCAATTGTATTGCCGGCAGGTGTTCGTGACCGATGCGGTGGAAGGGATAGTGCCCGACTTCCTCACCTTACTACACGGTGTGATCGATTCTCCGGACATCCCCCTCAACGTTTCCCGTAGTTATCTGCAGAGCGACAGCAATGTGAAAAAAATCAGCAATCACATTTTGAAAAAAGTGGCGGATAAACTGGAGGAGCTCTTCCGGGAGAACCGGGAAGATTTCGAGGCCAAGTGGGAGGATATCGGCGTGTTCATCAAGTACGGTATGCTGAGCGAGGAAAAGTTCTATGAGCGTGCTTCCAAGTTCTGCCTCTTCAAGAATACAGAGAAAAAACACTTCACGTTCGACGAATACAAGCAATTTATCACTCTCAACCAGGAAGACAAGCATAAGAAACTGGTACATCTGTACACCTCCCAACCCGATGCGCAGCATCTCTATGTGGAGGCGGCCAGAAACAAAGGCTATGATGTGTTACTGATGGACGGAGTACTCGATGCGCACTTCGTCAACTTCCTCGAACAAAAGCTGGAGAACAGCAGTTTTGCGCGCGTGGACGCCGATACCATGGACAAACTCATCGCTAAGGACGAAACCCGTGTTTCGCGTCTTGATGAGGCACAACAGAATCGCCTGAGCGAACTGGCCAAGCAGGTGGTGAGTTCAGATACATATCAGGTGCAGCTCGAAGCACTATCAGAGCAGGAAGCACCTGTCATCGTCACCCGTCCTGAATTCATGCGCCGTATGAAAGAGATGTCGGCCACCGGCGGAGGATATGCTTTTATGGGGGAGATGCCCGACCAGTACCAGCTGGTCGTGAACAGCAACCACGCATTGATGTCCCGCATAGCGAACGAAAGCGATGAGGTGACCAGCAAGAACAAAATGCAACAGGCCATCGATCTGGCATTGCTGAGCCAGGGCCTGCTTAAAGGAGAAGCCTTGTCGGGTTTCATGAAGCGCAGCATTGAGATGATGGAAAATTAATGGGCTGTAAATGAGAGTTGCGCATCATGGACAGGGCAGTTAAACGTTTAACTGGCGGCTCGGTGATTCGACAGGCGTATTTTTGCAAACCAGTGATGATTTGAAGTTTTCAACAAAACAGAAATACAAGCTGAAAATCCTTGTCCAGACTTGCGGGCTGCCACTGCAATTAACTACCTTTGAAATCTAATCAATTAGCGTCATGAGTTTAGAAATCACAGCCAAATTACTTTATGCTCTTCCTGAGCAGACCGGACAGGGAAAAAACGGACCCTGGGTGAAGCAGGATTTTATTGTTGAAACCGAAGAGCAGTACCCTAAAAAGGTGTGCATGAGTGCCTGGGGCGATCTGGTACCGCAGTTCAAGAGTTATACTCCTGGTACGCGTCTGAAAATCAGTTTCCGCGTCGAATCACGTGAGTATAACGGCCGTTGGTATACCGATGTGCGTCCCTGGAAAGCCAGTGTGGAGGGTACGGTGCCTTCAGCTGGAGGAAACGAAGGGCATAACGTGGAGTACAGCGGTGCACTTCCCGATCCGGTGAGTGCTGCGCCTGCATCCGACGATCTTCCCTTCTGATCAATACGTATCAAAGCATGAAGCCGGCTTCGTAAACGAAGTCGGCTTTTTCTATTCTCTCCGGCTGCGGTATCCCATGCGCCAACTTTGTATTTTAGCCAACATATTCCAAAAGCTATGCGCAGGTTATTCATCCTCTTAGTAGTATTCGTTTCCGGCTTACAGGTCCGCGCCGATGAAGGCATGTGGCTGCCTCAGTTGCTGCAACAACTCAATGCAGCGGAAATGCGGTTGAAAGGATTGCAGATTCCGGTGGAAGAGATCTACAACATCAATAAGAACAGTTTGAAAGATGCCGTGGTGCTCTTCGGTGGGGGCTGTACCGGTGAGATCATCTCCCGGGAGGGACTGCTCCTCACCAACCACCATTGCGGCTATGGGCAGATCCAGGAGCAAAGTTCACTGGAACACAACTACCTGCGCGATGGCTTTTGGGCCATGAGCAGAAAGGAGGAACTGCCCTGCGCAGGACTCACCGCCACCTTCATCCTACGCATAGAAAATGTGACGGACTCCATTCAACCCTTGCTGCAAGGACTCAGCGAAGGAAAACGTAATGAGAAGATCAAAGAACTTGCCGCCCGCCTTGAAAAGTCTGCCGTTGCAGGTACACACTACGAAGCCAAGGTGCGCCAGTTCTACGCCGGCAATGAGTTCTACCTTATCGTAACGGAAACGTTCAAAGATGTACGGCTGGTGGGTGCCCCTCCTTCATCCATCGGTAAATTCGGAGGGGATACCGACAACTGGATGTGGCCAAGGCATACCGGTGATTTTTCCCTCTTCCGGGTATATGCCAATGCCGACAATAAGCCGGCTGATTACAACGAAAACAATGTGCCCTTCGTGCCGCGCCACGCGTTCTCCATCAGTTTGGGTGGAGTGCAGCCCGAAGATTTCACCATGGTGTACGGCTTTCCCGGCAGGACACAGCAATACATCTCATCCTATCAGCTGGAAACAATACTGGCCACCACCAATCCTAACCGCATCCGTATCCGCGATGCCCGCCTGGGAATCATGGACGCCGCCATGCGCAGCAGTGAGGCGCTGCATTTGAAATATGCGGCTAAGCAGAGCAGTGTCAGCAATGGCTGGAAAAAATGGAAAGGGGAAAGCAAGGGCTTGCTCGCAGCGCAGGCCCTGGAAAAGAAGCGTTACCTGGAAAATGATTTCAAGGCATGGTGTGCATCACAGCCCGAGAAAAACCGCCGGTATGGAACTGTTCTGACCGATTTGCAGCAGCTGTACACCAGAACACTGCCCTACCTCTCCGCCAACGACTATTATTCCGAAGCGGCACTCGGCATCGAACTGATTTCTTTTGCGAGCGGTTTCAAGACGATGGTGGAGGCCGCCATGGCCAATGTGCCCGATACAGCGAAAGTGAACAGTGCAGCGAGGGACATGAAGGCCGAACTGCCGGGTTATTTCAAGGATTACGATGCAGCGACCGATCAGAAAATGATGGAAGTGCTGATCGGTCTGTACAACCAGGGGGTGCCGGATTCACTCAAGCCGGCGTATTTTACGGAACTCCGCGACCGTGAGCAGGGAGATCTGGTCAGAATCACCAATGCTGTTTTCGCCAAAACACTGTTCACAGATGAAAAAAAGCTGGATAAAATGCTCACATCTTTTGGTAAATCACAGGCCAGGGCCATTAGCAAGGACCCCGCTTATCAGCTGGCCGATGCCATCGTTTCATTCTATCGTTCACGGATAGCCGACAAGTTCACTGCCTACAATGCTGAACTGGCGCGCCTGAACCGTGAGTACATGGCCGGACTCCGGGAGTTCCAGCCCGACCGTAAATTTTATCCCGATGCGAACAGCACTCTGCGTCTTGCCTACGGACAGGTCCGCGGCTACGATGCCCGCGATGCCGTTTATTTCAACCATTATACCACCCTGGATGGAATCATCGAAAAATATGTACCTGGTCATGAAGAGTTCGATGTGCCCGCCCGCTTACTGGAACTTCATAGGAAAAAGGACTATGGTTCGTATGCAGTGAATGGTACGGTGCCCGTGGCATTCATTGCCACCAACCATACCACAGGGGGGAATTCCGGTAGTCCGGTCCTGAATGCGAAGGGGCATCTCATTGGCACTAATTACGACAGGGTTTGGGAAGGGACCATGAGCGATATCCTGTTCAATCCGGAGATCTGTCGCAATGTGACGCTCGACATCCGCTATACATTGTTCATCATCGATAAATTCGCCGGCGCCGGCCATTTGATCAAAGAGATGGATATTCTACAATAAGGAAAAAATGAAAATGAAAAAGGTCCGGTGTTGGAGATACCGGACCTTTTCTATTGAATTTTGCGTACTCAGTTTTTCAGATACTCAATGGACCTGATGTTACCCTGATTGTCCGTAGCGGAGAGAAATAAAACGTCATTACTGAGTTCAACAATCGTCCAGGCTCTGTTCAAATCAGTTGCGGTAAAGCTGGAGTTGGTGTAGCCTAATGAGTCAACGATAAATGAAAAGTCATTGAGTTTCACATATGCATTGGAAAACCGAGCGTCGATCGAGTAGGTCCCCGTTACGGTATGGTCTCCCCGTTCATTGCTCCAGGAAACCGATACAGTGCCGTCGGAGAAACTCCAGATCTCCTGCGAGTCGGTGTTATAGCCATTAAGTACTTTCCAGGACTTCTGGATTTTTTCATTCAGTTTATCTTCTGATAGCAGAAGATCGTTGCGTTCGCAACTGGTGAGGGAAATGGACAGGAGTCCTGCCAGCATCCATACAATGTGTTTCATGTGGTAACGTTTTGTAGCCTTATACCGCAGGTTTCAATCAAAAGTAAGGTTAAAATCCTCCAAAACATTACATGCTTCAGGAATTTGCTTGCCGGATGCGTTGTTCAATCGTTGTGGTGGAATAACCGTCTACAAAAGGTATGGTGTGCACATGTCCCCCTCTTGCCGTAACGATATCATAGCCGACAATATCCTCCGGCTTATAGTCGGCTCCTTTGATCAATACGTCGGGCTGCACAAGTTGGATAAGGGAGTAGGGGGTAGCCTCTTCAAACATGCAAATGGCTGATACAAAGCCCAATGCAGCCAATACCATTGCCCGGGAGTGTTGGTTGTTGATCGGCCGTGTTGGCCCTTTCAGCCGTGAAACAGAGGCGTCGGTGTTCAGTCCGATGATCATCTTGTCCCCGAAATCAGCTGCCCTTGCCAGGTAATCCACATGGCCCAGGTGAAGCAGGTCAAAACATCCGTTTGTGAACACAATCTTACATCCCTGATCCCGCCATTTTTTCAGCTGTTCAGCCAGTTTTTCGGGCGGCATCAGCTTTCTTTCGATCTGCTGGAGATGGTTCATGCAGTAGCGGAGGGTTTTGTGCGGATGAAGAAGAAGAGC
>CAZPCA010000014.1:0-24002 GCA_964584995.1 uncultured Bifidobacterium sp.
CGGTTTTTCAAAATAATATTCGGCTGCAGCCTCTGCACCATAGATTCCGGGACCCATCTCGATCACGTTGAGGTAGACCTCCATGATGCGCTCCTTGCTCCAGAAAATTTCAATGAGGAAAGTGAAATAGACTTCCAACCCCTTTCGCAGCCAGCTGCGGCCCTGCCACAGAAAAACATTCTTCGCAGTTTGCTGACTGATGGTGGAAGCGCCTTTTACTTTTTTGCCCTTGTTTTTCTTGTTGTACTTCACCGCTTTCTCAATGGCTTCCAGGTCGAAGCCGAAATGCTCCTCGAATTTCTGGTCCTCCGCGGTAACGACGGCAAGCGGCAGGTTAGGGGAGATATCACTGAGCGGTTTCCAGTCGTAATGCATACGTGCGTCCTCTGATTCAGTCAGGCGTATCAGCATCAGTGGGGTAAGCGGTACCGGTACGTAGCGGTAAAGCAAGGTGAGCAGTACGCTGAAAAGGATGCAGCCGACAATCAGGGAAAGCAGAATACGGAAGATCTTCCTCAACATGGTGCAAAGTTAGGAAAATGGTGCTGTGGCATGACCTGGCGACCCCCTACTGCCAATTTGTTTAATTTTGTAGCTGTATGATTTCGGATCGCGCCCGTAGTTACGAGAACTTCCACATTGTGCTGTGGCTGGTAAAAGATGCCTGTTGGGTGATGGACCTAAAGATTCCCGGGCTCCTGATGATTTTTCCCACCATCAGTGTGGCCTTGCATATCACATGGCTGCATCGTAAACATACAGCCGAATTGTACCACAATCTTGCCGTGGTATGTTGGATATGCGCCAACTCAATCTGGATGATCGGCGAGTTTTTCTATAACGATACCTTGCGCCCTGCTGCTACCTTTTTCTTCAGTGTCGGCCTTATCATGGTGGCCGTTTATTACGGACTTATCCGTCCGGGCATTCGGAAAAGTAACAATGTTTAGTTTGACTGCTTTAGCAGATCGGCGATACTGTTCATGTAGGGTCCACCGAATACACTGATGTCGCCGTAGGATTGCTCGTCGATCACGACTTCGTTTCCGCCTACCACACCGAGGTTCGTGAAGTCCACATCGCTGTTCGCGACCAATTCAACAAATGCATCCAGTTTGTCAGGATGCACGCTCACCACTACACGGCTTTGTGCTTCTCCGAAGAGGAAGGCATCGCGACGGTAGTCTTCGTCCGTATCAATGCGGAAACCTTTATTACCGGCAAGAGCCGATTCCAGCAGGCAAATGAATAAACCTCCGTCGCTGACATCGTGTGCGCTCTGAATAAGTCCGCTTCTGATCAGTTCCTTCACCAGCTCTTGTACCCTGAATTCATCCTCCAGGTCGAAATGGGGGGCAGGACTATTCTTTATGCCATGGAAAGAGTAGAGGTATTCCGATGATCCGATATCGTTCTGTGAACTGCCGAGCATGAACAGACTGTCACCTTCAGTTTTGAAATCCAATGTCGTTTGCAGCGACTTGTTCTCCAATAAGCCGACCATGCCGATGGTGGGAGTAGGGAAGACCGGGACTTCCCCCTGCTCGCCCTTGCTTTGGTTGTAGAAGCTTACATTGCCTCCTGTTACCGGCGTTTCAAACCGGGTGCAGGCTTTGGACATTCCCTTGATTGCGTGTACAAATTGCCAGTAGACCTCAGGGTTGTAGGGGTTGCCGAAATTCAGGCAATTGGTTACGGCAGAGGGTACACCTCCGCTGCATACGATGTTCCGGGCCGCTTCAGCGACCGCAATCGCACATCCTTGCTCTGGATCACTGTACACGTAACGCGAATTGCAATCGACGGAGAGCGCCAGGGCTTTCTTGGTGCCCCTCACATCTACCAATGCTGCGTCGCTGGGCTTATTGGTGCTCATATTGATGGTGCCTACCATCGAATCATACTGCGTATATACCCAGCGCTTGGAAGCAATGTTCGGATGCGACGCAAGATGCTGCATGGCAGGCATCAGATCGGTAGGTTCTTTCACCTGATCCATGCGGAAAGCACGGTTGAGGGCCATGTATGCAGGCTCATTGTAGGCTCTCTGATAAACAGGCGCTCCTCCGCCAAGTACCAGTGAATCGGCGGGCACATCGGCCAGCAATTCGCCCTGCATGTAAAAATGCAAGCGATCTCCCTCGGTCACTTCTCCAATCTGTGTGCAGTTGAGGTCCCACTTGGTGAATATTCTTTCTATTTCTTCCTCTCGGCCTTTTTGTACCACCACGAGCATCCTTTCCTGTGATTCGCTGAGAAGGATCTCCCAGCCTTTCATGTTGGACTGCCTGGTAGGAACCTTGTCGAGCCAGATGTGCATGCCGTGTTTTCCTTTAGCCGACATCTCACTGGTCGAACAAATGATTCCTGCAGCCCCCATGTCCTGCATGCCTACCACCGCACCGGTACGTATGATTTCCAGTGTGGCTTCAAGCAATAGCTTTTCCATGAAGGGGTCACCCACCTGGACCGACGGAAGATCTTCATGGGAATCTTCGTGCAGGTCTCCTGATGCAAACGTGGCACCGTGGATACCGTCCTTGCCGGTGGAGGAGCCTACAATGTAAACAGGATTGCCAGCGCCGTAGGAAATGGCAGATACTGTTTCGCCCTCTTTGACAAGACCTACCGACATGGCATTGACCAGGATGTTGACATTGAAGGAATCATCGAAAAACACTTCGCCGCCCACCGTAGGAACGCCGAAGGCATTGCCATAATCGCCGATACCTTTCACCACACCGCGCATCAGCCATTGTGTGCGGGCCAGTGCGGGATTGCCGAAGCGGAGAGAGTTCAGCTGAGCGATGGGGCGTGCTCCCATCGTAAAGATGTCCCTGTTAATACCGCCGACTCCGGTGGCTGCACCCTGATAGGGTTCTATTGCCGAGGGGTGGTTGTGCGATTCTATCTTGAATGCACAGGCAAGCCCGTCACCGATGGCTACCAGTCCTGCGTTCTCCTCTCCCGCTTTGGCCAGCATGTGGGGGCCTTCTTTGGGAAGGGTCTTCAGCCAGGTGATGGAGTTTTTATAGGAGCAGTGCTCGGACCACATCACCGAGTAAATACTCAGTTCGGTGAAGTTGGGTGTGCGTCCCAGAATACTTTTTATTTTTTCGAATTCTTCGGGCAGTAAACCGAGTTTGCCGGCGGTTTCTACTGTGGATAAATCTTCGGTGGTGGAGGACATGGTGCTGGGTTGAAACGGTACGGATGAACGATTGATCCGTCACTGCGCAAAAGTAGTGCTTATGGCGCTAAACCTGTAAAATTTTATCTTTGAACCGATGCTGGAAGTAGCGCTGTCCTTGGCCTTTATTTTTTTTGCTATTTATTTGATAGGCAAATGGAAAATATTTGAAGTAGACCATCTGCCGAGACAGGTTTTCCACCTCATGTTTATAATTAAATTGATGGCAGCCCTGGCGCTGTATATCATTTACACCCGGTTTTACACCGATCGGAGTACAGCGGATATATTCCGCTATTACGACGACTCGGCGGTGCTCTACGGCGCTTTCACCGATCATCCATGGGATTTCTTTCGGATGCTGACCGGCTTGGATGCCGGAAATGTGTCTCTGCAGCCTTATTACGATAGCATGCGCAATTGGTATAACACCGATTTGCTGTTCAACGATAGCAGGACCATGATACGACTCAACGCATTCCTGCGACTTTTCACAGTGGGCACATATTTCCCCCACGCGGTAGTGATGTGTTTCCTTTCCCTGCTGGGACTAACCGGCATCTATCGCCTGTTGAATCGGCTCATGCCCGGGCGGGAACTCTTGCTCTTGTTGCTTGTCTTTATGCTTCCTTCCACCCTGATATGGACTTCCGGAATGATCAAGGAGGCCCTGCTCCTGTTTGTGCTGGGCGCTGTACTTTATCGCCTCGAATGCGGAGCAATTCCGGGTTCAACAGGTCGCTGGAACAGTTTGTTCCTGCTGGTTCTGATTCTGGCAATGATGATGGTGAAAGCCTATGTGTTCTTTCTGATGGCGCCGGTGTTCATCATTGTTTGGAAGTACCTGCGAAAGGATGGCCCGGGGATTTCTTTGGCAGCAGGATTGCTAGCTGTATGGATGATGGCGATGGCGCTTGCCTCTCCCTATATCACTGGCCGCAGTGTGCCAGAGCTGATTGCGGATAAGCAGACAGAATTCTATGCGGTAGCAGAAAGAGATCATGCAGGGAGTATGATCGATGTGCATCGTCTGGAGCCAAGTTGGACCGATTTGATCGCAGAGGCGCCCTCCGCATTCTTTCGTACACTCCTGTTGCCATTGCCCTGGCAATCGCACAATATCCTGATGTGGTTCTCTGTTGGCGAGAACCTGCTGATACTCTCCTTGCTGATCTTGTTCCTTTTCACTTCTCGTAAAAATCATGCTCCAGTGGTAATCGCTCCTTTAATGGCCTTGCTCTTTTTCGGAGTGACTATTTTCGTCCTATCCGGTTGGGTCGCCCCGGTCATCGGTGCCCTTGTTCGGTATAAGGTTCCAGGTCTTGTCTTTTTGCTGGCAGGTCTGTCGGCCTGGTCTTACAGGCCTTGGATGGGGATGTCTTTCTGGTTGGCCAAAGTCAGGAAAGGATGATGTTACTCCTGTTGGTACATGTGTTTTTTTGTATGCTGCTGTTAAGGTGCATGAAGTGGTTCAGGCAGTTTGACCTGCCATTTTACGTCTGGCCACTGATCTTGTTGATCAAGGTGCTCATTGGTTTTTTCATGGCCCAATACTACATGGACCGATACCAGGGCGGGGACATGCACGCTTACCTGCACGATGCCGCCGCCTTTCAAGGGCTGTATCAATCCTCTCCAATCGATTTCTGGAAGATCATAAGCGGTTGCTATACAGAAGGAGAAAGCTTCGGAGGTTTTTTTACAGGATTGAAGATTTGGTTCGACAGCGGATTCGGTGACTCGTTCAACGATGCCCGCACGGTGGTGAGATTTCATGCCGTCCTCGGACTTGTCTCCGGTCAAAATGAATGGGTGCATTTGCTTTGGTCTAATTTCCTTTCAATGGTCGGCGTGGTGGCCTTGATCCATTTTGCTGCGGGAGGCAAGGTGCAAAAAGCTTGGCTGCCGTTATTGGTTTTTTTCATTCCCAATGTGCTCATATGGTCCTCCCTGATTCTCAAGGAGAGCCTGCTGCTTTTTGCATTGGGAGGCAGCTTGGTTAGCTTCAGTCGCTTGCGTCAGGAAATCTCCGTTCGCAATGCGATGGTCTTGTTTTTTTTCTTGATTTGTTTTCTGTTGGTGAAGTCTTTTTGGCTGATGCTGCTTTTACCGGCCTTTGCGTATGGACTGGTGGTGCGAAAAGAAAATCAAAAAGTGGTTGGACTGCTGTTTACTTACCTGGCCATTGCAGTGTTTGTATTGATCCTGGGGACGATATTCCCCTTTTTCGATGTACCCGCACAACTGTATGCTCAGCAGCGAAACATGTGGAAATTTGCTGTTTATATGCACGCCGGCAGCCTCATGGAGCCGGTAGGTTTTGCACCCACTCCCTGGAGTTTGATCCGTCATTTCCCTGATGCATTTTACAAGGGTTGTATGACGCCTCTGCCTTCCGGTCAGCCCGGACTCTTTGCTGCCATGCTGGTGGCGGAGAATTTCCTCTTGCCTTTCCTCCTGGTAAGGTACCTTTTACGGAGGAAACAGGTGCTGGTTGAGCCGGCATTTCCCCTGGTCGTTTGTGTCCTGTTGGGGGTGGGCATCGTGCTGATCAGTGCCTTCACAACACCAGTGCTTGGAAGCCTTATCCGCTACCGCATGCCGGGGATGTTGTGTTTGATTGTATCGCTGGTGTTGGTGAATGCAAACAGGCTGCAATCGAAATAGCCGTCCTTCTCCTTGCATTTCCTTTTTCTGTTTTCTTTGTGGTAAAGATAGAACCGCTATGAAACTATTTCGTCGAAAGGAAATCTCTTCCATCCTTCAGCAGTTGCAAGCATCCGAAGGAACTGGCGGACTTTTGAAGAAACACCTGCGCGTACGCGACCTGACAGCGCTGGGCATTGCTGCCATCATCGGTGCGGGTATTTTCAGTACTATTGGTGGTGCTGCAGCAGCCGGTGGACCGGGCGTGGTGTTTTTATTCGCCTTTACAGCCATTGCCTGTGGTTTCGCCGCCTTTTGTTATGCGGAGTTCGCCAGTATGGTGCCGGCAAGTGGTTCTGCCTATACGTATTCGTATGTCGCTTTCGGAGAACTTTTCGCCTGGATCATCGGGTGGGCACTTATCATGGAGTACGCCATCGGCAATATTGTAGTGGCCATCTCATGGTCGGGCTATTTCTCTACTTTGCTTGAGCATATCCGCATTCCGCTTGCAGGCCTCGAAAACGGAATCCATCTTCCAGCCTGGTCGGGTATCGATTATTTCTCCGCCCGGCGTGCTTTCGATGCGGCTATTACCAACGCGTCAGATGTGTCATTGCTCCAGACCGAGGGTTACCGCGCCTGGATATCTGCTCCAGTCATCGGTGGCTTACGGATTATCATGGATGTCCCTGCATTGGTAATTAACATACTCATCACCTGGCTGGTGTACCGCGGTATCCGTGAATCAAAGAATGCAGGCAATGTGATGGTGGCAGTGAAGATGCTGGTGGTATTGCTCGTGATTGCCGTGGGAGCTTTCTATGTGGATCCCGGGAACTGGACTCCCTTTCTGCCCGAAGGATGGGGCGGCGTATTCGCCGGCGTCTCGGGTGTTTTCTTCGCATACATCGGCTTCGACGCCATCTCTACTACTGCGGAGGAGTGCCACGATCCGCAGCGGGATCTGCCACGTGGAATGTTTTATGCCATTGTGATCTGTACCGTGCTGTATATGTTAATAGCGCTGGTGTTGACCGGTATGATTCCATACGATCAACTCAACGTAGACGACCCACTGGCCTTCGTGTTCGGCCAACGCGGGCTGGATTGGATCAGTGGTATCATCGCCGTGAGTGCCGTATTTGCGATGGCGAGTGTTTTGTTGGTTTTTCAGCTCGGACAACCCCGTATATGGATGAGTATGAGTCGCGATGGTTTGTTACCCGTCCGTTTTTCGGAAATGCATCCCCGTTACGGCACTCCTTCCTTTGCCACTATCGTCACCGGTTTCCTCGTGGGTGTCCCCCTCTTTTTCATCGACATGAATACGGTCACTGATTTATGTTCCATCGGGACCCTTTTCGCCTTCATCCTCGTGTGCGGCGGAGTTCTCATGTTGCAGCAACAGAAAGACCTTCCACGGAAGTTCAGGGTGCCATACATCAACGGACGCTACATCGTTCCCGTGTTGTATGTCTTCGTCATGTGCTGGCTGGGATTCAATGAGCAGGAATGGGTTGCTGCCCATGTGAATCCGTTGGTCAATGCAGAGTCCGCACCCAATTTCATTTTCTTTATCGTTTTCGCTGTGCTGGCCCTGTTCAGTTTCCTCCGTAATCTTTCGCTCATACCGGTGTTGGGTATTTTATCTTGCCTTTACCTGATGGCGCAGATCCATGTACAGCAATGGGTTGGTTTCGCCATATGGTTACTGATAGGACTCGCCATCTATTTCACCTATGGATACCGGAACAGTCGTCTGGCCAAAGGTCTTGCATAGCGGGGTAGATGATCTATGAAACCAAGGTGCATGTTTGTTATTTTTGTGTCCGATGGAAAAGCAACAAATAGCCCTTATAACAGGTGCCACTTCGGGTTTCGGCAAAGCCACTGCAATGCGTTTTGCGGAAGAGGGCTGGAATCTGATACTTGCAGGCCGTCGCAGTGATCGTCTGGAGGCACTCTCTTCGGAGTTGTCTGGGCGCTTCGGAGTCGGTACTGTGACCTTGACCTTGGATGTGCGTGTTCGGCAGGAGGTAGAACAACAGCTGGAAGCGCTGCCGGAGAAGTGGAAAGCGGTCGACGTATTGGTGAACAACGCGGGTCTCGCTGCGGGTCTTTCAGCCATTCAAGATGGAGATGTGGACGATTGGGAGCAGATGATTGATACCAATGTGAAAGGCTTGTTGTACGTGAGCCGCGTTGTTATGCCCTGGATGATTGCACGCCAGTCCGGTCACATAGTGAACCTGGGCAGTACTGCCGGCAAGGATGCTTATGCCAACGGAAACGTCTATTGCGCCACCAAATTCGCCGTCGACGCCATCTCCAAATCCATGCGCATAGACCTATTGCCACACGGTATCCGCGTGACCTCCGTCAATCCGGGTGCGGCAGAAACGGAGTTTGCCAACGTCAGGTTCAAAGGCGATGAGGCACGGGCCAAAGCCGTATACACAGGTTTCGAGCCGCTCATCGCGGAGGACATTGCCGATATCATCTGGTTTGCCGTGAGCAGGCCGGCCCGAGTCGGTATCAATGATATTGTCGTCACGCCACTGGCACAAGCCAATGCTATGTACATCAACCGCAAAAATGCATGAGGAACTTATCGTTTTTATTTTCGTTTCTTTTTCTCGCTTCTGCATGCAGCCGGAAAGAACATGTTGACGCTATTTATTACAATGCTGTTGTTTATACAGTTGATAGCGCGTTCACAACCGCCGAATCATTCGCTGTGAAAGATGGAAAAATTGTTGGAGTAGGATCCCGCGATGAGATGAGCCGGTATGCTGCAGCGCAGGAAATAGATCTGGGTGGAGCCTTCGTTTATCCGGGTTTGCACGATGCACATTGTCACTTCTACGGCTATGGTGTCGATCTGAAAAAGATATGGCTCACCGGTACCACTTCCTTCGCGGCTATCCTCGATACATTGCACACCCACCGTGAACAACGTTTCATGGGTTGGGTGTTCGGTCGGGGGTGGGACCAGAACGACTGGGAAAACAAAGCCTATCCGGACCGGCAGGCGCTAGACAGTATGTTTCCCGACGTACCCGTCTTCCTGATGCGCATAGATGGCCATGCTGCGTTGGTGAACGGTGAAGCGCTACGGCGTTGCGGTATCACAGCGCAAACGCGTGTGGAAGGAGGGGAGGTCGTGCTCAAGGACGGAGTGCCAAGCGGTTTGTTGATCGACAATGCAGTGGATATTGTCAAGAAGCAGATTCCGGAACCCGGACTTGAAAACAAAGTGGAGGCACTTCTGCAGGCGGAGAAAAACTGTTTTGCCGTAGGGCTTACAAGCCTCACAGATGCAGGATTGGACATTGCAACCATCGAACTGATCGACAGTCTACACAAAGCGGGTCAACTCAAGATGCGGCTGAACACCATGGTGAGCTATTCGCCTGAAAATGCTGCCTACTATAAAAGGAAAGGGGTTTATCGCAGTGAGAGGCTCGGCGTAAACTCTTTCAAGCTATACGCCGATGGAGCGCTGGGTTCCCGCGGTGCCTGCCTGATCCATGCTTATACGGATCTGCCCGGCCATCATGGATTTTTACTCAATTCAGCAGAGGACGTACGTACAGCGGCACGAACCGCCAGGGAAATGGGATTTCAGCTGAATACCCATTGTATCGGCGATTCGGCCAATCGTTTACTCCTGACCATTTACGGAGAGGCGCTCGGTGGGAAAAACGATTTGCGCTGGCGCATCGAGCATGCACAGGTAGTGGATACGAATGATTTCTCCCTCTTCGCGAAGTATGCAATCATACCGTCTGTTCAACCTACACATGCTACGAGCGATATGTACTGGGCACCAGACCGCCTCGGTTCCGATAGGATGCGCGGCGCGTATGCCTACAAGCGTTTGCTTACAGAGCGCGGGATGCTGGCGGCTGGTTCTGATTTTCCCGTCGAACATATTGACCCGCTATACGGTTTTTATGCAGCAGTTGTACGTCGTGATCAGGCTCAGTTTCCCCCGGAGGGATTTCAGCCCGACCAGGCCCTAAGCCGGGAGCAGGCCTTGAGGGCCATGACCATCTGGGCGGCTTATGCCTCCTTCGAAGAAAAATACAAGGGAAGTATGGAGCCGGGTAAGTGGGCCGACTTCGTGGTGCTTGATCAAGACCTCATGAAAGCGCCGGACAGTATCCTCTATCGCATTCCCGTACGGGCTACCTATGTAGGAGGCGAAAAAGTGTATGCACGACCTTGAGGCCGTTACGGGGAGTTGAATCGACTGCTGCAGAAGGAATGGTAAATAGTGCGCATACGTAGCATCTAAATCAAATCACTGCATTTATTCTGTCTTCATCGCATCGATCTTTTCCAGCAACAGGGTGGACTGCTTGTAATCGACGCCTGCTTTCCGCGCCAGTTCTATAGTGTGCTCGCAGGTGATTTTCGCTTGCTCTTTCTTACCAAGCTTGAAGTAAAGCCCTGCCAGGGTATGGTTGTTCTTGATATTGTCTTGAAGGGTGACGGCCCTTTGTGCCCAGGTTTCCGCCTTAGCAAGCAACTCCTTGTCGCTTACACGTTCGTAAAAATTGTAAGCCACATCGTTTAGACGGCGGTAATCGTTGGCGCAGTATTTATCGATGAAAGGGACAGCAGCTGTCTGATAGGATTTCCAGTCCGATTTCATTTTGAAACTGTTGAGGTCCGCATAAGCGATGATTTTCTCGCTGAGGTCAAGCCCCGAAGTGCGTAACTTGTCCGTCATGTTCCGGTAGCCCAGAGAGTCCAGCTTTTGTACACGCACCATGAGTGCAGCATTGTACATGCTGATGATTTTATTGTCAATACTGTCTGCTGAGTATTTTTCCGCATACGCACCGCGGTTTTCCATCACCTTCTGGAAAGCGGGAAGTTCTACTTCGCGGAATAGATCGTACATGATCCGCCAGTTGTCTTGTTTCAGCAAAGCGTCCGTAGTGAGGTCGAGCAGATAGGAGTTGATGACAGGTTGGTTGTCCAACCCTGCCTTATCGAGCATCTTCATATAGGTGGCTGCTTCCTTCGCCGTCGCCTTTTTATTGTAATACAACTGTTCATAACTGCGCAGCTGCTTGGTACTGTCGATGGCATCCCGTCCTGTCTGCAGGAACTCTTCCTTTGATTTTTTACCGGCTGCGCGGTGCATCATCTGTGCGTTCTTGTAATCGAAAAAAACATGTGTCGGGAAGTTTTTGATGCGTAGTTTCTTGTTCATCTCCCGCCCTTCCTTTTCCATATCCATTTTGATACAGACGAATCGGGCGTTGAAATAGTCGGCCACTTCCTTATCTGTGTACACCTGCTCCGCCATTTCAGAGCAATAATGGCACCAGGAGGCGTAACCATGCAGGAAAACAGGTTTTTTTTCGGCTCTTGCCATTTCCAATGCCTGTTCGAAAGTCACGGACCTGAAGTGTATGCTGTCTTTTTCCTGCCCGAGTAGGGACGCCGGGATGTTCAGCAGGAGCAAGAGTAAGAAAATGAATGGTCTCATATGTATAAGCAATGCTAAGGTACTGCGAATTGGTATTCGCTGCATGACAGAAACATGAAAAGGTTGGCTACAGATTGCTGTTTATTAAACAGGTCGGTGTCGACCATTCCTTTGCTATTCTGGGTTGTAGGGGGCTGCCGTCGCAGTGCAAAAGTTTGCCGGTGCTGTCGGTTTTGAGCCGCAATAGGCGACCTTCCTGGATGAATCCAATGATTTTTTCACGCATTTCTTCATTGCTTATTTCGGCTGCTCCAATGACGAGCTGAAGTCCGATTTCGTTGTTGTGCAAATCCATGACCACAGCGTTGGAATCCTGCAGTGCGCTATCCACGGTCTTCGCGTGTTTAAACGACAGGTAGTTGCTTTTCTCGTGCGCCTTTCCCAGTTTTCGTGCTGCGCGTACGCCGATGCCGCAGCCAAGTTGGCTCATCCAGTAGCAATGACGGAAGGCATCCAAACGACCGCCATGTTCGAAGGAGTCCAGCCGGGGATCCTTCGCAACCTCGGTACAGACTTTTCGAACCTCCATGGAAATGCGGTAGGCCTTGTGCGCTTTGAATGGGTGGGTGAGTACCCAGAGTTTTTCCGGTCTGCGCAAATTAAAAAATGAGGATGTTTGAGCCCTGCTTGCTAGTGTAAATAACAGGGCGATGCCGATAAGCGCTATGCTCCTCGTCATTTCCCCGAATAAAGCATGAGCGCCTTGGCCAATGCGAAGGAGAAGAACTGGAGTTGCTCTTGCTTGTTATCGGTTTCACCGCTAAGGCTCATGCGATAGCGATCCCAGAGGGCCTCCGGTGCATCCAGCGTAGGAATGCAATAGTACTCCGGTGCGCCACGAAGCTTTGTGTAGAGGAAGAGGATGGCGCAGGGTTTGGTTTCTCCGCTTCGGTAGAGTCCTTTGAAGTCGGCCTTGCGCTCACCGTATTCGTATACCACAAGATCTTTTACGGAATAGCCGGATTTCAATTCTACTCCCATTTGCTTGTACATCTTATAACCCACCGAACCCATGACATATTCTTCTTCTGTGGTCGGTGCAATTTGCTGACTCAAGCTTTCATGGCTGGTAAAAAACAAGAGCAGCAGCATGAGGATCAAGGAATGGACTTTATTCATGATTAATTGTTTTTACAAATGTAATGCGCATGTTCACCCCAAAGCAAGCCCTGTTTCCTGTCTTTTTCTAAAAAAAGCATGGTTTTTACCTTACATTCGTACTACTAACCTAAAATACCCTGCTTATGGCAAGGCAATCCCTTGTGCTCGCCCGCCGGGGCGAACTTGTTGTGGAGAAAAAGTACGGTATGTCGTACGAAGAGTTCTCCAAAGAGCATCTGTTTAAAAGTCATCCTGTCGTCATCGGTGATGCTACCCGAGAGTGGCCTGCGCTGACAAAATTCACGCCTGATTTTTTCAGAGAAAAATACGGACAACGGAAGGTCAAGGTTCAGGGACAAACCTTTGCCTTGGGCGAATTCATCGACCTGATGATGACCGCTACAGAGGAAAATCCTGCGCCGTATCCCTGCAAATTGAACATCGCACACGATTACCCTGAACTCTTGCCCGATGTTTCGCCCCGCTATGCGTTTGCCTTGCCGGACAGGACTACAAGTAAATTACTGCCGGCAGGATTTCTGGGTTCAGCGGATACGCTGGAGATTTTTTTCGGCAGTCCGGGTGGACAATTCCCCTATATGCATTACGACTACATGGGCTTTCATGCATACATCAATCAGCTATACGGCGAAAAGGAGTTTACAGTGGTGCCACCGGACCAGACGCCGTATGTTTATCCAGATCCGAAAAACCAGTGGATGTCCCTTATCGACAATCAGCGCAATCCTGATCCGGAGCGTTTTCCGCTGTGGAAAAATGCAACACCGGTTTCGTTTGTGGTCGGGCCCGGTGAAACCCTGTTCATCCCTAACGGATGGTGGCATACGGCCCGCTCTATCACACCCACTATTTCCGTGGCACTGGATGTGCTGAACGCATCCAACTGGGGACGTTTCATCCGCGAAGTGGACATCATGATGAGCAGAGAAAAACCCCTGAAGGCCAAAGTCGCCACTTTGTTGTTACACGCGCTCGGCGGTGTATTGTCTGTTTCGGAAAAAGCCGGGGTAAAAATATGATGCAGGAGTAAATAGTCCTTACTGACCGCAATTTTTTTGCAGGCGCTGAAAGGCCTCGATTGTTTCCTCTTCAAGGCGCTCAAGGATTTCCTTGCACGAAAGGACCTCGTCAATGAGCGCCACACTCTGGCCGGCAGACCATAGATTTCGGTAATTGCCCGGCTGAATGGCAGCCTCAAGTTTCTTGAATCCCCGGAGCTGCACGAGCATTTTGAAATATTTTTTGGTACGGCGGTTCGTGCTGAGCCACTTCTCAATGAAGTGTTGCTTTTCGCCGATTTTCTCTGCGAAGGGGGTGCGAATGACTGCACAGGGGGTGCCGGACAGCCGTTCCGTCATCATGATATCCTCCATGCCGGCATCCACGATGGCTTTTTTATATTCGTTGCTGACGGCAGCTTCTTTCGAAGCGATGAATCGTGTACCCATGCTGACGCCTGCTGCACCCAATGCCAATGCCGATAAAATACCGTCGCCTGAGGCAATGCCGCCTGCAGCAATCACCGGGATGGATGGGTAGGCTTTTCGGAGTGCAGGAATCAGTACCGATGCCGGATAGGGGCCCGCATGTCCGCCCGCACCTTGTGTCACTGCTATGAAACCGTCACATCCCAGCTTTGCACATTTTTCAGCGTGTTCAAGATTTGTCACATCACAGTAGACCTTGCCTCCGTAACTGTGCGCAGCGATGATCACCTCTCCGGGATGACCAAGACTCGTAATGTAGAGAGGGACTTCTGCTTTCACGCAGGCCTCCAGGTGTTTTTTATACAGCGGATTGGTCTTTTGCACAATCAGGTTCACTCCATAATTACCAGGGCAAGCGTTCGTTTTCCTGTATGCATTCAGGCGGTCCAGCACAGCTTTCAATTGTCCGTCTTCTCTGTAATTGAGGGTGGGGAAGGTGCCTATTATGCCAAAATCCATGGCCGACTCTACCATTTTTTCATTGGAAACCAAAAACATCGGAGCCATGATGACGGGTATGCGTAGCTGAAATGCTCGGGTCAGTGGAGTGTAAAATGTCATGTGTCTCGAAAGCGGCTTTTAGTCGCTCGTTTTGAATTCGGATGTATATTTGACCTAAAGCTAAAGCATTTTCTGCAATGGAAGTAAGGCGCATCTTTGATTTAATCGACCGTTACCGTGATTTGTATGCCGACAAGACGGACGCACTCGCCGCAAAAGTGGAAGGCAGCTGGCAGCCAGTCAGTGCTTCCGAGTTCATCCATCAGGTGGAGTGGCTCAGTTACGGCCTAATCGATTTGGGTGTTCAGCCCGGCGATAAGATCGCTACGCTGAGTAACAACAGGCCCGAATGGAATTTTGTAGACCTCGGCATGATGCGTGCGGGTGCTATTCATGTTCCGATATATCCGACCATCAGCGCTTCTGATCTTGCTTTCATCTTGAAAGATGCAGAGGTGAAATGGGTGTTCGTTTCCAGTCTGGAGTTGTGGGAAAAGGTGGAGTCCATCGTAAGGGATATGCCTGGTGTAAAAGGCATGTATTCCTTTGACCGAATCGAAGGACGTCCCCATTGGACGGAGATTGCAGATAAAGGCAAGGCGCATCCCATGCCCGCAGTGGTGGAGAAGATCACTGCAACAATAGCCCCCGGTGACCTGGCGACATTGCTGTATACAAGTGGTACCACTGGCTTTCCCAAGGGCGTGATGTTGTCGCATCAAAATATCATTTCCCAGCTGATTGCTGCGCAAAATCTTGCGCCGGTTGACCGGAACAGTCGCGCCCTGAGTTTTCTACCCCTCAATCACGTGTATGAAAGGGTGCTGAGTTATCTCTATATGTATCTCGGGGTGGGTATTTACTATGCAGAGAGCATTGAAAAGGTGGCCGACAATCTGAAAGAAGTGCGGCCTGAAATTTTCGGTTGTGTGCCTCGTCTTTTTGAAAAGGTATACGACCGTATCATCGCCAAAGGGACGGAGCTCACGGGCATAAAGAAGAAATTGTTTTTCTGGGCCGTGGATCTCGGTCTCCGTTACAATGGGGAAGGAGCCAATGGACCATTTTACGATGCACAGTTGCGAATAGCCCGCAAACTGATTTTCAGTAAGTGGCAGGAAGCGCTCGGAGGACAGGTAAAAGCGGCAGTATCCGGTGGGGCGGCCCTGCAACCTCGTTTGGCCAGGGTCTTTTGGGCAGCCGGTATTCCTGTGCTGGAAGGCTATGGCTTGACAGAAACCAGTCCTGTAATCACAGTGAACACGCTCAAGCCAGGCGGACTTCGCTTCGGTACTGTCGGAAAAACCATAGAGCATGTAACGGTACGAATAGCCGAAGATGGGGAAATACTTTGCAAAGGTCCCAATGTGATGATGGGCTATTACAAGCGCCCTGACCTCACAGCTGAGATGATTGACCAGGACGGATGGTTGCATACGGGCGATATCGGTGAGATGGTGGAAGGCGTCTATCTTCGCATCACCGACCGCAAAAAGGAGATTTTCAAGACCTCCGGCGGGAAGTATATCGTTCCGCAGGTGATCGAGAACAAGCTCAAGGAGTCACGCTTCATAGAGCAGGTGATGGTGATCGGAGAGAACCGGAAGTTTCCGGCTGCGCTGGTGGTGCCCAATTTCGCTTTTGTGAAAGAATGGTGTGCACGTAAGCAGATGGAGGTGCCAGTCAGTCATGAGGAACTCATTCGCATGGAAAGCGTCAAAGCCCGGATCATGCAGGAGGTGGAGGAGGTGAACAAAACCCTGGGTTCCTTTGAAGCCATCAAGAAAATCGAGTTGCTGCCGAGAGAATGGAGCATCGATCGCGGAGAGATGACACCCAAATTGAGTCTCAAACGCAAGGTGATCACAGAAGCCAACCAGACCTTAGTGGAGGAGATCTATTCAGAATAGAATTTTCCTCAGGCGCAGCAAGTCCTCTGGTAAGGGGGCGCCGAGCTCAATTGTGATCGATCAGATATTGCCCTGTCCCAGTAATACCACCGGATTTTCCAGCAGTGCTTTGAAGGTGTTCAGGAATTTCGATCCAACCACACCGTCTACAACGCGGTGATCGCAGCTGAGCGTTACCTTCATGACGTGGCCCGGCTGAATCGTACCGTTTTTCACGACGGGAACCTGTTTAATGGCGCCCACAGCGAGAATGCAGGCGTCCGGCGGATTGATGATAGCGGTGAATTCCTCGATATTGAACATGCCAAGGTTGGAAATGGTGAAGGTGTTACCTTCCCAGTCTTGTGGCTGTAGCTTTTTCTCCTTGGCCTTACCGGCGAAAGCTTTCACCTCGGTAGCGATCTGGCTCAATGTTTTGGCATCGGCAAAACGCAATACGGGCACCAGCAATCCTTCATCGACCGCTACGGCAACACCGATATGGATGTGATGGTTCGTGCGGATACGGTCGCCCAGCCAGGATGAGTTCACCGCCGGATGCTGCCGGAGTGCTGTGGCTGCGGCCTTTACCACAAAGTCGTTGTAGGAAATTTTTACAGCGGTGACCTGATTAACGCTTTCGCGAGCTCTCACTACTTCGTCCATGTCAATGTCCATGGTTAAGTAGAAATGCGGCGCACTGAATTTGCTCTCGCTGAGTCTGCGGGCGATAGTTTTTCGCATCTGCGAAACCGTTATCTCTTCAAAGCTCTCTTTTGTGACGGCGGCCGAGGCATAGCTGCCTGCTGCCACAAAACTGCCGGGCTTGAACCAGTCGATGTCGCGCTTGATGATGCGTCCGTGTTCTCCGCTGCCTTTTAGCATGGAAAGGTCAATCCCTTTTTCAGCTGCGAGCCGTTTAGCAAGGGGGGACGCCTTCAGGCGTACATCGCCGTTAACGGAGGCAGCAGGTACTGTGACGGGACCAGCCACGGAGGCTGCAGGTACGGCGACTTGTGCTGCCGCGACGGGCGCAGTTGCTACCGCCGGTGCAGGCGTGGGTGGTGTAGATGGCTTGGCTGCAGGTGCAGCAGCAGCCGCTGGCTTGGCTTGTTCATTCTCCAGCAAAGATTTGTACTCCTCTCCCGGTTTACCAAGAATGGCGAGGATGCCGTCGACGGGAGCCGCTTTGCCTTCTTCCACACCGATATAGAGCAGGGTGCCCGCCTGATACGATTCGAATTCCATAGTGGCCTTATCGGTTTCGATTTCGGCTACGAGGTCTCCATTTTTAATGGTATCTCCAACTTTTTTGTGCCATTTGACCACAACACCTTCGGTCATGGTATCCGACATTTTTGGCATCCTTACGATTTCAGCCATAGCTCTCTTGTATTGATTCGCTTTTCCGGTAACGGGGGTTATTCAGTGATGTAGGGGTAGTCGTCTTGAACGTAAACGTCTTTGAACAATTCTGAGGGATCGGGATATGGCGACTCCTCCGCAAAGGTGACGCTGTCTTCCACTTCGAGGTGAATCTCCTCGTTGATTTTCTCTATCTCTTCTTCGGTAGCCATTCCGAGTTGAAGCAGTGTTTGCTTCACCACCTCCACCGGGTCCTGCGATTTATAATTTTCCACTTCTTCCTTGCTGCGGTACTTTGCAGGGTCGCTCATGGAGTGTCCGCGGAACCTGTAGGTTTTCATTTCAAGATAAACGGGACCTTTCTCTCTTGCGTGTTTTGCAGCACTCACCATAGCTTCGTGCACAGCTTCCACATCCATACCATCTACAGGGTAGGAGGGCATGTCGTAGGACGCGCCGATCTTGTACAGTTCGGTCACATTCGAAGTTCTTTCCACGGATGTGCCCATTGCATAGGCGTTGTTTTCGACGATGAAAATCACGGGGAGTTCCCACAGCATCGCCATGTTGAAGGCTTCGTGCAATGCTCCTTGTCTTACAGCTCCATCTCCGAAGTAGCACACGCACAAGTGGCCGGTATTGTTGTATTTCTCGGCGAAGGCGATGCCTGCCCCCAGTGGTATCTGTGCACCGACGATGCCGTGTCCTCCGAAGAAGCGATGTTCCTTGGAAAACATGTGCATTGAACCTCCTTTGCCCTTCGAGCAGCCGGTGATCTTACCGAAAAGTTCCGCCATGACCTCGCGCGCGGAGATTCCTTTGCCCAGTGCATGGGCATGGTCACGGTATGCAGTGATCATTGCATCTTCCGGCTTCAGCGCACTCATCGCTCCGGCAACCACCGCTTCCTGCCCGATGTACAGGTGGCAAAACCCTTTTATCTTCTGCATGCCGTATAGCTGCCCGGCCCGTTCCTCAAAACGACGCATCAGCTGCATGTCACGGTACCATTTCAGGTATTGTTCGCGGGTGTACTTTGGCTTACTTTTCTTCGACTTCGTAGCTGTTTCCATGGTTGCAAAAATACGTCAAACAGCCATTTCAACAGCAAGTGCTCCGCCGTCTTTGTAGTACAGCATTTTGATGTCTAATAATCTATTAAACAGCGGATTGCACGAAAAAGGTCTTCCGACAGTAATTGGACTTTAACGCAGGAAGTATTACCTGATGATAATTCGCGTGGTTTTTCCTCCTTCCATTGAAAGCACAAAAAGGCCCGATGGAATATCTTTCAGTGAA
The DNA here is from genome assembly GCA_964584995.1 of uncultured Bifidobacterium sp. GTDB lineage: Bacteria > Bacteroidota > Bacteroidia > AKYH767-A > OLB10 > JAJTFW01. The sequence goes on from CAZPCA010000014.1 coordinate 19,009, forward strand.
AGTAATCTGTTCAATCGGCCAGTCGCATAGGTTTTTCCGGAAGTATCCGAGAGTCGGAAGCTCTTGCCTATGCAGTCTTCCGGAACACGCATAGATCCCCCTTGCGGAACGGGGTTGGGATGCCATGCGTTTAGTTGGTCAGGCAGTTCGGGCAATGAGGTGGTGGATGGGTTCAAATAATGACTCCAATATCCCGATAAGTCGGCGCGATGTAGTTTTTGACTGGTATTGATGAATCCGCTGCTGAATCCTTCGTTGACGAGATACAAGTGTCTGCCGTCTTCGGTAGCAACGCCTTCGATCTGGTGGAATGGAAGGTTCATGTTGATGCGTCGTTTATTGCCTCGGAAGAAGTGATGTCCTGTAAAATCGTACAGCAGGTAAATGAAGGGCTGGAAAAGATTGGTATATCCGCAGAGTACTAGGGCATTTTTTCCTGCTACTTGTGTTGCACCCGTGATGTATCCTTGCGTGTTGAAACTGTCCAAAGGTATAGCCAGGTGTGTGCCTGGTGTTTTGGGTAGTGCGTACACGGCAGTACCACCGCTGACCCATCGCTTGGTGAAAAGGTAGATACTGTCTGTCCCTACAAGGAAGGCTTCGCAGTCGAAGTCTGTATTGTTAAAGCCTGTGGGATCAAAGTTGGTTTGGGTGGAGTAGGCAAAGCCGATGGTGTCGGCTGTGGGACTGGCTCCGCTTAAAATGGATTTATCGATCCGGTAAATTCTCAAATCTGTCCGGTTTCCATTGATGTTGTTCCCGAAATCTCCAATATAGATGTACTGGCTGTCCTGGGCGATCTCTTCCCAGTTGTAGTTGGAAGCTCCGGTACAGGCATAGGTCGATTGTATAGCACCCGTGACCGTATCTAGTCCGAACAAGCGGTTGTCCCATTCGTCACGATTGGCAATCAGATGCGGCCCATCCTTGATGATGCCGGAGACTTCGAGCAGTGAACTGTCAAGGAGCTGGGAGAACTGTAAGGACAATACCGCGGTGTTGTATTGACACGAGCCGTCATTGATAGTGGCTCCTGCGTTGTAATTTGTCGCCACAGGATCTGTGCATCCCGGAGTTTGTCCCTGAGTATCTAAAGAAATTCCTGTGATTGTTGTGGCAAATGCGAAAATCCTGAATATGGATAAAGATGGTTTCAGGAGAGTTTTGCACGGAGAAAAATTAAGCATGGGTTGTTGATGTTTGATTAAAAATCTTCATTTTACCATGGTGAATATCGCTGTGGCCTGCGAAGAATTTCTCAAGGATGTAGCTAAGCGCTGCATCGCTTTTGAACGAAAAGCGGAAAAAAGGGTTACTTCAGTGCGTCTCCGTTGAATAGGAAGGGAAGTAATTGGGCAACATTGTTGGAGACGATATAACTGCCATGTCCACCCTGCATGATCAGTCGGATGGTGGAGTTGTATCGGACTTCGTACTCAGCCATCACTTGGCGGCAATCTCCACAAGGACTAATGGGAATATCCGGGATTTTCTTGCCTACCGGATAGGCTGTAACGGCGATAGCGGTGATTTTCTTACCGGGGAACTGTGCCCCGGCAGCGAACAGGGCCACACGTTCAGCACACAGTCCGGACGGGTAGGCCGCATTCTCCTGATTGCTTCCACGCACCACTACGCCGTCTTCCAACATCACTGCAGCTCCCACGTGAAAATGCGAATAGGGGGCATATGCGTCGTCGGCAGCACGCTGAGCCTCGAGCATCAGTTGACGGTCTGACAGCGGAAGCTCGTCGATGGAGGCGTACTTTTCAAAATGACTATCGAGGGTTAGCTTTTCCATGGTAAAAGTGGGGCATGTTGTTTTCAAAGGTAGTCAATTCTACACGTACAAACACTATCTTAGTTGTGCAAACAACGGCAATCTCATTACTTTCGTTGCTGGGTTTTCAGAATGGCAAAGAAACAATCGATTTATGCAGGCATCACCTTCAAGGCGGAAGAGCTCTACCGTCTTGCCACAGCTTCTGCACGTGCATTGCCTGAGTTCCTGATCATTGGTGCTGCCAAATGTGGAACCACTTCACTCTACAATTACCTCGTACAACATCCCGCTGTATTTGCTTCTTTCAAGAAAGAAGTGCACTTTTTCGATTACTACCATCACAAGGGTGAATCCTGGTACCGGTCACATTTCCCTGTGCAGAAGCAGGTAAGACGTCGTGAAGAGCAATTAGGTCAGCATTGCATGAGCGGAGAGTCCTCTCCTTATTACCTCGCTCATCCTTTGTCTCCGGAGCGCGTAAAGTCTTTGTTGCCGGAGGTGCGGCTGATTTGTATGCTCAGGAATCCTGTCGACCGCGCAATTTCCAGTTTCTACAATCAGGTGCGTCTGGGTATTGAACCATTGAGCGATTTCGAAGAAGCTGTACAGCGCGAAGAACAAAGGATAGAAGGACACGAGGAGCGATTGCGAAGCGACCCTTCCTATTCGAGCTTTGCACACAAATACTTCTCTTATGTACGGAGAGGGTGTTACGCCGAACAACTCGAAAACTGGTACCGTGTCTTTCCCAGGGAGCAAATCCTCGTTTTACAAAGTGAGCCTTTTTATGCCGATCCCGGTCCGTATTTCAAAGAGGTTGTTCGGTTCATTGGTCTCCAGACATGGGAGCCAAAGGCCTACAAAGTGTTCAATGCCGGCGGTGAATACGGCAAAATGAGTGATGCTTTACGCAGCCGATTGCTGGAGTTCTATCGCCCTCACAACGAACGCCTGTTTGAACAGATCGGGAAGCGTTTTGAAGGATGGGATAAGTAATTCGTCAATCCCCTGCTGTTAGTATCAGTTGAAGTATTCCTTCATCCTTTCAAAGAAGCTCTTGTCGCCTTTACCGGGATTGGGTTTGAAGTTTTCCGATTCCCGAAACTTCTCCAGTGTCTTCCTTTCCTCGCTGCTGAGCTGTTGAGGAGTCCATACATTGATGTTGACGAGCAAATCGCCGCGGGAGTAACTGTTGAGGGCCGGAACACCTTTGCCTTTCAGGCGAAGTACTTTGCCGCCTTGCGTGCCGGGATCGATTTTTATTTTCGCTTTTCCTTCCAGCGTAGGAATCTCCACATTGCTGCCCAATGCAGCGTCAACGAATGAGATGTACAGGTCATATATAAGATGCTCTCCATCGCGTTGCAACTGAGGGTGTGGAACTTCTTCCACAACAATCAGCAGGTCGCCCGGTATTCCACCTCGTTCGGCTGCATTTCCCTTGCCGGTGACGGTGAGTTGCATCCCTTCGCCTACGCCGGGTGGGATATTGATGCTGATGATCTCTTCCCCGACTTGAGTGCCACTGCCACTGCAGGGTTTGCACTTGTTCGTGATGGTTTGGCCTTCGCCGTGGCAACCGGGACAGGTGGTGATAGTCTGCATTTGTCCCAGAAAACTGTTCGTCACGCGCCTCACTTGTCCGCTTCCCTTACAGGTGGAACAGGTAGAGAATGCCCCTGTTCCTGCCTGAGCGCCGGAGCCACCGCAGGTCTGACAAGATACCTGTTTGTTGACTTTTATTTTTTTCTCTGTTCCTTTGGCGATCTCCTCCAGGGTTAACTTCACTTTGATACGCAGATTACTACCGCGGTTCACATGCCTTCTGCCTCCCCGGCCCTGACCACCTCCGAAAAAGCTCTCGAAGGGATTTCCTCCTCCGAAAATGTCACCGAACTGACTGAAGATATCGTCCATGTTCATGCCCTGACCGCCACCATAACCTCCTCCTCCCATGCCGCCGTGTCCGAACTGGTCGTAGCGGGCTTTCTTTTCAGGATTGCTGAGTACTTCGTACGCTTCAGCTGCCTCTTTGAATTTATCTTCAGCCGACTTATCGCCGGGATTTTTATCCGGATGGTACTTGAGCGCCATCTGCCGGTAGGCCTTCTTGATGTCTGCTTCTGAGGCGCCTTTGGCTACACCCAGTATTTCGTAATAATCGCGTTTTGACATGTTCTGGTATTTAGGATCCTACCACCACTTTGGCGTAGCGAATGACTTTTTCGTGGAGATAATAACCCTTTTCTATTTCATCGATCACCGTGCCTTTTTTGTTTTCATCTTCCACAGGGACATTGGTGATGGCATCGTGCACCTCCGGATCGAATGCCTTTCCGGTAGTGTCCATTGCCTGCAGGCCTTTGTGCTCCAGCGTTGATTTTATTTTTTGAAAGATGAGCTGCATACCACCTGAGCTTTTCACATTTTCAGTCTGCTCTTCGGCTTTGAACGCCCGTTCGAAATCATCCATCACCGGCAGGAGCTCCTTGATGAGTTCTTCAGAAGCGGACTTGATAAGATCCAGCCTTTCCTTCCGGGCGTGTTTCTTGTAGTTCTCAAAATCGGCCATTAGGCGCAAGAGTTGTTCCTTCAGTGCGGCTATTTCCTTGTCTTTTTTGGCCATGGGGTCTTCTTCAAGAGGTTGTTGTTCAATGCCTTCCGCAATGGAGTCCTCTTGCAATTCTTCGGTAAGCGGATTGGTTTCCGTGATGGGTGCTGGCTCGTTTTCCTGACTCATTTCTTTTTCTTTACTAAAGGGGTTTTTGAATTTCATGGGCTCACGCGCATCGCAAAAATACTGCCATCCGGCCTTAGTAGACAAATTGTCAGTATTTCATAAAAAAGAAGAGCTCCCGAAGGAGCTCTGTGTGGGAGTAGAGTTTTTCCGCAGCTTATTCGCTCTTGCTGCCGGCGTCGGATTTGCTGGCGCCTTTAGCGAGTAGACTTTCGAGGGTGCTTTCCAGATTCGCACCGCGAAGGCCACGGGCTACGATGATACCGTCGCCATCAATCAGGAAGTTAGCCGGAATGGAGTTCACGCCGTACATGGCTGCCGGACGGGACTGCCATCCACCTAGGTCGCTCACATGGTAAGGCCAATCCAGTTTGTCTTTGACGATGGCCTTAATCCAGGCATCCTTGTTTTGATCCAGACTCACGCTGTAAATGGTGAAGCCTTTGCCATTTTTGAATTTCTGGTCTTTGAACT
>CAZPCA010000014.1:24012-30075 GCA_964584995.1 uncultured Bifidobacterium sp.
CCACATTTGGGTTTTCCATGCGGCAAGGACCGCACCAGCTGGCCCAGAAATCGAGTAGGACCATTTTGCCTTTCAGGGAGCTCAACGCGATGGTTTTGCCTTCCGGACTGGTGAAGGCCAGATCGATGGCTTTGTTACCAATGGCTGTTCCGGTTTTGCCCTGAGGTTCAGCTTTGAATGAGGGGAGGGTAAGGGCTACAAGGGCAACAACAGTGCTGATTCCCAGGAGCATGGCGATTTTTTTCATATCTTTTCTTAATTTTTTTTCAGAGGTTTTATCCCTTGGCAAAAATGATACCAAACTGGGTTTTCGACGAATTTACATTGTATTAGATGCGTTTAATGGAGGCTCCCAGCGCATTGAGGCGTTCGTCGATGCGCTCGTATCCCCGGTCGATTTGTTCGATGTTATGAATGGTGCTTTTTCCTTTAGCGCTCAACGCAGCGATCAGCAGAGCCACGCCCGCCCGAATGTCTGGAGAGGTCATCTGAATACCTTTCAGGGGATGTTTGCGGGCTAGACCGATAACGGTAGCACGGTGAGGGTCGCAGAGAATGATTTGGGCACCCATGTCGATAAGTTTATCGACAAAAAAGAGCCTGCTTTCAAACATCTTCTGGTGAATCAGTACTGTTCCGGCCGCCTGGGTGGCTGTTACCAGAACAACACTCAACAGGTCGGGGGTGAAGCCGGGCCAGATCTGGTCGGCAATGGTCAGGATGGAGCCGTCAATGAAGGTGTCGATTTCATACACTTCCTGAGCGGGAATGAAGATGTCATCTCCACGGAATTCCATTTTGATGCCTAACCGCTGAAAGGTGGAGGGGATGATGCCGAGATGCGCCAACCCAACGTTTTTGATGGTGATTTCGCTTTGCGTCATCGCCGCAAGTCCTATGAACGAACCGACTTCGATCATGTCGGGCAGAATGCGGTGTCTGGTTCCATGCAAGGCGCTGACTCCTTCAATGGTGAGAAGATTGGAGCCGATTCCGCTGATCTTGGCACCCATGCAGTTAAGCATCTTGCATAGTTGCTGCAGGTAGGGTTCGCAGGCGGCGTTGTAAATGGTGGTGGTACCTTCAGCCATTACGGCAGCCATCACGATGTTCGCTGTGCCGGTCACAGAGGCTTCATCGAGCAGCATATAGGTCCCCTTCAGTTTAGGGGCTTCTACCTTGTAGAAATTGGCTGTACTGTCGAAGTCGAAATGGGCTCCCAATTGCTGGAATCCGATGAAGTGCGTATCGAGTCTTCGCCTGCCGATTTTGTCGCCACCGGGGCGTGGTATAGCTGCTTTACCGAAGCGTGCCAGCAAGGGACCTACAATCATGATTGATCCTCTTAGTGCAGCAGCGAGTTGTGCGAACTCTTTGGTATCTAAATAATCTAGATTGACCGATGCAGCTTTGAACGAGTACGTGTTGGGAGCCAGACGTTCTGTCTGTACACCCATCTTGCCCAGCAACTCGATGAGTTTTAATACATCGCGGATCTCAGGTACGTTTTCAATGACACAGTTTTCCGGGGTCAGTAAAACTGCACACAGGATTTGCAGGGCTTCGTTTTTGGCACCCTGTGGCTCAATACTGCCGCTGAGTCTACAGCCGCCCTGAATTTCAAAACTGCCTCCTGATCCGTTCATTTTTTCCGTCCGGCTATTTACCTCGACCGTATCCGTTGCCACGATTTTTAGACTTTTTGTTGCGCTGGTTTCTTCTGTCAGCTTCACGTAAATCTATAAAACGGTTTGTAAGCCGGACCTCCTCACGAAGAACTAGTTTTCCACCGGAAAATTCGCGCAATTGTTCACGTATGACTTCGTCCTCCACGGAATCTCTGTTCCATGTTAGGTAGCTCATCTTCATGAAATTGGCTATGGCTTCTATTACCTGATGCCTTTCAGCGCTGTCTTCCATCTTCATGGCCTCTTTCACCATGGATTCGATGATGCTGCCGTAGTGGCGCAGGCGGATGTTTTTCTGAGGGTAATTCATCCTCTCCGGCCGGGCGTGCACGAGTGCTTTGTCGGGCATAGGGAATGGTGAATCACAATCGAGTTGGAAATCGGAGATTATGAACAGGTGGTCCCACAATTTATGTTTGTAGTCGGCGTATTCCCGAAGGGAGGGATTCAGCACCGCCATAGCATTCACGATGGTTTTGGCGGCTTTCGTACGCTCGTCACGGTCGTCCAACTTCACGGCATGTTCCACCATTTCCTGGATGTTACGGCCATATTCGGCAATCGTAAGTGGCTGCCTCGCGGTATTGTATTGCATATTCAAAGTGAAATTTCGGAAAGTTCAAAGGTACGAAATACTCCGTTGAATAGACACCTCTGTCCTCTGGTCTGGAAATCAGTCGTTCACTATACGAAGGCGGGCAAATTTCAGCAGCAATTGCTTCTGGCCCTGGCCTTCGAAAAGAATGGTGGCCTTAAGGTCAGGGGACCTCCCTTCTATGCTTATAACCTGACCTTTGCCGAAGCGCTGGTGTTCCACTTTCACGCCCACTATGATCCTGCTTGGATCGTCTGCATGGAAGTCTGCCGCTGTTTGAGTAGCTTGTGCCTGTCCGATTTTTTTGAAGCCTGCCGGCGCCTGTACCGGGGGTGTAACGGGTTTCTGAGTGGTAGATTTTCCACCTCTATCCGTCTGGCCGGCGGTTGTTGGCCGGTAACCCTGATATGGATTTTTGCTTCCCCGTTGTAGCTGTGGTTTGCCATGTCCGTAGCCTCCCCAACCGCCACGTTCGTCCTGCTCGTCGAAGAGCGCCGGACCTTTAGGTTCAGGCATGTCGAGGCAATCCTCATCGATTTCCTTCAAAAATCGGCTCGGCTCACAGCTGATCAGGTTGCCCCATCTGTAGCGTGTAGCGGCCATGGAGAGGGTGAGTTTGTGTTCTGCTCTGGTGATGGCGACATAGAATAATCGTCTTTCTTCCTCCAGTTCTGTCCGCGATGTCAGGCTGAGTTGAGAGGGAAACAGATTTTCTTCGAGTCCAACAACGAAAACATTTTTAAACTCGAGTCCTTTGGCACTATGTATGGTCATCAGGGACACTTTGTCATCGTCCTGGTCTTTCTCATTGTCGGCATCGGTCAGCAAAGCGATATCCTGCATGTACAGGTTCAAGGTGCGCAGGGCCTCGGTATTCTGTTCAGCGGAAGGAGACTCAAGCGGTATCTTGCCGTTTTCGCTGAACTCTTTGATGCCGTTGAGGAGCTCCTGTACGTTTTCGTAATGACTGACGCCCTCCGGTGTTCTGTCATTGTAGAGTTCTGTCAGCAAGCCACAGGCGGAGGCTATATGGCTGGCCAGTTCGTAGGCATTGTGGTTCGGTAACATGATGTGCCAACTTTTTACCATCGTGGCGAATTCAAAAACCTTGTCGCGGATTCCTGTATTGATACCCCCCTTGAATTCGTGGATGTTTTCAAGGACATTCCAGACGGAGGTATTCTCCTGTGCCGCCTGGACCACAATCCTGTCAACGGTGGTTTTTCCGATTCCCCGTGCCGGGTAATTGATGATGCGTTTCATCGCTTCCTCATCCTGAGGATTGATGGCCATCCGGAAATAGGCCAACAGGTCTTTGATCTCTTTTCTGTTGTAAAAAGAAACACCTCCGTAAACACGGTAGGGGATATTCTGCCTGCGTAAGGCTTCTTCCATGGAGCGGCTCTGTGCATTGGTACGGTACAGGATGGCGAAGTCTTTGTTTCGGAGCCGGCGGTTCATTTTATCTTCAAAAATGCTGGACGCTACTTGATACCCTTCTTCGTTGTCACTCAGTGCACGCAGAACCCGGATTTTCTCTCCGTGATGGTTGTCTGTCCAGACATCCTTCTTAAGTTGTTGCTTATTGTTGGTGATGACGGAATTCGCAGCTTGTACAATCATCTTCGTACTGCGGTAATTCTGTTCCAGTTTATACGTTTTCAGTTCCGGGAAATCCTTTTCGAAATTGAGGATGTTCTGGATGTTGGCGCCACGGAAGGCATAGATACTTTGTGCATCATCACCGACCACACAAATGTTCTGGTGCATGGCGGTGATCTTCTTAACGATGATGTACTGCGCAAAGTTGGTATCCTGGAACTCGTCCACCATGACGTACTTGAATTTCGTCTGGTATTTGTAGAGTACATCGGGGTGTTGGTGGAACAACTTCCATGTGTTGTACAGGATATCGTCGAAGTCCATGGCGCCGGCTTTGAAACACCTTTTGCTATACAGCTCGAAAAGTAAACCCATTTTAGGTTTTCCGGTGGAGCGGTCGTCGCCGGTGAGTTCGGCGCTTTCCTGGTATTCGGCCCAGTTGAACAAATTATTCTTTGCAGAGGAAATTCTATTCAGGACAACCGATGGCTTGTAGATTTTATCATCCAGGTTCTGTTCTTTCAGCAAGTCACGGATCAACGATTTACTGTCGTCGGTATCATAAATCGTGAAATTCTGGGGGTAATTTATTTTATCGGCTTCAGCTCTGAGGATGCGGGCGAAAACGGAGTGGAAAGTCCCCATCCATAGGTTGCGCGCTTCGTTACCGACGACCTTGGAAATCCTTTCCTTCATTTCCCGTGCAGCTTTATTGGTGAAGGTGAGGGCAAGGATGTTGAAGGGGTCATTTCCCTTTTCGATCAGGTGTGCAATACGAAAGGTCAATACCCTTGTTTTTCCGGATCCTGCTCCGGCGATGATCATCACTGGGCCATCTGTTTGTATGACGGCTTCACGTTGCGCTTCATTGAGCTGATCTAGGTAATTTTGCATGGCCTAAAATTAGGTATTCGCAATTGTTTATTGCGCATTGTCGTACTTCGCTTCAACGGTATTTCATTTCTCCATCTTTCGGTAAAACAACAGATTACGGACACTCGTCACTTTCTGTTGAAAAAAAAGATATCCTAAGGATTTGGATTTAGCCCATTCGCATACAGAAGTCGAATGTTCAGACAGCTTAAATCTGCATGTTCATTGAATGTATGATTTGAGTTTTGTTATAGTTTGGGATTATATTCATTTTGTGTTTGACCACTTTCACCTTCTAATTGAAATCAGCAATCTACATGGTGGTAATTTTAATATTCAAATGAACGGAGGCGGTTTTCAATCAGTTTGAATCACGTAATTATTCAGTCGGGAATCGTTGAGTTTGCAGGGAGCTGCAGATTTGACACGAGTATAGTTTTTCAATAGTAATCGACTGGAAGTGATTAAAAACCTTATAACCACTCTTCAACAGCTGATTTCGATATGGTGCAGAAACTTCAGATCCTCGTTTTTTCTCTTGATTGTTTAAGTGTTTGAGTCGACTGTAAATATTTGTTCGTCGACTCTTTATCCGGCAGATACTATTTTTGATGTGGGGCGGGAACGTCAGGTTCCTGGCTTTCTCCGCTCGAAGCGTTAAACGTTTGCAGTCGGATGTAAATGTCTATTCCCCGACTCTTTGCCCGGCAGATATTATTTTTGATTTAGGGCGGGGCTGGAGGCCCCGGTTTTTTCCGCTCGAAGAGTTAAACGTTTGTAGTCGAATGTAAATGTCTATTCCCCGACTCTTAGCTCTGCATATTTTATTTTTGATTTGGGGCGGGGCTGGATACCCCGGCAAAAATTAACCGCTTTCGTGGCGGTTGTTGTCGATTGGGATCAATCGCAACTGCGTCAAGTATGATTTTCAAGACAGTTGTAGTAACCGATTGACGAACCTCTAGGTCTACATACTTGACTCGGCCGATGTTAGTAGTCGTCTGTTCGTGCTTTTCCACCGGCTCTTGGAATGGCGGACGCTAAATTGAAGTGGGGCGGGACCCTCAGGTCCCCGGTTTTTTTCGCTCTTGAATGGGCAATCGCTTTTAGTCGCTTGTAAATATTTTTTTACCGGCTATTTGTTTTGCAGCTGCTATTTTTGAATTGGCGAGGGGCCGTTAGGCCCCCGATTATTTTCCTCTTAAGGGGTTAAACGTTTGTAGTCGATTGTAAATATTTGTTTATCGACTCTTTGTTCGGCAGATATTATTTTTGATTTAGGGCGGGGCTGGAGGCCCCGGTTTT
>CAZPCA010000014.1:30175-32723 GCA_964584995.1 uncultured Bifidobacterium sp.
GGGCGGGGCTGGAGGCCCCGGTTTTATCCGCTCGAAGAGTTAAACGTTTGTAGTCGAATGTAAATGTCTATTCCCCGACTCTTAGCCCGGCAGATACTATTTTTGATGTGGGGCGGGGCTGGAGGCCCCGGAATTTTGATAATGTTCCAAATAATTCAGGTAATACTTTTATTTCATGTATCACCATAGGCTCTGGCCTGTTGGGGATTAAAGCTATTGGTAAATGATCGACAGTACTCTTGCTGTCTACCTTTGATGGCCGCAGTCCAAATGCCTGCAAGGCTCCTTTAATACTTTAATGGCGGCCCACAAGCAATCGCGTAGTTTATTCGCCCATTAATTGTACATTTGTTAGTGGCTTTGAATGAGCCTTACCACGCATAACTATCAATCCTTCAGCAATGAATAAATTCTACTACCTGTTTTTTCTCCTGTTGTTCCCCTTTGCATCCATAGCCCAATGTCCCGCTGGTCAAAGTGAATTAATCGTGTATATCCAACCGGATAATTACCCGAATGAAACAAGCTGGACATTGAAAAACCTAACGGGAAGCACCATTGCTTCGGGCACCTTTACGGGGGATACCGTGTGTGTCCCCACGGGATCGTGTCTTATTTTCGAAATCAGGGATAGTTACGGGGATGGTATCTGCTGTGGATTCGGTAATGGTTTCTATACGGTCACGCTCAATGGCGTCCTGATGGCAGCAGGAGGACAGTTTACGTATAACGAATTCACCTATTTGAATTGCCCTCCGGGAACACATTGTGGCGGTGCGTACGATGCGTACGAAGATTCCCTGTATACCGCTTCGGGATCCAGTACCTGGTATGAGTTCACGCCAGATTCTACCGGCACCTACAATATCAGCACCTGTTTCCCTTCGAATACCTGCGATACAAGGATATGGATCTATGATCATTGTACTGGACTGATCTGGAACAACAATATGGCTGGCACCCTGTTCTATAACGACACAATGTGCGGTGCTCAGGCATTCATTGCTGCGGGACTGCAGGGCGGTCAAACCTACTATGTCCGTATCGGTGGAGATTCAACATGTATCAGCGCAGATATCGACTGGCAGATCACTTACGCCGGGCCGATTGTAGGATGTACAGACCCCGCAGCATGCAATTACAATCCATTGGCTACCGTTAGCAATAACAATTGCATATACCCCGGAGATCCCAATTGTAATTCCGGGCCTGATCTGATTGTGGACGGTGTCGCACTGCTCAACTCCCTGAACCTGGGGGTGGTGAACGGGAACGATGCCTGTCTGATAGGTGAGGGATGCCTTACGGGTTACGGTCCACGGAATGTCATCAATTTCAGTACGCGTATCGCGAACATCGGAGATGCGGATTATTACATCGGTCAGCCTTCCGGCACGAATGCACAATTCGTTTTCGATCAGTGTCACGGACATTGGCACTATGCGGGGTATGCCATGTACAATCTCTACGATAGCCTTGGCACTCCCATGCAGGCAGGCTTCAAGAACGGCTTTTGCGTGATGGATCTCCAGTGCTTCGGCGGTACGGCTAAATACGGTTGTGGAAATATGGGAATATCAGCAGGCTGTGCAGATATCTATGGTGCAGGCTTGTCCTGTCAATGGATGGATGTGACGAATGTTCCTGAAGGTCGCTATACATTGGTCATTCGTGTGAATTGGGACCAGGATCCCGATGCGATTGGAAGACAAGAGCAGCGTTTTGATAATAACTCCGCTGGAGTCTGTGTCTATATTTCAAGGGATACTGCGAATGTCCCATCCATGACAGTGCTCTCCAATTGTCAGCCTTTTGTGGATTGTGCCGGAGACACCTTTGGCCTTGCGGTGTACGATTGCATGGGCAATTGCAACGGTTCCCGCATACGCGGCGATCTTGATGTTGATAGTGCACGCACAGAAAATGATATCGACTTGTATCTGACAGATATCTCGGCGCAAAATAGCGTAATGCCTTGTAACGATGTCAACGGCGATAACAATTTGACCGTCACGGATGCTGCTCTCGTCAATGGATGCATTCGTCAGAACAATGGTTCGCACAGCCATCCCGGAGGCACACAAAATACCCACCGCCATTGCGAGTTCCCATGGAATATTGTCAACACCAATGATACTGTGCGTCTTGGTATCGCACAAGTGAACCAGTTGCAGCAATATGTAGATATTGATATACTCAATCCCGATTGCCGTGTGCTGGGTCTTGATTTCACCATGACAGGCCTGCAGATCGATTCGGTGGTGTCAAGAATCAGTGGCTTTTCTCCCCGTATTCAATGGGACAACGCAACCGGCAGGATCGTTGTACTCGACACAGCAGAACTAAGCCTCTCCAAACAACTCGTTGCTACCAATGTTTTGCGCATCTATTTCAGCAGTATTACCTCGGGATTGGTTTGTATCAGTACTTTCCATGCAGTTGTCAACGGAGATTACGAAGAGACTGAAAAAGGATTTTACAACAACTGTGTTTCTGTGACCGGTTTGAGCATGAATTACCATTCAGGAATGCTACAGGCTGTGCCGAA
>CAZPCA010000015.1:0-31251 GCA_964584995.1 uncultured Bifidobacterium sp.
ATTCCTGCATCTGTTTCCACCACCAAAAGGTAAGTGCCGGGAGCCAACATGCTGATATCTGTTTTGATACTCATCGATGGCTGAAAAGTCCGTTCCAGAATAAGTACTGCGTCTGATAGAGAAAATATATTGATTTTTTTCACCAACAGATCGCTTGCACTCACTGAGAGTTCATTCTCGGCAGGATTGGGGAAGACTTGCAGAACTTGTTGGTCTGTTTCTTTTATCCCCGTGATGGCCACAAGGGCAGACGTGTCTGCGCATCCGTTCGCGCTTACGCCAATCACTGCGTAAAATCCAGGCGCAGGATTCTGATACAGTGCGCCGTTTATGGAGGTCGGCTGGTTGTTGTACAGCCAAATATAATTTGGCAGTCCGGTAGGGAGGGCCTGGAGTTGGCCGGAATTGATTTGTATACTGACCTGTGGTGGAGGGAAGACCTGGAGGTTGATGGGGGCAGTGGTGTCTGCGCCGCACAGTCCGCTCACAATACACGTGTAGCTTCCAGTGTCGCCAGCTCCCACAGTGGCCAAAGTCAACTGTGTTGTGGTGTCGCCTGTAAGTATATTTCCGTTGAGATACCATTGATAGGAGATATCCGTCCCCGTAGCTGTGACCGTGAAGATAACGTCATTGGAATCGCATGCAACTGTGGCGCCGGACTGGGTACTTATGACGGGCACGAGGCAAGCGCCGAATTGGGACAGGAAGGCCCCATAGCCGCTGCCTCCTGCTCCGAAAAACGTATTGTCAATAATTCCGGAACCTCTGACGCTACCCCCGATTTGGAATGCGTCTACGCCTTTCACACAGAGCGCCCGGGACACAAGACCGCTGCTTCCGCTCATTTCCTTTGTATACAATATACTGCCCGAGCTACTGAATTTTGTAAGACGTGCCTGATTGATGAGGTTAAAGCTTATAACATAAGCGGACCCCGCTGCATCCAGTGCTGCCGATTGTGTACCCGTGTGGCTGTAACCCGCCAACTGACCCCATTGTAATTGACCCGATGAACTGTAGCGTGCTGCAAACACCGCCCCCGTTCCGGTAGCATTCAGCAGCGTGGTACCTGTTCCGGGGCTGATATCCAGGGAGCCGTTGAAGCGTGCACACAGCAAAATATTTCCGGCACTATCGCAGTCGATGGACGTTTCGGAAATACTTGCACTGCCCGGGCCGCCTATCTGCCATGCACTGACGAAAGTGCCTGATGGAGTATAACGTGCCACGAGCAAATCGCCGGTGCCCACAGCGGAAAAAGTGGAAGTGCCCACACCGGGATCGGCATCTATGGTACCTCTGAATCCTACAGTAACGAGAAGATCTCCGTTGGGTGCAAACGTCAGGGAATAACCGGTTTGTGGCAAAGGGTCGGTGTCGATCATAAAGGCCCATAGCAGCTGTCCTGCATTGCTGTACTTTGCGAGAAACATGCTGTTACCCGCAGTACCGTTCAGGTTGAATTGCGCAGGACCTGGATCGAAGTCAACTGTATCGCTGATATTTCCCGTAATGTATACATTGCCCGAACTATCGCACATCATCCGGTTGAGCTGGTCGGTGGATACATCACCCCCAAGAGAGAAAGCGTAGAGGGGATTGCCGGCAGTGTCGTATTTGGCAATGAACATGTCCCGACCACCTGTCAGGGAGTTCAATGTCAGAACACCAGCACCAGGATTGGCATCCATACTGCCGATGAACTCACCGGATACGTAAATATTACCGGCTGCATCCCTTGCAGTATTTTCTACATAGGAATCGGATGTACAGGAAAGAATGTAGCCCTGCAAAAAGTTGCGGCTGCTGTCATACCGTGCAAAAAAACCATTGAAAACCGTGGGAGAAGGCGAGGTGAGCAGGAAGCTCCCCTGCGACGGGTCAAGGTCAAGGGTACCGGCACCCCAGCCCCCAGCAGTGATTTCGCCATTGACCCCTGTATGGATGGTGTGGACTTCGTTCACATAGGATGGATTGTTGCCCGGTCCACCCATGCCGAATACCCATAGCAAATAACTCTGTTGGGCAGAAATGCATGAAAATGAAAAGACCAGTAAAATGGAGAAAAGTGATTTCATAATCTCAAAATTAATGAAACACCCATCTGAAGCCAGGTAGCTTTCGAAAATTTACAAGGAAAGGGAGATAAGCAGACCCTCAGCCTTTACCAACTGCTTACTTCCAGCTCGAAATCGTGATGCTGCGCTTGTTGAAACCACTGATGCCGAAAATTTTCTCCTGCTTGATGTTCGTGCAATAATCGAACCTTGCCGGTTCCGAACCAGACCCCAAAGCAGGATTCACCGTCAGTAATCCTGTTCGGGTATTCTCGTAAATGAGGTTGTAAAAGCGGTCGTAGTAGACTACCGTGTGGGCTTCATCATTCACGAGGAGGATTTTACATTTCGGAGTGATATTGTCGGACAACCATACATCCTCTTTCTTCATGTTGGCGTAGCTCTTGTGGTTGTTTATTTTTTTCAGGAAATTATAATGTGCCTGATAGATGAATCCGTTTTTATAGTTCAGGTACAGATTGTAGGAATAGCTGAAACGCGTGAAGTAGAAATCCTGCAGGTAATCGTTGTTGCTATAAAATGTCGGTATGGATGGAATCTCAAAATGCTTATAGTAATGATTGAGCAGGGTGTACCAGTCTTCGGGTTTGGCATAGGGTAGGGTTTCCAGCTTTTTCGTTTGCAGGTTATAGCGGTAAATGTTTTGCTCATTGTTGTCCATGATCAGCAGATTGTCGTACTCGTCGAATTCAAGGGAACGTACGCACTTATCATTGGGCAACTTGATGCTGTCAATCTGGATGCCTGCAGAATTGAAGACGAACACCGCTGGTCTGGAGCAGGCATTGAATGCGATGTTCTCTTTGGAATCTGCTGCAAGTTTGAAGGTATAACCGGAAGCGCCCTCGATTTTTTCGGTCGGAATGGTGAACAGTTCAGTGCGCGTGAGGCGCCCTTCCTGGGCGCCGGCCTGCGTGGCAGCCGCCAGCAGAAATAGGAGTAGAGTATGGAGGTTTTTCACAAGCTCGGTATGCCGGCAAAGATGGACAATTTTTGATTTGCTCAATCTCTCGCTTCCATCATGTTGCGTGTGATTTTCACGGTAAGCGCCCTTGGACTTATGCGATTGCAGAACACGAGGAGGCGGTTCTTGAGTCCTGGTATGACAAGTCGGCGGCCACGCAGCATGGCGCGGTGCCCGCACCGCGCCACCTCACGCGCACTGCTTAGACTTTTCCCTTTCACGGCCTTGCTTTGGTGCATATCGGCTGCTGTGAAAAATCCGGTTTCGGTCACGCCGGGGCAGAGGCAGGTGACCGTAACCCCCGTACCGCGCAACTCCTCGTGCAAGGCCTCAGAAAAGTGCAGGACGAACGCCTTCGTGGCAAAGTAAACAGCCATCATCGGGCCGGGCTGAAATGCGGCTACCGAGGCCACCTGAAGGATGCGGCCTTCTCCCCGTTGTAGCATGGCGGGTATAAACAACCTGGTGAGCTGTGCCAGGGCCATCATGTTGAGTTGCATCATGGCTTCCATCTTTTCGGGATTACTGTCCCTGAAGGCAACGAAGTCGCCTACTCCGGCATTGTTGATGAGATGGGTGACTGTATAGCCTTTGAGTTGTATCTCCTGAAACAATGTACTTGCAGCACCCGGTTTGGATAAATCACAGATCATGATCGGAGCCTTTACCGGGTATTTCCCCTCTATTTCCTGGCTCAGTGCGGCCAGGAGAGTTTCCCTGCGCGCCACCAGCAATACATTTCTTCCAGCCTCTGCTTCCAGAAGCGCCAGTTCTTTTCCTATGCCTTCTGAGGCTCCTGTGATGAGGGTGACATCCATGTTAGAGGGTGTTTAATTACGGGCGGGTATTGGCTGTTTTACCGCTTATTCTTGCACCTATAGACGCAGTTTTTTCTTTCAGCTTTTCACTACTGAGGTACATGACCGGCACCAGTATGAGGGTCAGGAAGGTGGCAAAAGACAGACCAAAAATCATGGTCCAGCTGAGCGGTCCCCAGAAGGCAACACTGTCGCCGCCCAGGAAGAATTTGGGATTGCCGGTGGTCAGTAGCGATGCGAAGTCGATGTTCAGTCCTATGGCCAGTGGAATAAGTCCGAGTATCGTGGCACTCGCTGTGAGCAGTACGGGAGTCATCCGGGTTTTGCCGGCTTCAACGATGGCTTCACGGGTAGGCATGCCCTGCTCCCGCAGCAAGTCGGTGAATTCCACCAGCAGAATTCCATTGCGCACCACAATTCCTGCCAGCGCCACTATGCCCACACCCATCATGATAGTGGAAATCGTCATACCGGTGATGGCATACCCCAGAAAGACACCGATCATACTGAAGAAAATTTCTGTCAGGATGATGACCGGCTTGCTGAAGGAGTTGAACTGTGTGACAAGAATGAGGAAGATAAGTCCGAGTGAAGCCAGCAGGGCGTTGCCCAGGAAGCTCATGGTTTCCGCCTGTTCTTCCTGCTGTCCTGTCATTGCTACTTCTATGCCCTCTGCCTTGCTGAAAGCATCGACCGATTTTTGCACCGCCATCACCACCGCATTCGGGTCATAGCCTCCGAGTACATTCGAATTGATGGTGATGACCCGCTTCTGGTTGATGCGCTTGATGCCTCCGTAGGTGGTAGCATAGCGAATGTCACAGAAAGAGGAAAGCGGAACCTGACGAACCATGCCGCCCATGTTCATGTCGCGGAAAGTGATTTTCGTATTCTTCAATGCCTCTACATTGGTGCGTTGATCATAGGCGTACCGCAACTGAATGGGATATTCGTCGTTTGCATCCCGGTATTTGGAGACTTCACTTCCGAAGACGGCGTTGCGTATTTCCATGCCGATCTGCGCAGTACTGATACCTTCACGGTTGGCACGTTCCCGGTCTATATCGAATACAATTTCCGGTTTGCTGGTTTCAAAATCTGATTTGAGTTGCTCCACGCCAGGAATATCTTCTGCTTCCAGGTAGCGGGTGAGTTTTTCTGCAGTGTTGACCAGATCTTCGAATTTATCCCCGCGCACCTCGATGTTAATGGGCTTGCCTACAGGAGGACCGCCCTGTTCCTGGTCAACAGCGATTTCCACGCCGGGTATACCCTTGACTTCCTCACGGATACCATCGAGATATTGCCGCGATGATACCCCATTACGGTCGCTGAACTTTTTGAATGCAACCGTGATTTTGGCTTTGTGTGGCTGAATGCTGGGATCGAATTCATTGGGATCATTGGTGCCAACCGCCACATTCGTGATCACAGAGGTCACGATGGGATTGTCTTTCCCGAGCGCTTTGAATACTCTCTTCTCCACAATTTTGGCAATGCTGTCGGTGGTGGCCTGATCCGTTCCTACCGGTGCTTTAATATAGGCATAGATGAAGTTAGGCTCACTGGATGGGAAGAAAACGACATCGGGCGAACGTACAATCATGGCGATTAATGAAATGAAGAACAAGACCACAGTAGCGAAGATGTAGGTCTTGGGCCAATTGAGCGCGCGGTCGAGCTTGCGTCCGTACCATTCCTTGAAACGTGGCCATGAATTCTCCTGGAAACGGAGAATGACTTTTTGAAGGTAAAAATGATTCAGGAAGCTGAAGCCGATGGTGAGGAGCATCAGGTTGCCCATGGCATGGGAACCGGCCAGGTGAAACAGGATGGACAATGCCAGCAATACCACAGCGCTTACCTTCAGGCTACGTGTCATGACAGGCCGTTGCATTTCTTCAGGATGGTGGGGCCGCATGAATTGTACAGCGAACACCGGATTGATGATATAGGCGACCACCAGGGAAGCAAGCAGCGTGACAATGAGTGTGACCGGCAGGTAGAACATGAATTCACCGATGGTGCCTGTCCAGAACGCCAATGGAATGAATGGAGCAAGCGTTGTCAGTGTTCCACTTAGAACAGGAAGGAAGACCTCTCCCGCAGCGAGTTTGGCCGCTTTCTTGATTTCCAACTTTCCATTATCGAAAATCCTGTGGGTGTTTTCGATCACAACGATGGCGTCGTCTACTACTATACCCAGCGCGAGCAGAAAGGAAAAAAGTACAATCATGTTCATGGTGAATCCGATGACCGGCATGAACATGAAGGCAACGAACATGGACAATGGGACACTCATGGCTACGAAAAAGGCATTCGTCGTTCCCATGAAAAACATGAGAATGAACAACACCAGGATGAAGCCGATGATGATGGTATTGATAAGGTCATGAAGGGTAGTACGCGTCTGGTCGCTTTGGTCACCGGTGAGCGTGATTTTCAGGTTGCCGGGAAGCTCCGATTCCTGCATGCTTTCAACACTCGCTTTGATCTTGTCCGTTGCTTCAATCAGGTTGTACCCGGTCCGCTTCACGACATTGAGGGTGATGACATTCTTGTTGTCAAGACGTGCATAGCTTTCCTGCTCTTTGTAAGTATCCTTGATATCAGCAATTTCTTTCAGGTAGACCGTCGATCCGGATGCACCGGATACCACGATGTTGCGTATCTGCTCCACATCGATGAACTCTCCTTTTACACCTATGGTTCTGCGTACGCCGTCGCTGCTGACCGTACCGCCGGAAATGGACATGTTCTCGTACTTGACAGCACGCTCTATGTCGCCTAGAGATATCTGAGCCGCCTGCATACGGTACATGTCGGCATTGATCTGTATTTCCCGCTCCAGCGCCCCGACCATCTCTACACGGCTGATTTCCTTCATGCTTTCTATACGGTCCTTGATGTTGTCTGCGTATTTCTTGAGCTTGTTGAGCTCCATGTCACCGCTGAGATTGATGAACAGGATGGGGATTTCGGAGAAGTTGATGTCTGTGATAGAAGGTTCCTGCCGAAGGTCGTTGGGAAGGTCTGTGCGCGCCTTGTCAACGGCATCCTTGACGCGTTGCTTAGCCTCGGCTACCGGTACGTCTGTATTGAATTCCACGATGACACTGGTGAAATCCTGGAGCGAGTTGCTGCTCACTTTTTTCACACCAGAGGCGGCCTTTACCTGTTTTTCGATGGGTTTGGCGATGAGGTTTTCCATGTCGGCCGGGGAGGTGCCCGGATGGATGACACTCACAAAAATCTGCGGGAGCGAGATGTCCGGAAAATTTTCCTTTGGCAGGCTGTTGTACGACTTGATTCCCGCCAGCGTGATAATGATGGTCAGAATGAAAATCGTAGTCTTATTATCGATGGACCAGCTACTGGGCTTGAATTCCTTGAATACGTCTTTCATGACGTGGAGAGGGTTAGAGTGGAAATTAGAATTGAATGGATTGGCCGTCGGTAAGGTCCTGATATCCTGTTGTGACAACGCGTTCTCCGCTTTGGAGACCGCTCAGGATCTCCATCCTGCTTTGGTATTGCTGTCCGGTGGTGACCATTCGTTTTTCAGCTTTGTTGCCGTTCACTACGAATACATAACTCCCTTCCGGGGTGGTCTGAACGACGGATATGGGTAGCGTTATAGCGTTCTCTGATCTGTAGTCTGTGATTTTCAACACAGCCACCTGGTTGGGGTGGAGGTCCGCAGATTGTCCTTTCATGCTCACCTCAACTCTGAAGGTGCGGTTGAGCGGGTCAATCACTTTGCCGGAATAATCAATAGAGGCTTTGACTGTCTTTGCATTGTCCGGAATGAAAATCTCCACAGGGTCCCCTTTTTTGATTTTGCTGATATATGCTTCTGCAACTTCGGCCTGCACCTTCAGCTTGGCGAAATTGACCACCCTTATCCCAGGCATTCCGGGTGCGAAAGCTTGTCCGATTTTGATATCTACAGCGTCAACCGTTCCCGCAATCGGCGATTTGATCCGGGCCATTTCAAGTTGCTGTTTCACCGTCAGGATCTTTTTGTCGATCGACTCCAGGCTGTTCTTGGCCTGCAGGAACTGTACCTCTGTACCGATTTTCTGGTCCCACAATGATTTCTGTTTCAGATAAAGTGTGTTGGCGAATTCACGGGCGCTGAGCAATTCATCCAGGCTTTTCCGGTAGACACTGTTTTCGAGTTCAGCCAGCACGGAGCCTGCACTCACTTTATCGCCGACTTTTACCATCACCTTGCTTACGGTACCCATCATTTCGGGACTTACCATCACATTCTCCTCTCCCTCTACACGGGCCTGGACTTCGATGATATGATTGAAGGTTTCTTTTTGAAGCGTCGTGAGACCTACCATTTTGGCATTGTCCACTTTCTTGTTTCCGCTCTTGGCGAGCTCTGTTTCAAGGGCGGCGATTTCTTCTTTGATTTCACGCTGTTGCTTTTTCAGCGCTTCCAGGCGCGTTTGAGGATCTTGCTCACCGCAGGACGCGAGCAGTACCAGCAGCGATAGGATATAGAGGTTGTTTTTCATATTCCGTTATTCAAAATGTGTGATCAATAGGTGAGTAAGCCGCTGGCCTTGTCCAGGTCAATGCGGGCGATGATGGTTTCATAGAGCGTGTTGATGTAGTTGGCGTCTGCTTCCCGTTTGGCGCTTTCAGCGTCGACCACTTCAAGACTGGATCCTACTCCGCTTTCGTATTTGATTTTAGCCATCCGAGCGATCTCTTCGGCGAGGTCACGGTTTTTTTTGACGATGGTTAGGCTGGAGAGGTTGTTTTTGAAATTGGCAGTAGCCCCTTCCAGTTCAAGCTGGAATCCGTTTTTCATCTGTAGCATCGAATTGTCTGTTTTTTGCAAAGACAATTTTGCCTGCGCCACCTGGCTTCTTTTCTGTAAGCCATCCCAGATGGGAATAGATAGTTTGGCACCTACAATGGTAGTAGGGAACCAGCGTAGTCCACTGTTGAATATATCAAAGGAATTGCGGGCATTGTTATAGCTGAATGCCCCGAACGCCGCGAACGTGGGAAGGTAGGACGCTCTGTAGCGCTTCACCTCCATTTCCTGTAATCGGCGGGAGACAGAAACGAGTTGGAACTCCGGCCTGTTGTTTACGTCAACGGAGTCTGGGATGGTCACATTACCAATGGCCGGCTCTTCGATTTTATCCGTCAGGGTGATGGCTTCAGCACGGGGATAGTTCATCTGGAACTTAAGAAGGGCGTAGCTGATAAGCACGTACCGCTCCAGTTTTTCTTTTTCCACCAGCAGGTTGTTGCGGGTGAGTTCCAATCGGTCTACGTCAATTTTTTCCACGAAGCCGGCTGCATACAGCGCACGCGTATCACTGAGTATTTTGTCTACGCGTTGTAAATTGGCTTCTATGATTTCCATCCGTGCATTCGCGACAAGCGCGCCGTAATAGGCCTTGCTCACCTTGACGGCGGTTTCTGTTTTGGTCTGATGCGTTTGTTTGCGGCTCAATTCCTGAAAAGTTTTAGACGCTTGAAGTCCGATGATATACGTACCGTCAAATAGAAGTTGAGATGCAGAGAAGCCGGCGGAAGCGCTGTATTGCTGGCCGAACTGAACAGGGAAAAAGGTTCCGGCTTCACCTCCGAAAAATTCTCCGGGAACGAAACTGACCGGGATGTCGAGGAAGTTGTTCAATTCCGCGCTTGCTGCTATCTGCGGTGTTCCTATACCAAGTATTTCATTCACCTTTTGCTTTGAGATTTGCTCATCCAGCTGTGCATTCAATACGCTGGATTCATGCTGCAACGCGTACGAAATGGCTTGCTGCAGACTGAATGAGGTTTCCTGAGCGACAGACGTTCCATGGTACATCGTCAGCAGAAAAATCAGGAGATGTTTGATAGTACGGCGTTTATTCATAGTGGTGTGGATACTTGGTGATTTCATTCTTCTTCCGTAAGCTGCTTGTATTTGTTCAGCAATTTGTGCCCTTTCAGGGTACAGATGCCGTGGAGGTAGTGGTCGAGCAATTGAACCTGTACTTCGTGCATGCTCAATCGGTCATCGGTGTAGTACTGAGGGTGCATGGCCATTTCAATCTCCTCCAGGCGCAGGCGGGCCAGGATTTTTATGCTGAAGTCCATTCGGTATAGACCCTGTTTACGGCCTTTTTCCAGATTGGCAATGACCTGATTCATCACAATCTCTTCTTTGTATTGCCGGAACAACTGCCATCCCGCAGGATGGTATTTCTGAAGGTCGTAAAATTTGTTAGGGTTAGCGCGTGAAAAGGTATCGCTGGTGAATTGCATCATACGCACGATCTCCTCTACGGCATTTCGTGCGCTTTTAGTGGCTTCATTGAACTTGGTTTGATGATCCTCTATTGTTCGTTGCACGAGGGTCAAGACCAATTCATTCTTGTCCTGGAAATGCTGATAAATGGTTTTTTTCGACATCCCCAGACTTTTGGAAATATCGTCCATGGTGACACTTTTGATGCCATAACGGTTGAACAATTCATCGGCAGCCGATAAAATGCGTATGTCTTGTTCCTGTTGCATGGGAAAGGTGCGCAAAACTATGGAAACTAATTTTGGTTACAACGTTTCCGCCAAAAAATTGTTTGCTCCTGCGTAAAAAATCAAACACTGGTTGTGGAACAGGAGTTAGAACAGCAGCCTGGTAATCAGTACACTTTAACGTGAAGCGGAACGTTCTTCCGGCCGAATTTCAGGGAGTGCGGGCGCATCTTCCTTTGCCTGTGATGGGTCGGGCGTTGTGTTTTTTTCGCTTGCTTCCGGCGCAGGGTTTTCTATCTGACCAGCCTTCTCCACCTCGTACATGCCTTGCCGGATTTCACTTTGTACACCGTTCATCGCATCTTTGAATTCGCGAATTCCTTTACCAAGTCCGCGGGCGAGACCGGGAATATTCTTGGAGCCAAAAAAAAGTAGAATGAACAGAAGTATGACGAGCAGTTCGCCGCCTCCCAGGCTCTCCAGAAAAATAATCATCCCTATCATCTCGTTGCAAAGTTAACGATTGTCCCTGCTTTTTCCCTTGATCACCGTTTCATCTTCGCTTTGTCAGCGCACCAGGGCGTCGATTTTTCTGCCTGTACAGGCATTCGGAAGCGTAATCTGAAGCATGAAGGCAAGGGTAGGGGCGATGTCGGTGATGTGTACCTCATCGGCCGTACTGCCGGACGGTATTTTCCATCCGTACCAAAACAAAGGCACATGGGCATCGTAACTGAAGGGGGATCCGTGGGTGGTGCCGCAAGTCCTTTCCGGACCATAGAGGGGATCCGTCCAGCCGGCTTTGTACAACACACATACATGCCCGCTGCGCAATGGGCATAGTCCCGCCTGTATGCGCTCGGCTAAGAGTCCTGAAGGCCGGCATTTTTCAAGGTCGCAGGAGGTGTATGTCTGGTAAACTCCCTCTACAGTTCGTCGAACGAACTGAGCGGTGCTGGCCGCAATTTCACAAACGGAGAGTCCCATGCTTTCCGCCAATGCTTCATCCAGGTAGACCTGGTCGTTGATTATGCACCGCATCAACCCGGGTGCCCCATAGGTTTTTTGTAGCCAATAGCGTACAGTATCCTGTAAAGCGGCGGACGAGGAGAAGCCAGCTTCCAGCTGCTGGTCCTTTAGGAATTTCGGATTTTCCGCGCAGGCGTGGTCTGCCGTCAGAAACAGTAGGTATTGCTTTTCCCCGATCCTGTTGTCCAGAAATTGCAGGAGGTCGGCGATGTCTTTGTCTAAACGGATGTAGGCATCTTCCGTTTCTACTGCGTTGGGACCGAATTGGTGTCCGATGTAGTCTGTCGCAGAAAAACTGATGGCAAGGAAGTCAGGGATTGCATCGTCTCCCATGTTTTCCCCGGCAATCGCCGCCAGGGCAAGGTCCTTGGTCATGGTGTTGCCGTAAGGTACTTTGCGTATCAGGTCGTAGTTGCTGCCGCGCAGGGCAGGCAGGTCGTGAGGAAAAATGGGGGCCTTTTCACCTGAGAAGGGAGCCTCGTACGGGCTATCGTCCGGGTCGCTCTCCGTCATATCTCGGAGGCTAACACTGGTCTTCCAGGGCTTGGATAGGTACTCGTCGGGCCAGCGTCGCTCATTGAAAGCGATGAGCCATGGCGGCAATTCGTTACGGTACCAGGAGCTGGTGATCCAGTTGCCGCTGCTGCCATCGAACCAATAGGCGGCATCTGCGCTGCGTCCGGCAGGAAGGATGGCTCCACGGTCCTTCAGCGAAATACCAATCACTTTGGCTTTCATCTGATGGCTCAGTTTGAGTTGGTCGGTGATGGTGGTCGTGAGCAGCCGCGAAGGAGACATCTTGCCTGCAGCACTCGATGACCCTACTCCTGTTACCGATGGATCATAGGCGCAATAAACAGTATCGCCGGACTTTTCATCGTACCAGTCGTTGCCCGCTATACCATGAACAGAAGGCGTAGTGCCTGCATAAATGCTGGCATGGCCTGGTCCAGTATATGTCGGAGCGTAATTGTACTGTGTATTACGGCAGTGGAATCCATCCTTGAGCAGTCGCTTGAATCCGCCATCGCCCAGCTTGTTCCAAAAGCGCTGCACATAATCAGGGCGCATCTGGTCGACCACCACGCCCACCACGAGACGGGGTCGGGTTTCATCGGGTGTTTGTGCGTCAACGTGTAAGGTGAACAGGACAATAGACAGAAGTGCCGTACGTTTTTTCATCACGGCAAAAATACACAAGCCCGCTCAGATGCTCATCGGTACTTCCATCAGCAGGACCTCGGCATCTGCGCTGGCCTTCAGCCGAATGGAGTCGATGTCCCAGAGCCCATATCCATCGCGTGCCTCCAGAGCCTGGTCATTGATTTCCAAAGAGCCCTTCAGGACGAAGGCATACACTCCATTGCTTTTCCTGTGGAGGGAGTAATCGATGGTCTTGCCTTTGTCGAGTTGACCGATGTGAAACCAGGCATCCTGGTGTATCCATACCCCGTCGTCCTCTGCCGAGGGGGATAGGATTTGCTGCAAGCGGTTGTGACGGTCTTTCAGCTGCAGACTGAGCTGGTCGTAGCGGGGTTGTACGTTCTTCTTGTTGGGGAAGAGCCAGATCTGCAAAAACTTGACGGGTTTGTCTTTGTTGCGGTTGTATTCACTGTGTTGTATTCCCGTGCCGGCACTCATCACCTGAATGTCACCGTTGCGGATCACCGTGGTGTTGCCCATACTGTCGCGGTGCTCCAGATCTCCCTCCAGCGGAATGGAGATGATTTCCATGTTGTCGTGCGGATGGGTTCCGAAACCCATGCCCGGAGCAACGATGTCGTCGTTGAGTACGCGCAAAACGCCGAAGTGCATGCGCTCAGGATTGTAATAGCTGGCGAAGCTGAAGCTGTGTTTGGTCTTGAGCCAGCCGTGGTCGGCTCCTCCGCGTGAATCTGCTTTGTGTAAAATGCTATTGGCCATATTGAGCGGTTTTTCTGCCGGTAGATGATTGAAGCCGATTACCTCCAGTGGGCGGAGTTCATCGATATTGTTCTCGAGCACCTTTCCCAGTGCTGCGGATGCTGCGAACATTCCTGTTCCGAGCAATCCCTTACGAAGAAACGATTTTCGGTTCATGACTTTTCAACAATTAAACGGTAAAGAGTGTTTTTGCAATTATACGATCTTCCTGCAATCAGTCGTGCAGTTTTAACTGCTGAAGAATGGAAATCACAATCTGTGGACGTGTGCTTTTTTCCAGCATCTGCCACATATAGCTGCATTCGGCCCGAAGGTTTTTGTGCAAGACATAGCCGATTCCAGCTGCACTTCGGTTCCTGTCAAAGGCAGGTGATCGGTCGTTGATGAAAATCTCATCCATCAGCACCATATACAGGCTGTGCGGTTCCATCACCGGTTTATTCAGCGGGATTTGCAGGTAGAGCTGGTAGCGGAAGCGGAAATTATTGCGGTTGCTGAAGAACCGCTCCTCGACCCTGTAGCGATGACTCATGAACAAACGGCCGGTATGCTGGCGGAATACGACCTGCTGGTGGAAACGTCTTTCTTCAACATCGGTTTTTTCGTCTGTGCCGGAAATATACGGGGCCGTGTAAGCCCAGGCAAAGCCTCCCATGACTTGTACATTGCCACCGGGTAAATTGTAGTAGATGCCTCCTCTCAACAGGATCTGCTCGAGATCATCCAGCGCATTGTAGCTGCGCTGGTTCAGGTCGAAATTGATACCTGTCTTTTCGGAGAAGTGTACGGTGCCGTTGTAGACTTTCCAGCAGCCCAGGGGGGAGTCCTGTGCATCAAGATGCAGCGGCCACTGGAACATGGCGGCAAGTAGAAGGTGTAGAAGGTTTTTTTTCATTTAACAAGACTCCATGCAGCCCAGCAGGCCAGCAGGCAGGATAGAATACTGAGCAGTGTATACGCAAGGGCGATGCCGGTGTTACCCTGTCTGATAAGGTTCAAACTTTCCAGAGTGAAAGTAGAAAAGGTGCTGAGCCCGCCACAGAAGCCTGTACCCAGCAATAAGCGTTGTTGTTCGTAGCTGCCGGGTTTGAGCAATGCGAGTGCGGCGATAAAGCCCAGCAGGGCAGAGGCTCCTACATTGGCCGCCAGGGTTGGCCAGGGCCAGGCAGCACGATCGGCTGAACGCAAGCTAACGGAGAGGAAGTACCGCAATGCGCTGCCTAAACCACCACCGATGAAAACCAGTGTTACTTCTTTGATTGTCATACTGCATCTTCATTTTTTTACTGTTATCCAACCGACAATGCTCGACAGCATCAGGGCAAAGATGAATCCCAGCAACCATCCCCCAAGAATATCGAGCGGGTAATGGGCGGCCATGTACATCCTGCTGTAAGCGTTCAGGGCGACAAAAATCACAAGTGCCCCACGCAGGTAATTGTTCTTTCGGGGAAGCGTCAGCCATAAAAACACCGCCAGCGCCATGGTGTTGGCCGCATGGGAGCTTACGAAGCCGTATTGTCCGCCACAGATATTGTCCACCAGCTGCACTAACTCTTGGATGTCCGGTTCATGACAGGGGCGAAGGCGGCAGGTGGTGTTTTTGAGCAGGGTGGAAACCTGGTCGGTGCAGGTGATCATGAAAGCGATGGCCGGTACTACAATGAGTGCTTTTCGTTTCATCTGCCGGTAAACGACAAACAGCAACAGCGCATAGAAGGGTATCCAGGTGAATTTGTAGCTGGACCAATAGCAAATGGTATCGAGCAGCGGATGCCGGGCTCCATTGACTGCCAGCAGCAGGTCTGTATCTAGTGTGCGCAGCAGTTCGGGCAATTGCATCGCTTACGTTCGGTTGAGGAAGGAGCGTTCGTTCATCTGCTCCCACAATACATCCTTCAATTCTGAAATTCCCTTGCCGGCTACTGCCGAAATGAAAAGTACGGGAACGGCTGATCCGTTGCTTTGATGGTCGACCGGCAATTCCTGCTGCAGTGCCTCGGTGAGTTCCTGGTCGATCATATCGCATTTGGTGATTGCAATCACCCGGTTTTTGTCGAGTAGTTCCGGGTTGTGCAGCTTGAGCTCATTCATCAGGATCTGGTACTCCTGCCGGATATCGCGGGTGTCCACGGGAATCATGAACAGTAAAACGGAATTCCGTTCGATGTGACGCAGAAATCGCGAGCCTAGTCCTTTGCCGGCATGGGCTCCTTCAATGATGCCGGGTATGTCAGCCATCACGAAGGACTTGCTGTCGCGGTAGCGTACCATGCCCAGGTTCGGTACGAGGGTAGTGAAGGGATAATCGGCTATTTCGGGCCTTGCAGCTGATACCACAGACAGCAAAGTGCTTTTCCCGGCATTGGGGAACCCGACCAGACCTACATCGGCCAGGAGTTTGAGCTCAAGTATCTTCCATTCTTCGAGCCCGGGTTCGCCTGGTTGAGCGAAGCGGGGTGTCTGTACGGTCGAAGATTTGAAAAATGCATTCCCCTTACCACCGCGACCGCCGGGAACCAGGACTTCCTCCTGGCCCTCTACTTCGATTTCAAAATGTTTTTCTCCGGTCTCTGCATCTCTGGCGACAGTCCCAATCGGAACTTCCAGGATGATATCCTCTCCGTCTGCTCCGGTCTTTAATGAACTTCCGCCGGATTCGCCGGGCTCGGCGATGACATGTTTTCTGTATTTCAGGTGCAGCAAGGTCCATAGTTGAGCGTTACCGCGCACGATGATGTTCCCGCCATGTCCGCCGTCTCCACCATCGGGTCCGCCCTTAGCGGTGAGTTTATCACGGTGAAGGTGTACCGCACCGGCCCCACCTGCTCCGCTGCGACAGCAGATTTTCACATAATCTACAAAATTTGATCCTGACATGCCGCGGTGAATGGAAGTGTTAGTGAGCGATTGAAGTGTACGACTGCGCAGGTTGAAGTCTGGCTATCGGGAAGCTGATTTATCAGAGCTGGTCGATGACCGAACAAAGGCGACCGAAGATTTCATCGATGCTGCCTATGCCATCGATGCCGGTATATTTATTCTGCGCCTGGTAGTAATCGCGTACCGGTTCGGTTTCATTGCGGTATACGTTGATGCGGTTTTGTACCACTGCAGGATCCTGATCGTCCGCACGCCCGGAATCTTTCCCGCGAAGCAACAGTCTTTTCTTCAACTCTTCTTCTTCCACTTCAAGGGCGAGCATCATGGTGATAGCAGTCCCTTTGCCGGCAAGGAATGCATCCAGTGCAGCAGCCTGTGCCGGAGTGCGGGGGAAACCGTCGAAGATAAAGCCTTTGGCTTCCGGTGATTTGTTCGCCTCGGCTTCCAGCATACGAATGGTCACCTCGTCGGGAACCAGCTGGCCCTGGTCCATGTAACTTTTGGCCAGCGTGCCCAGTTCGGTGCCGCCTTTGATGTTGGCGCGGAAGATATCACCCGTTGACAGGTGCACCAATTGGTATTTTTCAATGAGGCGTGTGCTCTGCGTGCCTTTCCCGGCACCCGGAGGGCCAAAGAGTACGATGTTCAGCATGGGATGTGCTAGGTTGAAGATTTGAGTTGATAAATGTCGGCGAGATTACGTCCAAGGCCGTCGTAGTCCAGCCCGTAACCCACTACGAATGCAGGAGGGATTTCGAAACCGACGTAATCGGGACGCACATCGTGTCGCAGCGCTTCAGGCTTGAACAACACAGTGGCGAATTTCACGCTCGCAGGACCTTTCTTCCGGATTTCATCGAGCAGATAGACGGCCGTATCGCCCGTGTCAATGATATCTTCCACAATGATGATGTCTCTTCCGGTAATATCGTCGTTGAGACCCATCACATTCCTCACTTTGCCGCTACTTTCAGTGCCGTGGTAGGAGCTCACCCGGATAAAGCCGATTTCACAGGCGCTGTGGATGTGGCGCAAAAGGTCAGCCATGAAGATCACAGAACCGTTCAATACACCGATAAGCAGTGGCCGTTTGCCCGCATAGTCGCGGTCAATGACAGCGCCCATTTCGGCCACCCGGGCCTGTATCTTATCGGCCGAGATGAAGGGAGTGAAGATTTTATCGTGTACCTGAACGTCTGCCATAGCGGCTGCGAAGGTACGAAAAAAGCCCCCTGTCAGTGCAAACATTTGTATCCGTTTGGCCGGTGCTTCGCTTCGATTTCGGTGTATTTTTGCCCCATGCAATTTCACTTTTCAGGGGAATCGTTTCGCTTGGGTATCCTCGGCGGCGGACAATTGGGTAGAATGCTGATTCAGGAGGCTATTAATCTGAATATCAGCACTTCGGTCATGGATCCTGATGCTTCGGCCCCTTGCCGTCATCTTTGCGAGAGCTTCACGCACGGAGATTTCCGCTCCGAAGAAGACGTGTACCGCTTCGGCAAGGATTGCAGCCTGGTCACGGTCGAAATAGAGCACGTGAACATCCGTGGTTTGGAAAGGCTGGAGGCCGAAGGCATTCCTGTTTATCCCCAACCGCAATTGCTGCGCATGGTACAGGACAAAGGGCTTCAAAAAGAATTTTACGCGGGGCACGGCATTCCTACGGCCGGCTTTGTGCTGGTCGAGAACAAGGCGGCCCTGAAAGAAATGACCGGCCACTTGCCGGGGATGCTGAAGCTGCGTAAAGGCGGATACGATGGTAAAGGGGTGATGAAAATTCGTTCGGAGGCCGATGCAGAGCATGCCTTCGATGCGCCCTGTGTGCTGGAGGAACTGGTGGACTTCGTTGCCGAAATAGCAGTGCTTGTTTCACGGAATGCAGCAGGGCAGATCGCCCATTTTCCGGCTGTGGAAATGGAGTTCAATCCCCAGGCCAACCTTGTAGAGTTCCTCTGCAGTCCGGCAAGGATTGCAGACGAGGTGCAGGAGAAAGCCATCGCCATTGCGCGGCAACTGATCGATAAAATGGGACTGGTAGGCCTGCTGGCGGTGGAGATGTTTGTCACTGCCGACGGGGAAGTGCTGGTCAATGAAATTGCACCCCGGCCACACAACAGCGGGCACCACACCATCGAGGGGAATGTGGTTTCGCAATATGCGCAGCACCTCAGGGCCATCCTGGGACTACCCCCCGGAGATACTTCGATTGTACGGCCTGCAGTTATGGTGAATCTGCTGGGCGAGCCTGGGCAGAGCGGCGCGGCACATTACAAGGGATTGAACGAAGTGCTTTCCTGGCCCGGGGTCTATGTGCATCTTTACGGAAAGAAAGTCACCAAACCCTTCAGAAAGATGGGGCATGTCACGGTCACTGCGGCAAACCTGCAGGATGCCATTGAACGTGCACGGGAAGTGCAGCAGATGCTGAAAGTAGTGGCGGGTTGATGAACTTGGTAGCGGTGTCATCCGGCTTTCAAAAACTCTGCAACATGATTGCGTGTGCGTTTGACGGTTTCATTCTTTAAGTATATTAGCCTTTCGAATAGCAGATAAAATCACTGTGGTCTCCTCGGCTGCAGCATGAAAAACACCATTATCAAAAAAAGTATGGCTTTAGTTGGAATCATCATGGGTAGCGAAAGCGATCTTCCCGTCATGCGGGAGGCTGCAGCGGTATTGGATGAATTGAAGGTTACCTATGAAATCACGGTGGTTTCCGCACACCGGACTCCCGACCGTATGTTCGCCTATGCCAAGGAGGCCTCCGGGCGTGGTATCAAGGTGATCATCGCCGGGGCCGGCGGGGCAGCTCATCTGCCGGGAATGACGGCCTCCGCGACACCGCTGCCGGTGATCGGTGTTCCTGTAAAATCATCCAACAGCATCGATGGCTGGGATTCCATTCTTTCCATCTTACAAATGCCGAACGGAGTACCTGTGGCCACTGTGGCGCTCAACGCAGCCAAAAATGCGGGAATCCTTGCTGCACAAATGCTGGCCACCGCCGACAATGATTTGCTGAAGCGGATCATGCGGTACAAGGATACCATGCGCGATAAGGTGCTGGAGTCTGCGAAGAACATGGAGAAATCCAGAAAGACCCGCAAGGCCTGAATTCAGATGTCCCGTCGTTGAGGCGGATCTTCCTCATAATTAACAGGGCTTTTCTTTTTCATCCGGAGGCCCACTTCATTTTTTACGATGATTGCAATCCGCAAATTGATTTTGCCGGCATACGTGTTGGCGCTTACGCCGAACCTGCATGCACAATTCACCCCACCGGATAATTTCGGAGGTACAACAGTTTTTTCCGACTGTCCGCTTACTGCAGCCTGGGGCAATCCCGCACTGGCCGACTCGGCAGGTAAATGGTCGATGGCCGTATATGCCGCACGACCCTTTATGCTGCAGGAGTTGCAGGAGGGAGGGGTAGGTCTACGGCTGGGTAGAAGGCATTCTTTCTACACCATAATTGGCTACCGGCATAAGGGATTTGAATTGCTGCGCTACCAGCACTGGGTGTTAGGTCTGGGTCGATCGTTCGGGCCGAACTTTACGGCAGCCATCTCCGCAAGGAGGGAATCGCTGATGTTGGCAGAGGGCTACGGCAGCAATGCATCTACCTGGCTGCGGACCGGCGCGGTGGCGATGCTGAGCAAAAGTGTCGATGTCGCTACTTACGCGGATATACCGTTGGAGAGAGCCTACGAAGGTGTCGGGAGAAACCAGGCCTTCACCGCCGGGGTAAGATTCCGTTTGTCGCCGGTGTTTCAGGTGCTCACGGAATGTTCCTTCCGGTCTTCCGTTCCGGTGACTTCGCTCGCCTTGCGCTACCGTCCGCACGCCGATGTATTGGTATTCGCCGGTATCAGCGGCAGGGACTTCAGTACCTGCTTCGGTATGCGCTGCAATATACGCTCCCTTACAATAACGGTGTCGGCTAACCGTCAACATTTACCAGGCTTGAGTCCCCTCGCAACTATCGGCTATGCGCATTGAACGGTCCCTTTTCCTTTGCACTGTGCTTTCTTCCTGTTTGATGATTCCCGACCTGTTTGCCCAGGTCCCGGATGGAGAGATCCTTGAAAACATACAAGCGGACGCATCCATCCTGAGCGCCGAATCGATGCAGGAACCCGACGAATGGCCACTTCTGGACCTCAATACCAGTGACCTTCAGGAAATCGCAAATTCGCCCATCTTATCACCACTTCATGCACAGACTTTGTTGGCCCATCGTCAGCGCTTTGGCCGATTGGCGGTACATGAAGAACTTCAGGTGATCCCGCACTGGGATACGGCCTTCATACGTCGAGTACTACCCTTCGTGTATTGCGGCAAGCCGCTGGTCGACGAGCGGTTTTCAATCGGCAATCTGTTGCATGCTGCCCGTCACGAAGTGGTGCTCCGTTCCCGCAGATATCTGCAGGATAAGACGGGTTATTCCGGTGACGGAAACTATCCGTTCTACACAGGCGATCCTTATCAGTTGTTCATTCGTTACCGGATGCGTGCCGGCACGCACTTCAGCGCAGGTGTTACTGCGGAAAAAGATGCAGGGGAAAGGTTTTTCCCCTCGAACAACGGTGGCCGTATGGACTTTTTCTCCTGGCATGTCTTTTTACGGCCGGGTTCAGCACTGCGTACGCTCGCCATCGGCGACTACCAGATCCAATTTGGGCAGGGCCTCACCGCCTGGAATGGTTGGTCGATGGGTAAGAGTACCGACATTACACAGTTTTACAGACGGGCACAAGGCATCAGGCCTTACAGTTCTACTGCGGAAGACGGTTTTTACAGAGGGCTGGCCATGTCGCTTGTGAAGAACAACTGGCAACTGGATTACTGGTTTTCTTACCGCAAGCGAGATGCTTCACTCTTTCCTGCCGATTCCGCTTTTCGAACCTTCCTGGTCAGCAGCATCTCCGGCAGTGGCTTTCACCGAAGCTATGCAGAAATGGAGGACAGGGCAAGGCTCGGACATCAAAGTGCAGGAATCCATCTACAGCACGAGAGGTCCAAATGGCGTTGCGAGCTTATACTACACCAGCACCACTTTGAACATGCATTATGGCCCGGCGACGATCCTTACGAGCTGTTCGACCACAGCGGCCGCGATTTTCTGCAGGCTGGCATTGCCCTTCGGTATGCATTGCGCAACGGCATTGTCTATTCAGAGTCGGTACTTGACAAAAACGGGACCCTTGCCACGCTCGCAGGGATTTTGCTTATGCCGGATGCACGCTTCACGTTCAGTTGCCATCTGCGAAACTATCCTGCGGAATTTCAGGGCATGGACGTCGATGCACTCAGGGAGGGGAGCAGAACACGCAATGAACGTGGTGTAGTGGCAGGATTTCAATGGAAATGGACACCGGCACTCAACCTGCAAACCTATCTGGACCAATTCGCTTTTCCCTGGCTGCGCTACACGGCGGATGCGCCTTCGCAAGGCCACGACTGGACCAGCCAGTTGACCTATACGCCCTCCCGTAGCGCAGAACTGTATCTCCGATACCGGCAGGAGAAAAAGGTGCAGGAGCTGTCTGAGTCCGTTGGGGCTGGGTCTGACTATGCCCTTCAGGAAAATATTCGACTTCAGTTTCAGTGGTTGTATGGCCGTGACTGGGAAATGCAGACGAGAATGGAGTGCGCATGGGTCCGGTCGGATGCCTCGGTTCAGACAGGTACCCTGTTTTTCCAGGAGTGTCGCTACCGGCCGATGGGCAAGCGCTTCAGTGTCGCATTGCGGTGGGCGGTGTTTGAAACGACCGCTTATGCAAGTAGGATTTACAGCTATGAGCAGGATATGCCCGGCTCTTTCAGTCTTCCTGCTGTTTCGGGCATCGGTTCAAGGTATTACTTCCTGTTCCGTTACAGGCTGGCCCATGGACTGGATGCATGGTTACGTATTGCTGCTATGTCGTTGCGGAACGATCGTCAGCCCTTTCGAAGGGATGAAGTGAAGTTGCAGCTCAGATGGCAATTCGGCGGGTCATAGAACCGTAAAAATGAAATAGTTGATGAAACAGCTTTCAGATATGCCCTGTTCAATGTAAATTCGTAACCACACAATCATTTACCCTAACCGATGAAAAAATCTTTACTAGCGCTGCTGGCCCTTGTTGCGCTGACAGTGAATGCAACCCATGCTGCGGCCCCAAGCTCCCGCGGTGCTTATGTCTTACCAGCGGGTGTCACCTCCGCCGATTACATGGAACGCACCGTGGTTTTCCGTGTTAAGCCCGAATACCGTGCGGTATGCGGTGATAACTCTATTCAGTTCGAAAAACTCCGCCTGGTGCTGGCAAGCCTGGGCAATGTGCAGCTCTTCAAGATGTTTCCCCGTCATCAGCCTCCGGTTTCTCCGGTGAACGAGCGTGGCCAGCGTCTCGAGGATTTGAGTCTCATCTACGAATTGCATTATTCGGCCAATCAGGATTTGATCAAGACCATCCGTGCCATCCAGCAGACGGGTCTCGTGGAATTCGCAGAGCCGAAATTCATTCCCCGTACGCAGTACACCCCCAATGATGGCTCCTTGACTTTACAGTATCACCTCACCAAGATCAACGCTTTTGGCGGATGGGACATCCACAAAGGGGATACCAGTACGGTCATCGGTATCACCGATACGGGCGGCGACATGGATCACCCCGATATGCTGGGTAACCTGAAGTTCAACTACGCTGATCCCGTGAACGGTGTAGACGATGACAACGATGGATACGTGGATAATTTCCGTGGCTGGGATCTCGGGGAGAACGATAACAATCCTCAAGTCAATGCCAGTTCGCATGGCTCTCACGTGGCGGGATGTGCCGCAGCGGTGACCGATAATGGTACCGGCGTAGCTTCTCCCGGATTTTATTGCAAATACCTTCCGGTGAAAATTTCTGATGCCTCCGGTGCGCTGACCAAAGCGTACGAAGGGATCGTATATGCTGCCGACATGGGTTGTCAGATCATCAACTGCTCCTGGGGCGGTGGCGGTGGTAGTTCGCTTGGTCAAAGCATCATCAACTATGCTACTTTCAACAAGAACAGTTTGGTAATTGCTGCCGCCGGTAATAACAGCTCCAACGAGGTTTTTTACCCCGCAGGCCACGACAATGTGTTGAGTATCGTTTCTACCGGTTTTAACGATGGTAAATCCGGCTTCTCGAATTTCGGTACTTGGGTGGATGTATGTGCACCCGGTTCCAGTATCTATGCCGCACAGTTCGACAACTCCTACCAGGCACAGAGCGGTACCTCCATGGCTTCACCCGTGGCAGCCGGTTGCGCAGCAATTGTGAAATCCTATTTCCCATCCTACAACGCACTGCAGGTAGGAGAGCAGCTGCGTATCACCGCAGACAATATCTATGGCCTTTCTTCCAATGCCTCTTACCAGAACCAACTTGGAACCGGTCGTGTCAATTTATTCAATGCGTTGACGCTCTCCGGTCCTTCGGTACGCTTCAGCAACAAGGTGGTCACCGACAATAATGATGACATTCTTGTTGTCAACGACACCATGCGCATCACGGGTGATTTCACCAATTACCTGGCCGCTACCACCAACCTGGTGGTTACCATGACCAGTACTTCACCTTACATCACCATCATCGATGGTTCCACCACCATCGGTGCGCTGGCAACACTTGGTGTAGCTCAGAATACTGCAGATCCCTTCGTGGTGAAGATCAATGCGAACGCCCCGCAAAATACGCCCATTTCCTTCCGTCTTAGCTTCCAGGACGGCACCTACAACGATTTCCAGTACTTCAACGAGACGGTCAACGTGGATTACCTGAACATCACCATCAACGATGTATTCACCACCAACACCAGCCGCGGACGTTTGTGTTACAATGCCGATTCTCAACTTGAAGGACTAGGGTTCAACTACAACCAGGAGGGAACCCTTAGCTATGAGGCTGGTTTCATGATTGGTGTCAGCGGTAAAGTCGCGGATAATGTTCGTGGTACAGGCACTACCTCCGATGAGGACTTTGAATCCGTTCAAACCATCCAGAAAAACGATCCCGGTATATGGTCGGACTTCGATACTTACGGACGCTTCAGTGATGCCACCAATCCCAATCCCCTGAATGTGTTGGTGGATTACAGGTCCATGTCCTGGGTCAATCCTCCCAATTCTAAATTCCACATCTTTGAATACACCATCCGTAACAATGGTACCACTACCTTGAATAATCTCTTTGCAGGTATCTTCTCCGATTGGGATATTCAAAACTATGCCAACAACAAAGGCGACCAGGACCTCTCCCTCAAAATGGGTTATGATTACTGTACCGATGCGGGTGGCTATTATGCAGGTACCAAGGTGTTGACGCCGACGCCTTTTGTTCACTATGCCATTGATAACACCACCGGTGGGGGAGGAGGTCTTGACCTGAGCAATGGATTTGATACCAACGAAAAATACACTGCCCTTTCCACGAACCGTGCTACTGCCGGAGGAACTGCTGCAGGAAACGATGTGATCGATGTAGTCAGCTCCGGGCCTTTCACTATTGCTCCCGGCGATTCGGTCGTTGTGGCCTTCGCGCTCATCGCGGGTAACGAACTCAACGATTTGCAAACCGGAGCCCAGCAGGCACAGATCAAATACAATCTCGTAACCTCTTTGCAGGAGAACATTGCCGCAGGTATGTCTGTGGCGGATGCCTATCCCAATCCATCCACCGGACAAGTCATCATTCCCATCATGCTTTCATCAGCGGGGAGTATCTCGCTCGAACTGTACGATGCCATGGGTAAATTGATGCAGCGCACGCAACTGGGACAGCGCAGTGTCGGTCAGCAGGAAATACGTTTGGACCTTACTGCCATGCCCGCAGGTATATACCACTACCGCTTACTCGGCGAAAAAGGTGTGTTGGGCGGCCAGGTGGTGAAGGAGTGATATCGGAATGAAGAAATTCGTATAGCCGGGGTATTGCCCCGGCTTTTTTATTGGATTATAATCTAACGAACTACCTAAGGGTTGATAGACACACTCCCGGAACTGGTTGTTCGTTCGATTCCCGACAGTAGGATTTGTCTCTGAAAAAATTCAATTATTTTACTGATTGTTTGAATATGCCGGTTCAGCCCCCGATTTTACTATTTCAGAGGGATTTTACTTGACATCATACCTTAAAATTCATAATTTGCTAATCCAAAGCAAAAGTCGGGTATCCATTTTCGAGGGGAATCCATTCGTGTATGAAGAAGGTTACGATCATTGCCGTGTGTTGTGTGTTGCTGCAGCTGGTTGCCAAAGCGGATCAAACACTGGTTACTTATGGTTCCGTCTGGAAGTACCTTGCCAATGGGTCAAATCAAGGTACAGCCTGGAGGGCACCTGCATTCAGCGATACTGCCTGGCCCAGTGGTCCGGGGCAGTTGGGTTACGGAGATGGCGATGAAGCAACGGTTGTACCCAGTGGGGGAACTGTGAAGTTTGTCACCACCTATTTCAGGAAAACATTCACTATTACCAGTGCAGCTACCTTCACCAGCTATTTATTGAGGGTGAAGAGAGACGATGGAATCGTTATCTACGTGAACGGCACGGAGGTGTATAGGGGAAACATGCCTTCGGGTACCATTGCATTCAATACACTGGCTTCTGCTTCCGCTTCTGACGACGGTGCCACCAGCATTTCTGTTCCGCTCAGTCTATCTGCCTTACAGGTAGGGAGCAATACCATCGCTGCGGAAATCCATCAGGTATCGACTTCCGACAGCGATATCAGTTTCGACCTTGCCGTGATCGGTGTGGAAGGTGCGGTAGCTACCTGCGGTGTTCCTACGGGACTCAGCGCTTCCGGTATCAGTACCACCGGAGCAACACTGAACTGGGGTGCCGTAACGGGCGCAACATCCTACAACTTGCAATGGAAAGCTAGCAGCGCCACCACCTGGACCACGGTCAGTAATCTGACCAGCACTTCAAGGGCTTTGACGGGACTTACGGCCTCTACTGGCTATCAGTTTCAGGTGCAAACAGTATGCAGTGCCGGAAGCAGTGCCTACAGTACGGCCTCTGCATTCACCACCAGTTCCAGCACGGCGATTCAGACCAATGAGGTGCTGTACCTCTGGAGCGGTGCGATCCAGCCGACGTCCGCTACCGTAGTCGCGAAACTGACCTTGTCCACCACAACTGCTCGTTTACGTCTGAGTACATCCGCCTCGCTCAGCAATCCGGTGTATTCAGGCTACGTATCCGCTAATACTGCCAATAATTTCATGGCTAAGTTCAGTGTGACGGGCTTGAGTCCGAATACCACATACTTCTATGCTGTGGAGTCCGGCGGGGTTCTTGATTCATCTGCGGGCGATGTCGGTAAATTCAAGACCCCTGCTTCGGGAGCTTTTTCTTATCGGTTCACGCTCGGTTCCTGTGCCGTGACGTCTAACCACCAGGCCTATACCCTGATCCAGGCCAAACAGCCTTTGTTTCATCTTGCTGCCGGAGATTTCCATTACGCCAATCCGAATTCATCCACAAGCATTTCTGTACATCGGACTCCGTATGAATCGGAAATTCTATCTCAGGCACCTACGGCCTCACTTTTTCTGAACGTGCCATTGGCCTACACCTGGGACGATCACGATTACTGCGGCAACAACAGTGGTGGCAGCTCAGTAGGTAAAGCCAACGCCAGGCAGGCTTACCAGGAATACATTCCGCATTACTCCCTGCCAGCGGGATCCGGAAATGTCCCGATTTACCAGGCATTCACTATCGGGCGTGTACATTTCATACTTACGGACCTGCGCTCCGAGCGCACTTCTACCTCCATGATGGGGACAACGCAGAAAGCATGGTTCAAAAACCAGTGTTTGTTTGCGAAAAACAACAACCTCATGATTGCTTGGGTCAGTAGTGTGTCATTTGGGGGCAACAACACCGACAATTGGGGGGGCTTTACGGCAGAGCGAACAGAACTCGGCAACTGGTTCCGCGATAACAATATCCGCAATATGTTCATCCTTAGCGGAGATGCACACATGGTGGCCATTGATAATGGTGCAAACCACGACTATGCAACAAGTGCCAATAACCCGAACGATTATCCTGTTTTCCAATGTGCCGCACTCAATTCAAGTGGTTCCAACAAGGGTGGCACCTACAGTCAGGGTGTTTTCCTTAATCCGAATTCCACCACTGGTCAATACGGTGTAGTAGATGTTACCGATAATGGAGCCAACAACATCACTATAACGATGACGGCTTACCGAACTGTAGACAATACAGCTGTGGAATCGCAGTTGCTGAGCTATTCTTTCACCAGGAATCTGAATGTTCCCCTCACAGGAGGTGCGCCCGAGTTGGTAGTCGATCAGGACCTCTCTCAAGGCATTAAACTGAGCTGGGCCAATGTTAAGGATGCCGGTGTTTCGATTACGGCGAAAAGGAGTTCTGGCATGGAAGTGCTACTGAGCAGGAACGTTTCGGCGCAAGGTACACTGCTGGATCCGCATCCTGAGGAAGGATGGAATACTTACAGCCTCGTCGATGATGAATTGTTCGTGTTAAGCGAGCGAAGGATATTTATGAGCGAAAGATCTGCTGCTGTCGATCTATTCCCAGTTCCTTTTTCTGATTTCTTTACCATCAGTGTACATCAAGGCCAGGTCGGAACGACTTTTACACTATTGGACACCAGCGGTCGAGTACTTAAGCAAGGAACAATCCATGCGGTTTCTACTGTTGTCAATATGGAAGGCTTTACCTCCGGCATCTACTTCCTGCAGCTGGGTGATGGCTCAAAGACCTACCGCTTGGTGAAGCAGTAACCGACTGGGGTTTTTATCCTAATTTTTCGAGCTGATTTTAGCTGTAAGGTTTGTTCAGCTTCAGCAAATATGAATATAAGGATAGGCGAGCAAGAGAATGTTGGCTATGCTTGCAGCTACATGTAAAAGTTTACAATCAACTTGGCAAGCTTTACGTCCAATTAGCAATTCAACTGCGCGTACTAAGCAATCAGGGCAAAATAATAAAACCTGTCAATCCTTTGATTAACAGGCTTTGTGTCTGTGGGAGCAACAGGATTCGAACCTGTGACCCTCTGCTTGTAAGGCAGATGCTCTGAACCAGCTGAGCTATGCTCCCCTCCCTAATTGGGAATGCAAATGTAGAACTCTAAAGAGTAATAGCAAAACAGAACATGAAAAAAATCATAAATAATTAAAAAATAATAAGTTGTGTGTGCTTTTGGCAGGTCATGGTGCCTCTGGTCTAACTCTTTTCCTTGCGTTTGTATTCGGCGGTGAGGCCTGGAATCTTGTTTTTGGAGGTTCCTGTACCATGATGGACTCCGTTGGCCATTGAAATCGTCGTTTCTCTGAGTGCATTGTGGTCAACATTTCGCCTGAAATTCCCCTACAAAGGGGATTTTTTTGTCTGTTTCAGGTAGGTAGCTTTGCTCAGATTATAAACCTCTACCTATGCGGTTCAGTCATACTTTATATTACACAGTCCAATTGGCACTTATGCCGTTTTGCCTCTTTGCGCAGTCGGATCCACTGAAATCATTTGAGAAAAAGCGGGACATGGCTAAGTTGGAGGCCGGGTTGAGCGCAGATGGGCGGAAGCGGTATAACGATGAAAAATCCGCACTGGAACTGGTTCCCGGGAAGACCTTTACCGTGGCGCCCAATGCAGTGCTTAACCGTGAGCCGCGTTACTTGAAGGGAGGCTTGACTTCCAAAGTGGACAATACGGAGGAGTTGAAGCGGATTGCAGAATATAATCTTCAAGCTGCGAAATCAGCTGAGCAGAGCTTTCAGGCAAAAGGATGGGCATGGAACCGATATTACTTGACGGATTTTGTGCCGCTGACACAAAAAATACTCATGGGTGCATCTTCGTGCGAATTCCGAACGGATATATTAACGCCTGTAAAAGACCAGGGTGCGGTTTGTGGTAGTTGCTGGGCATTCGCGACTGCGGCAGCGTATGAACATTCCTACAAATTTGTATATGGTCCCCTTGGCTATCCTACAACGCATGATGTTTCAGAGGAGGAATTGCTGAATTGTGGTCAAACCTGCAATCAAATCACAGATTGCGGAAATTGTGAAGATGGTGGATTTCCGAACCGTGCGATGGATTACATGGTATGCAACCCTGTTGCCACGGAGGCGAATTACCCCTATACAGGAAATGACAGAGCCTGCAGAAGCACGGTGGAGGGTCGTTATGGAATTTTTGGTTACGGACAGGTGGGCTCTAATACACGATTCCCGTCAAAGGACGAAGTGAAAGCTGCCATTCGCTTGTACGGAGCAGTTACTTCAGCACTCGTATCAGGAACCGGCTGGCGTACCTATGATACGGGTGTACTGAATGCAGTCAGGAGTGGAACTACACGATGTCCGGATGGAACATCGTGTCCTGACTATACAGATCATATTGTCACCATTGTTGGTTGGTGTGATGCCAAAAATGCATGGATCATCAAAAACTCCTGGGGTAGCGATTGGGGCGGTTATGGGGGCTATGCTTATGTGGCTTACGATACCTACAATATCGGGAAATGGGTGTTTTACCTTTTTCCAAAATTTTGAAATCCACAGAGATCTTATGTTCCGGACAATGGATAGTATCTGATTAAATGAAAGTGAGCGGTTGAATGGTTTACCAGTGCCGAAAGATACCCTAAGTGGATTCGCCACTATATCCTTCGTTCACGTAGGTGAGGCCGTTACCGGATCATTCCATTCACCGAAACTGCAATTTCAAAAAAAACACCTTGTGCTGGCTTTCATCAGTTGAGGGCTGCGGATCGCATCGCCACCGGCTTACTGCCCGTATCCGGAGCTTGCATAAATGGTGCTAACCCGC
Organism: uncultured Bifidobacterium sp.; assembly: GCA_964584995.1. GTDB lineage: Bacteria > Bacteroidota > Bacteroidia > AKYH767-A > OLB10 > JAJTFW01. The sequence continues at coordinate 30,052 of CAZPCA010000015.1, forward strand.
AATTCTTCAGCACGTTAAATCGTCCTGCTTTTAGGCTTTACGGTAACCCTTGGCTGTGTTCGGCCGTATAGAGGGAGCTTAATACCGTTATGATCGTACTCAAATTCGGAGGTTCCTCTGTGGCCTCAGCCTCCCGCATCCGGGGTGTCGCCGACATCCTGCGCCAGCACAAAGGCCGTAAAAAAATGGCAGTTGTCTTCTCTGCTTTCGGTGGTGTCACCGACGACCTGATCCGCATGAGCCGCCTGGCGGCAAGGCGCAAAGAAGAGTACATCGATGTGTACCACAAGATCCGTGAACGCCATCAGGAATGCATCCGCGAACTCGGACTGCGCAGAGACAAGCAGCTGCATGATTTTGTGGAATCGGTGTTCACCGAGCTGCACGACATCCTGCATGGAATTTATCTCGTGAAGGAGCTCTCGGCGCGTACCATTGATTTTATCAGTGGCCAGGGCGAAGTGCTCTCCTCGGCCATCATCGCCGCTTATCTCCAACACGATGGCATCAGCGCTACCTTCGTGGATGCACGAGACCTTGTGCGTACCGACGAGAACTTCGGCAGTGCACACGTCGACTTCCCGTCTACCAATGCACTCATCCGCGAACGCTTCCGTAAATTGAAAGGGCACGCCATCATCACCGGTTTCATCGGGGCCACCCACAAGCGGGAGATGACCACATTGGGCCGCGGGGGCTCAGATTATACAGCTGCGATTTTCGGTGCCGCACTGCAGGCCGCAGAAATAGAAATATGGACGGATGTGGATGGCGTTATGACCGCCGATCCCCGAAAAGTGAAAAAAGCCTTCAGCGTGCCTTCCATGACATACAATGAGGCGATGGAACTCTCGCACTTCGGTGCCAAGGTAATCCATCCGCCTACTATACAGCCCGCCCTCGACAAGAAAATTCCCCTGCGAATCAAGAATACCTTTCGCCCCTCGGCTGCAGGAACCTTCATCTCCGTTAAGCCGGGCGATAATACCTATCTCGTTAAAGGTATTTCTTCCATTGATCACATCACCCTGCTTACGCTGCAGGGCAGTGGTATGGTGGGTGTTGCCGGCATCTCGGCCCGTTTGTTCAATGCCATCTATCAGGCAAAAGTGAACATCATTCTTATCACCCAGGGTTCTTCCGAACATACCATCAGCTTCGCCGTACGGCCGGAAGATGCGCAGGCGGCGAAGGATTCCA